>NZ_BAAFZH010000076.1:0-109549 GCF_054684315.1 Scytonema sp. NUACC21 | reverse complement strand
CGCGTCAGCATATCTGCAATTGTGTCGTTAACCGCCATCTTTTCCTCTTTAAATCAACATTATTGCTCTCGAAAAGGCATTCCCATTTCTTTTAGTAACGCCCGACCCTCTTCGTCGTTTTTCGCTGTAGTGATAATGGAAATGTCCATACCACGGATTTGGTCGATGCGATCGTACTCTACTTCTGGGAAAATCAGTTGCTCTCTGACACCGAGAGTATAATTACCCCGACCATCAAAACTTTTAGGGCTAACACCGCGAAAGTCACGAATTCTTGGTAGTGTCAGGTTAATCAAACGATCTAGGAAGGCATACATCCGTTCGCCCCTGAGTGTTACCATAATGCCTACGGGCATTCCTTGACGAATTTTGAAGCCCGCGATCGCTTTTTTTGCTCTGGTCACTACAGGTTTCTGACCGGTAATGAGTGCAATTTCGCTTAAAGAGGCTTCTAGTGCTTTAGCATTTTGAGATGCTTCCCCCAAACCTCTGTTCACGGTGACTTTCAGCACCTTTGGTACTTGATGAATGTTTGTGTATTCAAACTGCTTCATCAATTTGGGGACAATAGTCTCTTGGTATACAGTTTTAAGTCTTGTTGCTGCCATAGTCTTTTGTCCTTAATTTCCCTGGGCTTTGTCAGGGAATACGGTCTTTTTTATGAGTGTCCATTGTCACTTGTACGAGGGTCATTTGCTTTTTTACTCATGACTCTTGACCAATGACTTTTGACTATTGATCGATAATTTCGCCAGTTTTCTTGAGCATTCTAACTTTCTTCCCTTCGCTGGTGAAAGTGTAGCAAACACGACTGGCAACGTTTTGCTTTGTAGAATAAAGCATGACGTTAGAACTGTGGATTGGGAATTCCTGGTTAACAATTCGTCCAGACTCCCCTTCCTGCTGGGGTTTAACGTGCTTGGTTTTGATATTGACACCTTTGACGATGACTTTGCTTTCTTGGGGAAGGGCTTTGAGAATTTCACCCACTTTGCCTTTGTCTTTCCCAGCAATCACCTGCACTGTGTCTCCTGCTTTCACGTGCATTTTGTGGAACTTGGGTTGATTCTTCTTTTTAGTTGCCATTACAGCACCTCCGGAGCCAAAGAAACAATTTTGGTAAAGTTTTTATCACGCAGTTCCCGTGCGACAGGTCCAAAGACCCGTGTTCCTTTGGGGTTTCCATCTTTGTTAATGATGACTGCAGCGTTGTCATCAAAGCGAATGCTCATACCACTGTCTCTACGTATATTGTGGCGAGTGCGAACTATCACTGCCTCGACAACGTCAGATTTTTTGACAGCCATGTTGGGGCTCGCATCTTTGACAACAGCGATAATTCTATCGCCCACAAAACCATAACGACAGTTACCCGCGCCTAAAACGCGGATACACATTAGTTTGCGAGCACCGCTATTATCTGCGACATTGAGGTAAGTTTGGGGTTGAATCACTGTTTATCTCCCTTTCTCTGTTGTTAGCTAACTAACAACTATTTCTTTACATCGCTGTTTTTAGTAGACAGGATTTCCGCGACCGTCCAGCGCTTGGTTTTACTCAAAGGTCTTGTTTCCTGAATACGAACGCGATCTCCAATTTTGCACTGATTTTCTTCATCGTGAGCTTTATAGCGTTTGGTTTTCACGACGATTTTGCCGTACTTGGGATGGGGGGAGCGGTTTTCTACGGCGACGACTACCGTTTTTTGCATTTTGTCGCTCACTACCAAGCCCACTCGTTCTTTTACTGCCATAATTCCCTACTCTGCTTCATTAGTGGCTTGATTTGAAGATGCCCGTTTGCGCTCATTTTCTACTGTTAATAATTGAGCTAGGCGGTGTCGGGCGTGTTTGAATTGGTGAGGTTTTTCTAACTGTCTAGTTGCTTTTTGCAAGCGCAATTGAAACATTTGTTTCTTAACAGCAATAATTTCCTCAGCTAATTGTTCGTCAGTTAATTCTCTTGCTTCTGAAATTTTGGGAAGAGCCATAACCTACACCTGTTGCTGTTGCTCTTCTTCAGAGCGTTTAATGAACTTAGTTTTGATAGGAAGTTTGTAAGCAGCCAATCGCATGGCTTCACGGGCTGTTGCTTCGGGTACGCCTGCAATTTCAAACAAAATTCTTCCAGGTTTGATGACAGCTACCCAGTACTCTGGAGAACCTTTACCCGAACCCATACGAGTTTCTGCGGGACGCATGGTAACTGGTTTATCTGGGAAAATACGAATCCAGATTTTACCACCCCGGCGGATATAACGAGTCATTGCCCGACGGGATGCTTCAATTTGACGGGAGGTAATCCAAGCCGGTTCTAAAGCTTGGAGAGCAAAATCACCGAAGTTTAGGGTACTTCCACGGGTGGCTTGCCCGCTCATTCGCCCGCGCTGTTGTTTGCGGAATTTAGTTCTTCTTGGACTTAGCATGACTAATCAGGTGTGAAGTATGAAGTATGAAGTATAAAGTCAAAAGTTATGAAGTATGAAACCTTAATTTTTCATCCTTCATCCTTTATCCTTCGTTAGACCTGTCTTCAAATTGCTGGCGACGGCGATTTTGACGGCGAGACCCAGGACGGTCGCGGTCGCGGTCGCGGTCACGATCGCGGTCACGGTCGCGATTGCCTTGCGCTACGGGAGCTTCTTCTTGTCCGGGAATGATTTCGCCTTTAAACACCCACACTTTAATGCCAAGAATACCGTAAACGGTTTTAGCAGTGCAGTAAGAGTAGTCAATGTCAGCTCTTAAAGTATGTAGCGGTACGCGACCTTCACGAGTCCACTCTGTCCGAGCAATTTCCGCACCATTGAGACGACCACTCACTTGAACCTTAATACCTTGTACGCCAGCACGTTGAGCCCGTTGAATAGCTTGGCGTACCACTCGGCGGAAGGAAACCCGGCGTTCCAACTGTTGAGCAATGTACTCAGCAATCAGGTAAGCATCAGCATCAACTCGTTGTACTTCAACTACGTTAATGCGGATCTGACGATTGCTTCCCAACAATTGTTGAAGACCAGTACGTAAAGATTCAATACCTTGCCCACCTCGACCCACTACGACACCAGGTCGAGCCGTCCGAACTTCTAAATCAATTTGGTCTGCTTTGCGCTCAATCCGCACTTCAGAAATTCCAGCGTTGTTTTGAGCGTATCTACCCAGCTTTTCTTCTATATATTTACGCAGTTTGCGGTCTTCTTGAAGAAGTTCTGGATAGCGATTCGAGTCTGCAAACCAACGCGATTGGTGCTCTTGGGTAATTCCCAAACGAAAACCTACTGGATGTATCTTCTGTCCCACAAATACTTCCTCTACAATTTCTTCCTTGGCGCTAGTTGTTATTCATCAGCAGTTGCGTTGGGGTCTGCGGCAACAGCTACAGTAATATGACACGTTGGCTTGCGAATTTGATAAGCCCGACCTTGCGCCCTAGGCTGGAATCTTTTCAACACCGGACCTTGATCCGCGTAAGCTTGAGTAATGACCAAACTAGCCCTATCTAACCCAGAATTGTGTTCTGCGTTGGCTGCAGCACTTCTCAATACTTTTAATACTGGTTCGCAAGCGCGGTAAGGCATGAATTCCAGGATGATGAGTGCTTCTCGATACGAGCGTCCCCGAATTTGGTCTAATACGCGACGCACTTTTAGGGGAGACATACGTATATAACGGGCGCGAGCCTTCACTTCAGTAGTATCAGTTGCCATAATTTTCTCCATCTTTGCCATTTGTCATTTGTCATTTGTCATTTGTCAGTCGCAAAAGACAAAGGACAAAGGACAATTGACAGTTATCTGCCTGATTTTTTATCACTCTTAGAGTGACCTCTAAAGGTACGTGTAGGTGCGAATTCGCCCAATTTATGTCCCACCATCTGATCGCTTATGAAAATAGGGACGTGCTGCCGTCCGTTATGAACAGCAATGGTGTGACCTACCATGACGGGCAAAATTGTGGAAGCCCGCGACCAAGTTTTAATAACTTCCTTTCTGTTAGCGTCATTGAGCTTCTCAATTTTTCTAAGAAGATGATCGGCAACAAAAGGACCTTTTTTTAGAGAACGACCCATAGTAAAGGATGAAGGATAAAGGATAAGGGATAAAGTCATGAAGAATAAAGCATGAACAGTACTTCATACTTCATACTTCATACTTCATACTTTCTTATGATTCACGTCCGCCACGTCCGCGCTTAGAAGATTTACGACGACGGCGTACAATCAACTTACTGCTAGCTTTCTTGGGTTTGCGAGTCTTCATACCCAAAGCAGGTTTACCCCAAGGGGTGACAGGACCAGATCTACCGATAGGTGCTCTACCTTCACCACCTCCGTGGGGGTGGTCTACTGGGTTCATCACGCTACCTCTAACTTGAGGACGGCGACCTTTCCAACGAGTTCTACCAGCTTTACCCGAACTGAGGTTTCTAGCGTCGAGGTTACCGACTTGTCCAATCGTCGCATAGCACTCGCGTCGTACCATGCGGACTTCAGTAGAAGGCAACTTTAAAGTTACGTAATCACCTTCTTTTGCCATAACCTGAGCCGTAGCACCAGCAGCCCGCACGATTTGACCGCCTTTGCCCGGTTTCAATTCCACATTGTGAACGCTAGTACCCAGGGGAATATTAGACAGGGGCAAAGCGTTGCCATCTTCAATGGGCGCAGTAGGACCTGCAATGATTGTTCTGCCTACAGTCACTCCATTTGGTTGGAGGATGTAACGCTTCTCGCCATCTTCGTATTGCAATAGAGCAATCCGTGCATTGCGGTTCGGGTCGTATTCAATTGCTATCACCTTAGCAGGGATATCGCGCTTATCCCGCTTAAAATCAATAATGCGGTAAAGACGCTTGTGCCCACCACCACGGTGACGGGTGGTAATACGCCCCTGATTGTTCCGACCTTTTGCACGATGGATCGATCTCGTCAGGGATTTTTCGGGTTCGGTTTTCGTGATTTCCGAAAAATCAGAAATGGTGACTTGGCGAGTACTGGGGGTATAAGGGCGAAAAGAACGAGTACCCATTTTCTTAAACCTCTGGGAATAGAACTTGTCTTATCTTCTCTACATCCCCAGCTGCCACTGTGACAATAGCTCGCTTGTATTGGGGCTTAAATCCAATAAACCTACCAACACGCTTCTTTCTGCGTGGTGGTTTTGCAGTGTTGACTCCTAAGACTTTGACATCAAATAAGTCTTCGATCGCCGCTTTGATTTCTGGCTTGGTCGCTTTTGGAGTCACTTCAAAAGTGTATTTATTTTGCTCCATCAAGATAGTCGCCTTTTCAGTCACAATTGGGCGACGTACAAGATCCGGGAGCTTGCGGGGGTCAAATTGCTGGGGTATTTTAGCCACCGTAGACCTCCTGAATCTTTTCTAAAGCTTTTGCTGTAACAACAATCTTGTCAGCGTGGAGTAGATCGTAAACGTTGAGGTGGTCGGCTGCAAGCAGTTTGACGTTCTCTATATTACGGGCTGACAAATAGACGTTTTCAGTGCGTTCTGACAATATCAACAAAGTTTTATTTTCTGGGTTCGATCCCCAACGAGCGATCGCGCCGACTAACTCTTTTGTTTTAGGACGCTGGATTTGATCGCTAAATTCCTCTACTACAATCAAATCATCAATGCGGCTGGCAAATGCTGTTCTCAGCGCCAAGCGTCGCTCTTTGCGGTTCATCTTAATTTCATAATCTCTGGGCTTTGGTCCAAAGATTACACCACCACCGCGCCACAATGGCGAACGAATAGATCCAGCCCGTGCTCGACCAGTTCCTTTTTGCCGCCAGGGTTTGCGTCCACCACCTCGAACTTCCGAACGAGTTTTTGTACTGGCTGTTCCTTGGCGAGCATTAGTCATTTGTCTAACCAAGGCTCTATGCACGACGTGAGACGCCGTTGTTTCCTTGGCAACTTTCAAGTCGAACGTTTTTTGTCCGACTTGCTCTCCTTGCCAATTTTTGACTACACACTCAAACATTTTTAATCCTTCGTCATTAGTCATTAGTCATTAGTCATTAGTCCGTCTGGCGATCGACTTATGACTTTCTACCAACCACGTTTGTTGGAACGATATTTACTAAAGCTCCGGGTTTACCAGGAACAGCGCCCTTGATCAGCAACAAGTTACGTTCTGGATCTACTCGCACCACAGTCAATTTGCGGATTGTCACCTGACTTCCTCCCAAACGTCCTGCCATCCGTTTTCCGGGATAAACACGACCGGGAGTTGTACCCGCACCAATCGAACCCGGTTCTCTATGGTTTTTTGAACCGTGGGACATTGGTCCTCGACCAAAGTTGTTGCGCTTTTGGTTGCCCGCAAAACCGCGACCTATACTTGTACCAATTACATCTACAATTTGACCCGCACTAAAAATATCTGCTTTAATCTCTTGACCTAAAGCATAATCACTAGAATTATCGATGCGATATTCCTTTAAGTGACGCAGTGCTGGGGCTTCTGACTTGGCAAGGTGTCCCAACGCTGGTTTGTTCAGTGCTTTTGGCTTTACTTCGCCATAACCTACTTGGATGGCGGAGTAACCGTCGGTCTGCTTTGTTTTAACCTGGGTAACGGTGCATGGTCCTACTTGAATGACGGTGACAGGAAGTGCTACTCCATCACCATCAAATATTTGGGTCATGCCCAGTTTGGTGCCGAGAATACCGACAGACACAGTTACTGGCTCTCCTTACTTAACTTTGCTTCCGTTCACATCGGACTTTAGACAACAGCTTCCCATACCCTCACAAGGGCGTTTTCAACTGTTCTTGGTTGATCTCTGAAGTCGAATCTGCTAGGTAATCACAGTTACAACTTCTTTGGATCTCCACAACTGTCCCTACTGTTTGGTGAATCCGATTTGTGTTTGTTTCCCACCAAAACAGCCAGAACTTTCTTCCAATATGGAAGAATTTACTTCTGGATTTGATGCAAGGCATAAGAGCTTTGCGTTTCGTGCAGCAACTCTTTTATCTTTAGGAGTTGCCTTGGCACTTTTTTACTGCAGATTCGGGACTTAGGCAGCCAGCTACCCAGTATCCATCAACTGAGACTCACACAATGCCAAAACCAACATTTTTGCTCAGTTTTTTCCCTACTGCTAACCTTAAACTAATCTTTAAGGTTTTCCGGTCTGTTCCAGAGGCTAAGAACTGAGTGTACTGTGTACCTTAGACTAACCTTGGTTGTCCAACCAATAAGCTGTAACTTAGCTTCTTTAGTTTACCAGTCTTTAAAACCATTCTTTCCAGTATATCCCAATTGGGACTTTGTCATCACCTGGGATGGCAAAACCGGGCAAAATGGCAAACACAATGGCAACTATTGACTAAATCTCACGATCCAATAATATAACGCACAGAATTATCTTTGTCCACAGTTTTTCTAACTTTTTTTACTGTAGCACGCCTCTTGTAGGAATAAAGGAGATGAGGGGACAAACCGACAAGAGGAATAACAGATGACTGATGACTAATGTCTAATAATAGAGATATCAAAGTGGGATAGAAATAAAGATAAATCTATGGCACTAATTACCACCGGCAATGGTTTAATTCGCGATTTGGAGAAACACGGTGCTCTTGGTGTGTACGTACCTCTAGAAGGAGGTTTTGAAGGTCGCTACAGAAGGCGACTCCGTGCAGCAGGCTATGTTGCCCTCAATTTGTCTGCAAAGGGACTGGGCGATGTAGCTGCCTATCTCACAAGAGTTCATGGTGTTAGACCTCCACATCTTGGTAAGAAAAGTACGGGTAGTGGTGCGGCTGTAGGTTATGTGTACTACGTTCCGCCAATAGTCACCTCTCAGCTAGAACAACTACCACCAAAATCAAAGGGATTGGTGTTATGGATTATTGAAGGGCACATTCTTTCCGATCAAGAAGTTGAATTCTTAGCAACTCTACCTAGCATAGAACCAAGAGTGAAAGTTGTCATTGAAAGGGGTGGCGATCGCTCCTTCCGTTGGATGCCTTTACAAAAGACTCTGTTAGCTAGTTAACGACAGGTTGTCAGGGCGAACAGTAATAGGAGACGCGCCTTGGCGCGTCTCTACTTTTAATTCCATATTAGAAACTTAGTCTTGATTTTTTGCCCGCACTCCAAAAAACTCACAAGTTGACTGACTGCGGCAAAGTTCCAGAAGCTTTACGTTTGGCACACCTTATTAGTGCAGCAGTAATCAAAGGAGAGAGTAGTAGTTCGGCGTAGTCAATATTACTTTTGTGAACTACCCACCACTAACCCGGAGTACCGGGTATAATGGGGGCTTCCAGTTTCACGGGGGATTGCCTTGTCTTGGACTTTCGTCCTCGATTTGGTCTGACATCCCCTCCACTGGCAGGCTCCCCCGTCCCAGAGGAGATTAGCATTCTGATTCCTTCTGCCCTAATATTTTTTGCGGCGTTCTGGTCCCTATCATGGTGAGTGTGACAACTAGGACAAGTCCATGCACGAAGGTCTAACGGCATCTCATCAACTTGGTAATGACAACTAGAGCAAAGTTTAGAACTGGGGAACCATCGGTCTATTTCCACCAAAACCTTACCTTCTTTTTCTAACTTGTACGCCAAGAAGTTGGTAAAGGTTCCCCATCCTACATCAGATATTGCTTTTGCTAGTTTATGGTTACGAACCATGCCCTTGACGTTGAGGTTTTCGACTACTACAACTTGATTGTCATCTACAACTTTTCGTGACAACTTATGTAGAAAATCTTGGCGGACATTGCTAACTCGTTCGTATACCTTAGCTACTAACTTTGATGCTTTTCTTCTGCGATTACTTCCTTTTTGTTTTCTAGCTAACTTTCTTTGTTTCCTAGCTAAATTCTTTTCATGTTTAGCTAGATGCCTAGGATTACTATATTTTGATGTCTTTTCACCATCATAAGTAATAGCAAAATCCTTAATACCTAAGTCAATTCCAATCACCTTACCATCTGTACTTGATGCAGGATTCTCACCTTCATATTCCATTAACACAGAAGCGTAATACTTGCCAGAAGGATACACACTGACTGTAACTGTTTTAATTGTGCCGTCTAATGGTCTATGTACTTTGGCTTCAACTACTCCAAGTCTGCCTGGAAATTTCAAAAAATCATCGATTTGTTTTACCTTTTGAGGGTATTGAATGGATTGATGATGATGCTTAGATTTGAACTTAGGGTACTTTGCACGACCTTCAAAAAAGTTTTGATAAGCACGGGATAGATTAAGACTCACAGATTGTAATACCTGTGAATAACACTCTCCAAGCCATTCAAACTCTTTCTTAAGTGCTGGCAGCATGGAGTTCAGACCAGATTGAGACAAGCTTTTGCCAGTTGCTTTATAGGTTTCAATACACTTATTTAACCCATAATTCCAAAACCATCTAGCACAGCCGAAATGCTGTGCTAGTATCTGTTTTTGTTCCTCCGTCGGGTATAAACGTACTTTTACAGCCCGTCTCAACACTAGTCATCACCTGCTTAGTGAGGCTTTTACTATTATATACTATTCATAGTAACCCAATTCCGGAAAATTTTCACGACGACTCATACATCTTTCCCCTTGAAACCTACGGTTTACCTTTGGGGAAAGATGCATTCGTCGCCGTCCGGCTTATATCCCGCCACTAACCCGGAGTACCGAGTATAGTGGGGGACTTACGCCGATGCCCGTTAAACTGCAGATAATGGATGCACTCGCATAGAACAGTTTGTGTTGAGAGTGCATCCCTCTGCGGTAGAAAATTTTTTCAATCTTGCTGATGTGAAAACAGGTAAGCACCGCGCAAAGAAATAGCGATCGCCATTACCAACAAAATGGGTACACTGTACCAAGGAAACTTAGACAACGGCAAATAAGCTGCTGCACGCAATCCAATGCTGGCGTAAGTGAGGGGTAATAAGTAAACAACAACTTTGAAAGCAATTGGTAAAGTACTGGGGTCAAAAAACGTTGCTCCCAAAAAAGACATGGGGATAATAATAAAGTTGTTGTAAAGCCCCACGGATTCGAGTGATTTTACAGTCAATCCCACAATCACTCCCAACCCTGCAAAAACAGCGCAACTAAGAAATAGTATCAGCAGAAAGAGTGGGTGGAGAAAACGCCAGTTACCTGTAAAAGCCAATGCCACTACAATCACACCGAGGGAAGTCATTAACCCCCGCGTTACTCCTGCTAGCATCTTTCCGAGATGTAGTGCAAGGGGATGCACGGGAACAAGCAACAATTCCTCAAAGTTTTTGGTAAAGAGCCTGTCGCCACAGATGGAAAATGTTGTTCCAACAAAGCTGACTGTCATTGATGACAATGCTACCATCCCAGGCAAAATGAAATCTAAGTAATTATTAAAGTTACCACTTATTCCAACTCCGGGTTTAATCGAGCTACCCAAACCAAAACCAAAGGCTAAAATGTATATTAGTGGAGATATCAGCCCTGATGAAGCAATTTGTACAAGTCGTACACGTAACTCAAGCCAATCCCCCCAAAAAACTGTGAGGCTATCCGCTAGGAGCGTTTGAAGGTGTGAAATTTTAAAACCCCTGTTTAAGAACAGCACTTGTTGAGTTGCCACTTGATTTTTATAAACGTAAGATTTTCTTTATAATAATCAGTTTACAATTCTTGATACATCAACGGCGAATGGTATGAAAATGCAATGCTACCTGGAAGATTTGCTGATTTTGTCTTTCAGGGCATACTAAAAGAGGGAGCAAAGTTAAAACCACTCCCGACTGTCTTAAACGTAAACTTAATTAAACACTTATGAGACGTAAACCCGCTAGCAGAACAGCTACCCCTCCAAGACCTACAACGACCCCTAAATCCTCTATTTTTCAATCCCCTTTATTTAATCTCACTACCATCGCAATTTTGGCAGGGGTATTTGTTTTGGGTATTGGCATTGGTATCGCTTTTAGCTCCACAGCAACATTTACTCCATCTAACGTCGCTAGCAGAGAATTCATTGATACCAAAGCACCCAACCCCGAGCTTTGCGTGCAGTTTGGAGCCAGCGCTATGGTAATGGATACCCGGTTATTTGTGACTCTCAACCCTTTTAAAGTTTACGTTGGTCAGCCCAGTATGCGTTAATTGGGTGTCCAAGTCAAAATACCAGTTTTGGGGTCAAATACCGCACCACCAGGAAGATTAGGAGCCCAATAGGTTAGTTGATCGCGATCGCTGTCATTGGCAGCCACTTTTATTTGTAGAGTTTTACCTGACGCAGCACGAATCAGAATGGGGGAGTAGGAGAGGGGGAAATTTGCCCCCTATGAAGTGAGTTTGTTAGGACCAAATCTCATCAAAGTCTTCTAACTCACCAAAAATCTCGTCAAACTCCGGACTCCCATCAGGAAAATCCATCTCATCCAAATCAGTTGATGGGGAAGTGCTACCAACGTAGACTGTCACTGTTTTGGTATCTGATGCACCAGTCGCATCGATGACTGTGAGAGTGGCAGTATATTCACCGCTTTGGGCAAAGACGTGGGTGGGTGAGATCCCCACAACTTGTTGTGTGCCATCGCCAAAGTTCCATTGGTAAGTTAATGTTGCATCATCAGCAGCACTCACGCTAGCAGTAAATGCCACTGGGTCATTTTGGTAGACCTTCTTGGGCACTGGTATATCTGTAATCAAAGGTACAGCGTGATTGTTGACATTGACAGTTAATGTTTCTTGAGTGGAAGCACCATCACTATCGACTACTGTCAGGGTAACTGTATAAGTTCCAGCTTTTGTAAAAATGTGGCTGCTATTTTGACCCGTGGCTACCTCACTACCGTCACCAAAGTCCCAGGTGTAGATGAGAGTATCGTTACCTCTATCGGTAGCACTGGCGCGGAAGTTGGCAGTTGCTCCAGAGTTGAGGGTGGTGTCGCCCGATAGATTGGTAATGGTGGGTGCAACGTTATTGACTCTTACACTAACTGTATCACTCGATACGCCACCATCATTATCTGTCACAGTGAAAGTGACTGTGTAGTTGCCGTTGTTAGTCCATGTATGGGTTGGGTTGAGGTAAGAGGAGGGGGGGAGAGGGAGAGTGGGGGAGTGGGGGAGAGTGTCAGTATATTCCAAGATAGTTCCGTCGCCAAAATCCCATTTAATACTATGGGTATCTAAAATACCTGGGTCAGTGAAGCTACCGTTCACGGAGATCGCAGTTCCTTCATTAACTGCAAAATCGTCAAGTGCTTGAGCAGTAGGTGCGACATTGTTGACATTCAGTGGCAGCGTTTGAACGACAGATGCGCCCATTGAATCAGTCACCGTGAGCATTGCAGTGTAAGTGCCATTGTCAGCAAAGGTATGGCTGACAGTTTGTCCCGTAACTGGGTTGCTGCCATCCCCAAAATTCCAAGTGTAGGTCAGGGTATCATTCCCATTGTTCGTAGCAGTGGCGCTGAATGTGGCGGCGATACCTTCTTTGAGGTTGCGTTCTACTGCAATATTTGAGATGGTGGGTGCAACATTGTTGACTGTCACTGTCACAGTCGCTTCATTTGAAATAGCGCTATCGTTGTCGGCAACAATGTAGGTGAAGGTGTCAGTGCCGATGAAGGTGCGGTTGGGAGTGTAGATGATAGTGCCGTCACTGTTGATAATGATGGTACCTTTCGTTGGGGCAGCGCCAATCTGTATACTGTTGGGATTGATTGTACCGTCAGCGTCGCTGTCGTTACTTAGAACTGCGATCGCTACGGGTTGTCCTGGAGCGGTGGTGGCGGTGTCATCATTGGCAATGGGGGCGATGAAGTCGTCTGACAGTAACATCACGTTATCGATAACGACTTTACCATCTCTTGCGCCAAAGCCCAAGAGGTCGAAGTACAAGGTGGCAAGGGTTCCGGGTGTAATGCTACTAATATCTACTTTCACAGTACGCGGTGTGTCCAGAGCAACGTGCGAGCCAGAACTGCTAGCACCAGCGACGCTGACAGTTGGGCTGAAGTAAGTTTGACCGTTGTGTTGCAGGTTGAACAAGGAATCGGTTTGGGTTAGACCGGTGGGAGTGCCAACTAAGGGGGTGAGGGTGCGTGCGTCAAGGAGAGCAACTTCAAAAGCATCGGGTGGAGCGATATCGTTTGTTCCCAAGAAGCTATCAACGATGGTGAACTGAAGGTATTTTGCTCCAGATGGGACAATGAAGCTTTGAGTGAAGTTGCTCAGTAATTGAGATTCCTCAGTTAGTACTGCTTGTCCCTCAATAATATTGGCAGCGCCTCTAGTTGACCAGTCGTCTTTTGAGTTAAAATCACCGTTGAGGATACTTACCAATAGTGTGGAGACCAGTGGTGCGAATAATCCTGCTATGCTGCTGTTGGCAACCGTGTCACTACGGATGGCATTGAGCATTTGCAGTTCTAAGAGCGATGGGATTTTGCGAACACCAGGTGATAATGTGGTGTTCATCAAACTGAATGGATGCGCTTTAGTATCTAAGTGACTACCATCATTCGTGAGGGTGGCACTAAAGTTGTCTCCCACGAAGGTGCGCTTGCCGTTAACAGTTTGGACGTGACGGTCAAATCTTGGGTTACCGTTGATTAAGCCCAGCAGGTGCCCCATTTCATGGAGGACGGTGGTCAGTAGGTCGTACTTACCTACAGCATCACCTGTTGTGGCACGGAAGGCAGTTTCAGTAAGGATTTGAGAGAATTCACTGTTTTCCCAGGGGGTGGGGTCAATGAACCAGCCAACATCGTTGGCATTATCGTCTATGAGGATGGTTCCTCCATTGGGGCGACCAAAGGAGTCAAATTTGGTAATTTGGGCTTCAGCTAGTTGCCCAGTGGGAAGGTCGGTGATTTGAAAGCTTAAATTCAAGGTAGGGTCTAAGGGGGTAGACCATAAGTTGAGTAGGTTATCGTTATACGTGTTATTTGATGAGGGAGTTAAATTATGGACGCTAAAGAGTTGTTGGAAAGGTACGCTGCTGGGGAAAGATGTTTTAGTAGAGCGAATCTGAATAGGATTGATTTGAGTGGAGCTAATTTGTCTGGAATTGACTTGGATTGCGCTGATTTGGAAGGAGCTAACTTGAGTAGAGCGTCCTTGAGTGGGGCATCCTTGAGGGAAACCAACTTCAGCTTGGCAAATTTGGAAGGGGCTAACCTGTGCCGTGCTAATCTTGCTGGTGCTGTTTCCGAGTGTGCCAACTGGAGAGGAGTTAACTTGAACGATGCCCATATGACGACTGTTTTCTTCAAAAACGTCGATCTTGAAGGGGCTACTCTCCAAGGTGTTCGACTGAATTACATCAGTTTCATTGGATGTAACATGAGGAACGTTAATTTTGAGGGGATGATTTGGGATGATACCAGTAGTGGAGGTATATGGAACGTCGATTTGACGGGAGCCATCGGGTTTAATCCAGACGATATTGCTGGGAATAACATTATTCTGCCCAGTGGAGAGTTCCTCAAAGATGCTTGGGAGTTTATTGTGCGAAAGCGAAAGCTGAGGGGAGAAGGATGAAAAGTGATTCTCAGTATCTGCTAAAAGAGGCGCATTTAGTGCAAAATTTGTGTTGCGACGTGCCTCAATAACATTCTGAAGTTGCTCAGGAAGTTGGGAAAAAAAGTTATAACCTGTTAGTTCTTCCACATCGTCTACTGTTACTGCATAGGTTTCCCATACACCAGGATTACTTAGATTTATAACTGTACCATTCTTTAATATTAATTGATTATTTGGGAATTTTCTAGGGTCTACATTGGGCATTATGGCAGCAACAATTTGCGTGTTCTCATTAATATCTGCAAGTCCTTGACCAGGACGTAAGGGAACAATTATCTTCCATAAAAACTCTGGTATCCCAATCTGCTTGGAATTTTCTAACCACAAGTAATTTTTACCTTCATCTCCACCATTTCTTGTCAAAATTCTGCCTAATCGGTCTCTCTCAAAAATTAAATTTCCATCTTTTTCTTTTACTGCGACTAAATTTCTTACTACACCTGGAAGCGGATCTGGATGATCTTCAAAGGGATGACCGGTTGGATAAGCATCATCAGGATATTTCCTCTCAAGGTTGTATCCAGCCCCACCTGCAATAATGTAAAGTTCTACATTATTCTTACTAACAAAACTATTACTTTCGCCTTCTAGATTATTCCAAGGCGTCTTGTTCACATAATGCTGAATTGGAAATAAATTTGTTGTAATGTAAGTTGACAACGCATCTTTGAAAGCTCGAGTGCGGTCATTAATTGGTGCTATATGTCCTTTTTCATATCTTCTGTCTGCATATTTTTCAGCCCTACCTGGTAAATAGAAAGTGTTATTTAAATAGTCAGCTGCTTGAGTTTTAATCCATTCAGTAGGTAATGATTGGTCTGCTACCCACGGATAAGTTAATGGATTCCGATTACTGTAGGCAAGAGGACTAAAAGTAGCATCGACAGGCTTAATACTTTCAGGATTTTCAGGAAAATTATTA
This sequence comes from Scytonema sp. NUACC21, assembly GCF_054684315.1. Lineage (NCBI taxonomy): Bacteria > Bacillati > Cyanobacteriota > Cyanophyceae > Nostocales > Scytonemataceae > Scytonema > Scytonema sp. NUACC21. The sequence continues at coordinate 94,096 of NZ_BAAFZH010000076.1, read as the reverse complement.
TCTAAACCATCATCATCAAAGCCAGGGGGATAATTTCTTCCATAATTATTTCCATAACTTGCAATGGGTATTTGTTCTACATACGGATGATATGGGTCGTTAGGTTCGTCTTTCTTAGGTCCACGTCGAACATCTCCCAACCATGCTTTATTTAACTGCCAGCTTACCCAATTAGCACCTTTAGTTTCATTGTTATAAGACAAGGAATACTGCGGTCTTTCAATTAAATAGTTATTTGCATTATTTACTGCATTAGGTCTAGCATCATCTGGATTATCTAGTTTTAAATTCACACTTCTAAAGAAAACATCGTCTAGATAAATTATGCTATTCCCCTCCAATTCAAACTTCAGTAATGCTGATTTACCACGCAAGTACTCTGGTATATCTAAATGGAAAGTTTCAAAACCTTCTGTAGCATAAGCAAGTTTATAGCTATATGGGTCGCTATATATACCATTGCTATAATCATAGTAACCGATTGCATTTTTGCGGAAATACTGAAGTTCACCTTTCTCATTTCTATCATTTGGATTAAGTGTGTGCGGGTCATAAGCCAGATTTAAATCGATAGGAGTTAATTCTTGCCATATGTTAGCGTCAGCTTCTTTAATGGAGACTTTGAGTCTGCCATTACCAGGGTTGGGTACGTGTAGGTCAAATCGCAAAACACCCCAGTCAGGTACAATAAAGCGGTTGTGTGTAATACTTTCGCCAGCGCCTAGTTCCAAAGCATAATTAGGTTGAGAATCATCATATCTCAACTTTTCTCGATGTTTTTGTAAAGAATTAAGTTTTAGCCAATCTACTAAGTCTTCTATGGTCAGTGAATTGCTTAAAGGTATGTTGGCTACTTCTGGAGCGTTGTGTAAAGACCAACCTGGAATGGGCTGTTTCTCCATAATATTAGTAATCGCATCAAAATTGCCATTAAAGAGTGTAGGTACTGCAAAATCACCACGCATCCTAGCTTGAGAAGTATTATCAAAAATCAACGGAGTGCGTACACTTTCTACTTTTGGTAGCTCTTGGCGCTTGTTATAACCGTTACCCAGCACAGAATAATACCAGCCTGTACCAACACCCTCCGTTTGTAAAGTTGAATCTATTTCAATTGGAGGATTTGGTAAATCTAAAATCGGATCTGGATTTGGATTAGGCCCAGGAACAACATTATTTCCTGCGTGGTAAACTTGATACCAAGGTTTGGCATCAGGGAAATTGGGATCGTATAAATCGCTATAACTGAAATCCCCCTGTCGCCGATGAATTGGAGAATTAAGATCATCCCAACTCAAGTTAGCAGTACCACTATACCAAGACAAAGTTCTAGCATGAGGATTTTTATTGTCATCTTCTAATGTAAATCCAACTCGATTGTCGGAATTATTTTTACCTCCAAGATGAATTGATAAATCCGCTCTGTTCTCATTGGTTTTAGTACCTGGTGGTAGCAACTCAGTTGGAATTAAATTGATAATATCCCGTCCTCTAGGATGACTATTTGTGGCTGTTTGATAGTAATTATCTGCAAAGGTAACATTTGACCAAACCTGAACTTTGGGGTCAAAGTAATTATTGATTTCTCCCTTCAAATTTTGCTCAAAATCATGAGGATCTATTGTTGTCATCTGAAGGTCAGGGAACATATCTGGATATTTCTCTTTTGGAAAGAAAGTTCCTAGACGCTGGATAATCTCGCTGTTGACTACTGCACCACGACCAAAGCCAACAAAGTGCATTGATGAATTGAAGATGGCATCCTTTTGAGTTGTATCAAAACTCTGGTTTAACGTAACTAGAGAAGCAAACATACTATCTGCCGCACCTTCAGCAAAACCGGAATTATAGTTTTCTTTTGTAGAATCTGCACTCCAATCTGCTATTAATACTAAAGCTTTACCAAATCCTTTATCTCCAGAAAGCAGTTGCCACTCACCAGTAGAAGGTAGGTATTGCATCACTGTGCCGTCAAGACGTTCCCCTGTTTTCGGGTTAACGTCATCGACAATACTGTCAGCCATTTTTTGAGCTTTTAAAAGTCCATTGGGGTCAAATGGAACACCATCAGGTGCTAAAAATGTCACGCTACTATAAGTTTTGGAGGTGTCAGTGGCTGGTAATGGTAATGGGAGATAGAACTCTCCAGATTCTTTCTTGATTCCACGTTTAGTTCGACTTTTGGCTTCAATACCCCAGTAGTATTGCTGTCCAGCAGTCAGGTTAAGTTTTTCGGCAAAGGGAAATTCATTATTTTTGTAATACCCTGCTATAGTTTCTCCGCCAATCTTCCACTGACCGAAATTTGCCGTTAAATCTAATGCTGTCCAACTAGCTGTTACAACTCGGTAGGGATTGTAGTCGTCTACTCCATCTTTGCGGGTTTTCTTTAATTTATCTTCTGGTACAGGGCTACCAGGTCTTTCCACAAAGCCGTCTTCTCCTGGGAAAAGACCTGAACCTTCTGGGTGTGTACTGATTGTGAGGTTAACTTCAACAACATCAAATGTTTTGATGAATTCCCAGATCAAAATCGGGAGCAGAACTATAGGAGATATAGGTTTTCCAGGGAAAGGTTTTCCAAGTGCTCCAGTCGATGATGGTGATTGTGCAGCTCCTTTAAACTGTACCTGTTTCAAATCCAACCAATCCGGTGGAGTAGTGGCAAGATTAGAAACATAAGTACCAATGGAACCACGATCGCTTTGAGTCCATCCACCAGTAGTATCGGGTACTTCTAGCACACCATAAGTAAACTGATTTCTAGCGCGGTCTTCCTTAATAATCCCGTAATCAGCCGTAACGCTAATAGACGGATTGATATCATCGATTGGTACTGTTAGAAAATCTTTAGGGCTAGCATTCCTAGTGTTGATACCAGGCAATTCAGGTATTTCTATATTGGCTCCAAAAAAATTCTGGGTCAAGTAGTAACGCGAATTTTCCGATCTATCTAACCAATCAATTTTAAACTCACCAGGATTTTTCAGCGTGTAAATAATTTGCTCGACATCATAAGTGAGCACCCCTACACCATTGGGATTAGCAACATAGAGGAATTTATCGTCTCCTGACAGTGCCAAATCAGTTGCAAAGCCAAGGGGAATTGGACGAGTTGCAGCAACTAAACGTGGGTTTTCTCCTAATGGGTCTTCAATAATACCAATATTACTTCCTGCTTGTACCCCATCAACATCTTCCCGAATTGCTCCGTTTTGAAGGAAAGGACCACCGTTATTACCAACCACAAATCCATACTTGCCATTACGGGTAACAGCTACAGAGATTGCATTATTAACATCAAAGTAATCATCTGCCGGACCAAGTTGTAAATTGGCATAGCGAGTTACAGCAGCAAAACTATTGGGGTTATTATTAATAATTTCCAGTACACCATAGCCTTTTCTATCATTTTGGCGATTGGTAAATACCATTTTATTGGCTACTGGAGTTTGACCACTAATATCAAACGGAGCTGCTGCAATACCTTCAACCATACGGTCAGCTTCGATCTTACCAATTTGCTTGTGCCAATTCTTTGTATTTTGAGTGGGTTTAACAGGTTTGTCATCCGGGTCGATATTGACGACAATAATTTGGCTCTTTGCTTGTGGGATAGTATTCGCAAAAACAGTACTAGGTGCAGTAACAAACAAGCGACGACCGTCAGCACTTATTGCCATCTCCCGCAAACCATAAGGTGCAGGTTCTACTTGGATTTTTTCAATAACTTTATGGTATTTTTTCGATCCTGGGTTAATATCAAGTACGTAAATAACCCCCATACGACTATCAGCAATGTAAGCATACCTATCCTGAGAGTCAATCACTATTGAGCGAGGCGATGCATCACTACCCAACTCGATTGGGTTTACAATATCTTTTGAAGTAGGATTGGTGTCGATTTGTTGCAACATCATTGTGTCGATTAATGCGACACGACCTGAATTTTCTAAAGTGACATAGGCTCGACTACCGCTATTTGTAATTGCAATATCGCGGGGGCGATCTCTTATATCATCAGAACCCACAGGAATACGAGCTAGTAGTAGGTCTTTGCTACCTTTAGTCAAATCGGAGAGTAACTCTTGAGTTTTGCCAGCATTAATAACAGAGACTAGATCTGATAATCTCTGCGTACCGAATACATATTCCCCTGTTCTTTCTAGCTGAATTGAGTTGCTGTTGTACTTCACCTCTTCGTAAATTGGCTGCGTACCATTTTGACCTACCAATGCATTCTGCGTGCGTGTAATCGCAATCCTTGAGTCAGCTAAAACAACCGTATTGGGCACCTTAACTGCAACCTCAAAGCGATTGTCCTCTAGCTTGCGGCTATAGTCCTTTAATATCGTACCTTCATAAGCACTATCGCCCATATGGAACTTAACAATTAAGTCCTCAAAACGGCTGCCTTTTTCATCGTTCAATTTTTGTCGCTCGATTAAGATATTGCTGCCTGTTAAGAACAATACAGGGTCAGCAAAACTAATTGTTTCGGTTTGAGTTTTTAAAGACACTTCCGTCAGAACGGGCGCGGATGAAGGATTAGAGCCAGTTGGAGTCGGTATGTTAAGTTTAGTTTCAAAGCTAAAACCATCAAGCGAGCGTTGAACACCAGTTGAAGAGACTACAGGTAAACCCACTGCAGGTACTGCCACTACTTCTAACGAAGAGATATCGTAGGTAGTAGAAAATCCAAAAATGCTTGAAAATACCTCTCCAACAGAGTTGGTTGGGTCTTTGATTGTATCTACAAACCTATGGGCAAAGCCGCGAGTTCTGTCAACCATCCCAAACCCGGTGAACGGGACACCATAACCATGAATAATGGTCAATTTACCTTTAACCAGACGTACACCACCATTACCACCAACACCCATCATGTATTCCCCAGGACGTACAACACCGGAATATGGTGGCGATTGGGTGCGAATATAACCATTTTGAACGATGCCGTACTCTTCAGAAATCCAAATTGGCTTCCAACTGCCAGTTGCATCAGGCAGCGCACCTTTTCGCATAAAGTAGACGGTTGTACCCTCTGCTAATCCTATTGGTGCTTTCACCGCTAATTGTGCTGGTACATCTAACAGGTCGTCGTTAAACTCGAGGTGAAAACCACCAACAAACTCAAAGTCTTTTGGCATTTCAAGCGATAAGTCTTCCAAACGACCTATTTGCTTTATGCTAACGGCGGTATTTTCAGTTAAGGCACCAGGTGCAATCATAACTTGGTAAGAGCCATCGCTCGTTTCTACTGCACCGCCATTTTTACCAATGTTTGCAGAACCGACAGATGGAGCCAAAACAAGCACGGGAACAACAAATTCCGCCCCGCCGTGAATCACAGTCACTGAAGCGATACCGTTATTCTTCGTAGTTATCAACCCATCAGGACTCACCTCTAGGATGTTGGAATTGCTCACAAAATAACGAGTCCCCTTAGCCTCTGTCTTCAAATCAACAGAAGAGGTGACACCATTGAGACCAACCAACAACTGTCGGGTCATATCTTGAGTTAAGGTAACGGCTTCTGGGTATAGATTCAAACCATACTGTTCGGCAATTGAAACGTACAACTGTTCTTGATTCGTAGGTAACAACTCACCCACTCGAAGTGCAGTTACTGCTGTAATACCATTGCGCGATGCACTGAGAACCGACACCCCATCGCTCAATCCAGTCACCTTAGCCGCATTTGATACTGACGCTACGGCTTCCTTATCTGAGGCAAACTGCAAATATGAGTAAGGCAGAATTACGTCTTCTTGGTCAGCAAAATCGCCCCATACAACCAACTCAGTACTCTCACCTTTATCCAACCGCAAGCCGCGTTTGGCAAAATCAAGATTAATCAACGCTGCATTGCTGACATTGACATCCACTTTCACGGGTGTGGATGTACTGTATCCATCATCTGCAACCAGTGTAAAGCCCGCCGCCCCAAAATAATTATCATTGGGTGTAAACAATACTGACTCTCCATCTGCCGTTAAGCTTGCATTCCCATTTTCTGTACTTACAATACGGAAGAATACTGGGTCTCCTTCTGGATCGGTAGCTAATTTATTCAACGCCACCGTTGTATCTAAATCAACGTGGGTAAGTACGTTTGTTGGTGTGACAACGGGCGCACGATTAGCTCTAAAACCATAGTTACTACCCAAAATCTGTACATCAGCTGCATTTAATACACCATCTCGGTTGAAGTCGTAACCCACGTTATAACTACCACTAAGAATTGCTACATCAAGTATGTCGCTATCAACACCATCAACTAACCCATCACGGTTAATATCTCCGGCGATTGTTAGTTGTAAATTATACGTTCCGTTACTAGCGACTTCAACTAAACTCAATCCGGTCTTAGCGATCGCATATAAAGCATAACCCGATTGGCTTACCACCGGAGTCAACCCATTGAGAGCAGACACACTACTTCCAGTAACATCCACACCAACCAAGACAATACCTGTCGCGGTGGAATTGAGTTCGCCCGACCTCAAACTGAAGGTGTAACGTTCATTACCAACACCAGTCGTAGTCTTACCATTCCACAACACCGCACCACCCAAATCACCTTTGATAGCGGACACTTGCGGTGTAGCACCATAACTAATTACACTACCGGGAGTACCGGGATTGCCGGTGGCTAGGGTGAGGAGAGAAGAGGAGGGGGAGAGGGGGGGAGTGGGAGAGGGGGAGAGGGGTTTGGGATTCAACTTTGATAGTGGAGTATCTAGACGAGACTTATCCTCAACCCAGTTTTTACCCCAGCAATCCCATTGAGCGTTTGCGCTGTCGTCAGGGGGAAGAGTTAGCAGACACCTTGATAGACAATGCTGTAGGATTGTGGTATCAAACTCGCAAAGGACATCAAGCTGATTCAGACATCCAAGCTAAATATCAGTCCACCATCAATCGCATTTTGGGTGTTTTTGAGCAAAAGTTGACCAACGAAACCTACCTATTAAACGGAACCTTCAGTGCTGTTGATGTTGCAGCCATATCAGGATTGGGTTATTACAGTCTGAGATTTGGCAATGATTGGCAGCAAGAATATCCTCAATTAAGTCAATGGTTTGAGTTATTGCACCAACGCGAATCAGTGCAGTCTACCATACCACAAGCTTGAGCGCTCTCCATAGCGAAATCTCAAGCAGCTTGACCACAACTAAACTTAACAACAATCAGAGTCTCAAAGGGCGACCCTGATATGCAAGCGCTGCAAAAGACCTTGCTAATTGATTCTGAAGGTGATTACTGTGCTTACGGAATTTTCAAAATGCCTGGTGTTAATTGTGTAGTAGAAATGAGGCAACCGTGACAGATTAAGAAACAGCGCATTTTGTCAATTTGTCACGGGTGGAAATGAGGGCAGGTTGCTGAATTTGATATTTTCAGCTTACCACCTGCCCCTTTTTCTATCCCGAACTGAGGTTAGTCAAGGTAGTCAGAATGAACCCAACCACGCGCACCAACAAGCTTGAGCCAGTCTCCAGAAGAATAGCTCACTCTGACATAACTTCCGTGACGTATGCTGCCGATTCTTTGATAATCAGAACCCGGACCTGAACGGATAACCACTCCAACAGGTGCATTCACCCGTAGCGTGTAAGTCTGGGGACGACGACCGCCAGTACCACCAAGATAATCAGAATGAACCCAACCAGGACCACCAGCAATTTTTACCCAGTTCCCAGAAGAATAACTGACTCTAACATAGCGTCCTTGAGGTATGCTGCCGATTCTTTGATAATCAGAACCCGGACCCGAACGAATAACCACTCCAATAGGGGCGGTCACTCGTAGTGTGCGAACAGGGGCACGGCGACCACCGGTTCCGCGATAATGGTGGCTAGGATAGCTAGGATAGTTACCGCTTATTTCGTAACCAGCTTGAGCCGGACTCATACCAGCTGCAAATGCTGAGCTTGTTGCTGTCACAAACAACATTGCAGCAATAGCCGCCTTCTTTTTAAGAGAAGATACGCCAAAATTGTCATTTTGGTTAAGAGTTTCCATGTGATTAATCTCCTTAATTTGAATTTAAGAATAGTGGTTAGTAAGTTGGTACAAATAAAGTTAACTGAGGAGAGTCGTCCTTGGTCCTTTATCATTAGTCCTTTGTTCTTTACAAATGACTATTCACTAATGACTGATGACAGTTAACATAGTTCCATTTATTTTTGCCCACCTACTCTTGTTTGTTTTGAATAGTTACTTTTATGCCAACTATCCTGTTGTTTTGCTCTTAGTTTCTACTATCGAGTGCTTTTAATGGCTTCAGTTTAAGTCTCTACAATTCCGGAAAAGTTTATATAAGTTGTACCAGGAAAAACAGAGGTCAACTTTGCGATAGGTCGTCCTTTGTAACTATAATGCCAACACTCAGTAACGCTATTTCTAGTAAAATAAAATACTATATATTAAGTATAATAGAATGATTTTTATTTGCAAAACAATAAGTAGACATATCCGACAAAGAATGTAGAGAAGCACCATGGTGCGTCTCTACAACGATTGTAGATAACGCAGGGTTAATTTCTGGAGATATCTAGGTTCTAGAATTTCATAAATTCCTCAGAAATTTTGTAAGGCTCACTTGCTACTATGGTGTCGCATATATCGTTTGGATTAACAGGATAGGCAGGAATGCCCGTCCCACAAGAGGAATGTCCATCCCACAAGATAAATCATTAAATTCTTGCAAATAAGATAATTTTCCTGAATTAACCTACCTTTGGTGGAATTAGTAAAACGGTTAGTTAATCTGTCGATTTTTGTCACCGTTGCCATCTGGTTGATTGCTATTTCGTTGCGATCGCATTTGAGCAAGCTGTTTGAGAGAATCACTGATTCTACGTGGTTTTGGCACTTCACCCCTTCCTGCTGGCCATCCCTCACGCTGACGAGAGCGATCGCCATCTGTTTCCTCTGTTTGGTCGTGGAACAATATTTGTGTAGTGGGGAACGGTAAGTCAATGCCGTTAGCTGTCAGCTTATTCTTAATAGCAGTTAAGACTTTATCCCTTGAATCAAGACTATCTGCTCTTCGCGGTGGAGCTACCCACCAGCGGGCGCGAATGTTCACGGTACTTTCATCAAGCTCCATAACCAATGCATCAGGTGCTGGGTCTTTCAAAACTATATCCACACTATGCATTGCTTCCAGAATCAACTCCTTCGCCCGTTCAATATTGTCACCGTAACCAATGCCAATGTCATACTCCAAGCGGCGGTTATCAAAGGCTGTATTGACAGTGATTGAATTTGTAAACAGTTCAGCATTAGGAATGACTATACGCCGACCATCATAGGTTCGGATAGTTGTGGCACGTGTCTGAATATTTTCTACTGTTCCCTCAAAATCTTTAAAGATAATTTGGTCATTGATTTGGAACGGTTCAGTTAAGAGAATTAAAATACCTGCTAAAAAGTTTTGCAAAATATCACGAAAAGCAAAACCAATTGCCACTCCACTAATACCTAACAGTTGAACTAAATCGCCCGCTTGAAATGTTGGAATAACAATCGATAAAGCGACAAAGAGACCGACTAAGATAATAGCTCCCTGCGATAAACGTCCGAGAACTAGCCCTAGATTTCGTGCATAGCGATACTTTCGGGTAAGACGTCTGACAAGAAACCGAATTGCTCTAGCCGCAAACCAAAACAAAATAAAGACAACCAATGCCAACACAATATTAGGCAGCATGATGATAAAACTATTAATCATGTCCTGTACTTTTTCCCATGCTGCCGATACTGATTTTTGAAAATTCATCACACCTTTTTGCTATACTATTGCTAGAAAGTATTTTAATGAAAACCTACAAAAATATCTCTATCTAAAGTCATGATTTTGTTTATAGAAATCTAGTTGGATTTTTGAAAAAATCTAAAGATTTGTAGGGTGGGTAGTGCCTAACACAACTTAGATTTGGTGGGCAGTGCCCAACGCCACTCCTCTCAACGCGGGAAACCCACGCACGAGGGTGGCTCCCCTACGTGTATTTCAAAAATCAAATAGTAATCCTATAGTTTTTTCTCCATATACGTTTAAACTATTTTTTACTATTTCAGTTAGAAATTATTACTTTAGCAAGATGAAGCGATCGCAAAAATGTAAAATAGCTAAAAAACATAGATGTTTGAGAAACAGTATTACAATATAAATTCTCTTGTATGATATGTAAGAGCAAAGACAAATAGCACCTGTTTATGCCATCCACTTACCCAACTTTCCATTCCCATTTCTGGGAAATAGTATGTTACAGCTGATTCTTGTTGTAATTTCTGTTATTTTCGGTTCAGCGCTTTGTTCTAGTGTAGAAACAGCGCTATTTTCTGTGTCTACTGTGAAAGTAAGACAATTAGCTCAATCTAATAACCCCTCCGCAGTCGCACTTTTGGCAATTCGTGAAAATATGAATCGACCGATTGCGACCATTGTCATACTGAACAATATTTTCAACATCATTGGTAGCATTCTCACAGGTAATCTTGCTGCTAAGGTGTTGGGAAATAGTTGGCTGGGTATATTTTCAGCAGTATTAACCTTCCTGATTATCATTTTTGGGGAAATTATCCCAAAGACTATTGGAGAGCGCTATGCAGAAAAGATAGCCACACTTGCAGCTTTACCTGTGACTGGACTTACCATTGCTTTCACACCCCTAGTCTGGATTCTAGAAACCGTGACTGCACCCTTTACTAAAGGTAAGAAACGACCGACAACAAACGAGGCTGAAATAAAACTATTGGCAAATATCGGTCAACAAGAGGGAATCATTGAAAAGGATGAAGCAGAAATGATCCAACGGGTGTTTCGATTGAATGATGTAACAGCGTCTGATTTGATGACACCCAGAATCATACTGACATATATAGATGGAAATTTAACTCTTACTGAAGCAAAAGCAGATATTATTGCCTCACAACATACCCGAATTATAGTGGTTGATGACTCTATCGACCAAGTCATGGGATTTGCTTTAAAGCAGAACTTGCTGACAGCAATGGTTGAAGGCAACAACAATCAAAAAATTGCTACTCTGACTCGCAAAATTCGCTTTGTTCCTGAAACAATTCAAGCAGATAAACTGCTAAAAAGCTTTATAGACGCTCATGAACATCTAGCAGTAGTTGTAGATGAATACGGGAACGTTGCGGGTGTGGTCACCTTAGAAGATGTTCTTGAGGTCATAACCGGTGAAATTGTAGACGAAACCGATCGCACTGTGGATATGCAAGAAATTGCACGCAAGAAACGAGAAAGAATGTTGCAGTCGATGGGTGCCAAGTAGCTTTTCCTACCCGTTACATTTTTGGTCAAATGAATATCAATGCCTATACCATTTGGGAAGACATACAAAAAATCCGTGACTCCGTCCCCTTAATTCATAACATCACCAACTATGTTGTGATGAATAACACTGCCAATGCTCTTTTAGCATTAGGAGCATCACCTGTCATGGCACATGCCATAGAAGAAGTAGAAGAGATGGTTGGTATTGCCGGAGCATTGGTAATTAATATTGGCACGTTGAGTGAAGCATGGATAAAAGCGATGCAAAAGGCAATGCTCCGAGCTTATGAACTGAACAAGCCGATTGTTCTTGACCCGGTTGGTGCAGGTGCTACAACTTATCGAACAGCAACAATCCGACAGTTTTTTGAAACTGTTAATCCCACAGTGATTCGGGCTAATGCTTCTGAAGTGTGTTCTCTTGTGAGGGAAGAGGCTCAAACTAAAGGAGTGGACAGTAGCCAAAAATCTGAATCTGCTGTAGAAGCTGCAAAGTTAATCGCTCACAGCTCTCAATGTGTTGTGGTAATTAGTGGTGCAAAAGATTTTATTGTGAATCCCAAGCAAGTGATTCAGATTGACAATGGACATCCATTTATGGCAAAAGTGACGGGCATGGGTTGTACGGCAACGGCACTAACAGGGGCATTTTTGGCGGTCAATACAGATGCTTTTATGGCGGCTGCACATACTATGGCAGTGATGGGTATTGCTGGTGAAATCGCTGCACATAAAGCTACAGGTCCTGGCACCTTGCAAATCCACTTTTTGGATGCTCTATACAATTTGAGCAAAGAAAATATAGAAGACAATTTAAGATGGTGTAAAGTATAAAAAATTACTCTGAAATGCTTATCTTCCTTGGGAGCACCCCACAGGCAGCGCACCCCCCCGTTATGAATGGAAGAAACACTTCCCTCACTCCCTCCCTCAAGAGTATTTCTCAAGAGGCAGTTCAAACTGTCCTCTTTTCTAACAATAATAGTTAGTGTTTGTACTGGCAATCGGGATGATGTTAAAGTGAACAAACACAGGAACTATGCTTTACACAATCTTACCAAAGCATCTTCAAAAGGAATGCTTTCTTTAAAAGATGCGATCGCTCTGATTGTGGGCGTTGTTATCGGTGCAGGTATTTTTGAGACACCATCTCTCGTGGCTAGTCATCTGCAAAGCCCTGCAATGGTGATGTTCGTTTGGCTACTAGGTGGTGCCATGTCATTAATTGGGGCTTTATGTTACGCCGAACTGGCAACAGCATATCCTCATACTGGTGGTAATTACCATTACCTCATGCGTGCCTTTGGAAAAAACTGGGCATTTTTATTTGCCTGGGGGCGGCTGGCGGTTGTTCAAACGGGTTCGATAGCACTTTTGGCGTTTGTGTTTGGTGATTATGCCTCAGAGTTATGGCGACTGGGTGAATATTCCCCGTCCATTTATGCTGTGGCTGTCATCATCATCTTGACTGCTGTCAATGTCCTTGGTATTCAACAAGGTAAATCAACCCAGAATTGGTTAACAGTCGCTCAAGTTCTCGGCTTGCTTCTCCTTGCTCTTGCGGGGTTAATTTTTGCTACACCCCCTGCTACAGCTGCGAGTCCTACATCCGGGGGAAATTTTGGTTTGGCGATGGTTTTTGTGTTGCTGTCTTACGGTGGTTGGAACGAAGCAGCTTATATTTCCGCAGAACTACAAAACGTGAAACGGAATATGGTGCGATCGCTCATCTGGAGTCTTAGCATTATCACAGCCATTTACTTACTTATCAACCTAGCATACATACTTGGATTGGGGTTACCTGGTATGGCTTCATCGAAAGCCGTAGCGGCAAATTTGATGCGTCATGCTTTTGGTGAACCTGGTGCTGTGTTTATCTGCTGCTTAATTGGCATTGCAACACTGAGTGCCATTAACGCCACAATTTTTACAGGTGCTCGGACTAACTACGCATTAGGTCAAGATTTTACGCTGTTTTCCTTTATGGGAAGGTGGAAAAGCCGTTCAAATGCACCAACGAATGCTTTACTCGTACAAGGAGCCATAACCCTTTTGTTGGTAATACTGGGAACTATGACGCGTAAAGGCTTTGAAACAATGGTGGATTATACCGCCCCCATTTTTTGGTTCTTTTTTCTACTAAGTGGTTTGTCACTAATCGTGTTGAGAGTGCGAGAACCACAGGTAGAAAGACCATTTCGCGTGCCTTTTTATCCCCTGACACCTCTCCTGTTTTGTCTTCTGTGTAGTTATTTACTTTACTCAAGCCTTGCTTATACTGGCATTGGAGCAATTATGGGAGTGGTGGTGGTGCTCGCTGGTATCCCTTTATTATTCATGACTGACCATCATTAAGGGATCTCATTCTTCCTTCAACTAGTTAAAATAGACTATTAAGCTACATTTGGGTATCAGCTTTGGAAACTGCAACTTGCCCTCGCTGCCATCAACCTGTTAACTCTCAAGCAGTCAAATGTCCCCATTGCCGCGCCGAGTTAAAGGCTTACGGACATCCAGGTATTCCCCTACATCGAGCAACTGGGGAAGGGTATCTCTGCGATACCTGTACTTATCACGCTGACGATACCTGCAATTTTCCCCAACGTCCCTACGCTACAGAGTGCATCCTTTACCAAAACATTGAAGAGAGACAATTGGAGTTACAGCAACAAAGCCAATCTAGCAGCTTTGGTGTCACTATAAGAAACTGGATGCGGCGCAATCAGGCTTTGCTGCTATTGCTTGCTTTATTATTCGTTTGTTTTCTGATTGCTTTATCTACTTCTTGAGTCCTTGAACAGAAATGTTGAGCGGAGATTTTGTAGGGTGGGCACTGCCGACCAAGAGTAGATTTTGTAGTTTGTAGGGTGGGCAGTGCCCACCAATAGTCTGAGTAGTTTGTAGTTTGTAGGGTGGGCACTGCCCACCAATAGTCTGAGAAAGGCGATAAAGTGTGACGCAGGGACGTAATGTTGTATGCCCTTAAAATGTAGTTTATTAACTCAAAAAATGCTGCAAGAAAAAGCCTGGTTACATAAAAGAAAGCAGGCTTTTTAGCTAAAATTGTTAAGGAGAAAATCAAAGATTGTGCGATACGCTGGCACCCTTCACTTTAGCTGGTATGATAATGCCATAGTAGGCAGTAGCGATCGCTGTTAAAGCGTTGAACCAAACATTGTTACCGAACAGTGGCATCAAGCCGAACATGGTTTTAGCCAAGGGCAGGCACCCCATAATGGCGATTACCGTATAAGCAACTGCAAAGACACGATTGAATAGTCGTGCGCTGCTCAAGCTGGGATAGGACGCAATTCCCAACACTCCAACAGCACAGTGTACAAGGTTATGCAAGAAATTAGTGGGAAACAGCCCAAATACGTAGCCAAATCCCATAGCGTAGGCGCTAGAAGTTGCATCAATCGGGACATAAGATGCCGTAGATCCAGGTAACAAAACCAAAGCTGGTACAAATCCAGCCAAACCTAAAAGCAAAAAGAGAATTCCGACGATCAGAGCACAATAGCGCTCTGTCGCATTTGCTGCGTTGATATTTTCCATATTTTCTGTTACCCGAGTTTCGTGCAAATTTTCACTTAATAAGAGCAGCTCGCAAAAATGCTATTTTTACTGATTGCCTTTTACAGACAAAAACAAATTCAATCAGCTTCCTGCGAGACATAACACTTTCCATTCAACTTACATTCCCTCGCAGTAACTCTATCCAAAGGAAGGATTAAATTTTCTCAGCTATTGTATTCATATATACTAAAATAAGCATCTGTGCATCACTTTTACTTAGGGAGTTACAGATAAAAAATCTTCAACTTTACTTAGGAAGTTCCAAATTAAAAAATCTTCAACTTTTTCTTGTGGAACGGGCGTCCTCGCCCGTCCTATATAAGTGGCTCTCTGGAAGCATCCTGTATAAGTATAATGTGCGGGCTGGAAGCCCGCACCACAAAAAACTTCAATGGTGTTTAACGGCAAAACCTTCTTGACCTGTAAACCTCGTACATGAGGAGACTTCCTGCTACAGCGAGATTGAGAGAGTCAGCCGTACCTACGATTGGAATCCGTAGAAGATGCTGGCACAAATCCCGCTGTTGTTGGGTGAGACCTTGGCGCTCCTCACCTAGGAACAGAAGAGTCGAAGGTGGGTAATCGAACTGATGAAAATCAGTTGTTCCGTCTGGTGAAGCACCGATCGCATGGCAGCATTGGCGGCGTATCCACTCACGGAGTGAGGGAAAGCCCGTGCGTACAAACTTCTGGCGGAAGAGTGCGCCCATAGATGCCCGAACAACATCGGGATCGAACGGGTCTACATGCCCACCAATAAAGATAAAGCCAGCACCACCCACAGCCTCCGATGTCCGAATCAAAGTTCCTAGGTTTCCTGGGGAGCGAACGGTTTCAAGAGCCAACCAACACAACCCAGCTTGTGGCGAGACATCACGCAACTTGAACCAGCGCTGACGCACAATAGCACCCACACCTGAAGCACGCTCGGTATAAGAGATCTGCCTGAACTGTTCCGGTGTGACAGGGATACTAGCCACACCCTTGCGACGAGTGTGGCGAACTAGCTTTCGTGCCACCGGTGCTGTCAGCAATTTTTCGCTAAACAGGATTGTCGAAACATCAAAGCCATTGTCAATTGCTTGTACGAAGTTCCGTACACCTTCAATGTAGAACAATCCAGAGGCATCACGATATTTGCGGTCAAACTGAAGCTTTTGTACCTCGGCTAAAGTAGCCTCAACATCTAGCCGATACTGACCGGAACCTTTAGCGCCGGTCATCCTCCTTTTGGGGAGCCATCTTACTCCCTACAACTAAGTTTCCAAAAAGCATAGCTTGTAGCGGAAAAAAACCGCAGAATCTGTTTATAAATTAAAAGATATAATATCACAGATTATCAATAAGGCACTGTTAGTAGTCGGTATAGATAAAGTTAACTACTTAATGCTGTCCTTTATCATTTGTTATTGGTCATTTGTATGGGTTTGGGCTCCATTACATTTCTTAACATAGATGCTTCTATTCTCATCTAGCTACTGGCATTTAAGGATGAATTATCTTTTTCCTATAGCATTAAAGACAATTCTTACTTACCCTATGTTATGCCCAGTTAATAATAGAAACTTTTCTTAATAATCTCAGAGTCAGATACTTCAGCTGTTGGCGATCGTGGTGTGAGAACATGGAGACAGTTAACGACAGTCAACGAAGTCTGAACAGAATGGAACAGCATCGGAAGTCAACGGTCGCGATCACGGGCGCATCTTCGGGGGTCGGTTTGCAGGCAGCGAAAGCTCTTGCCCAAACCGGGCAATGGCATGTGGTGATGGCCTGTCGGGATCTGCCGAAGGCGGAAAAAGTTGCTCAGGCTGTGGGAATACCGAAGGACAGCTACACAATCATGCACCTCGACTTGGCAAGCTTAGAGAGCGTGCGACAATTTGTAAAGAACTTTAGGGAAAGTGGCAGAACTCTGGAGGCTTTAGTGTGCAACGCCGCAGTGTATATGCCCTTATTAAAAGAGCCATTGCGAAGCGCAGACGGATACGAATTGAGCGTTGCCACGAATCACCTCGGGCATTTCCTCTTGTGTAACCTCATGCTAGAGGATTTGAAAAACTCCAAAGCTTCGGAACCGAGGTTAGTCATTTTAGGAACCGTGACGCACAATCCCAAGGAGTTGGGAGGAAAAATTCCACCGCGTCCGGACTTGGGAGATTTGAAGGGTTTGGCAGCTGGATTCAAAGAGCCGTACACGATGATTGACGGCAAGAAATTTGAGCCAGTCAAAGCTTATAAAGATAGCAAGGTCTGCAATGTGTTAA
Source organism: Scytonema sp. NUACC21 (assembly GCF_054684315.1). Classification (NCBI taxonomy): domain Bacteria; kingdom Bacillati; phylum Cyanobacteriota; class Cyanophyceae; order Nostocales; family Scytonemataceae; genus Scytonema; species Scytonema sp. NUACC21. Next base: position 76,936 of record NZ_BAAFZH010000076.1, on the reverse strand, counting down.
CCATGCGGGAACTGCATCGGCGCTATCACCAGTCAACTGGTATCACCTTCAGTTCTCTTTATCCTGGTTGTGTGGCAACAACTGCTCTATTCCGAAACCACTATCCCTTATTTCAGAAACTTTTCCCAATCTTTCAAAAGTACATTACTGGAGGGTTTGTGTCAGAGGAGGAGGCAGGTCGGAGGGTCGCGGAGGTGGTCGCCGATCCTGCGTATAACCAATCTGGTGCCTATTGGAGCTGGGGGAATAGACAGAAGAAAGATGGCAAGTCGTTTGTTCAAGACGTCTCGCCGGAAGCAAGCGATGCTGAGAAAGCGAAGCGCCTGTGGGAACTAAGCGAAAAGTTGGTTGGGCTTGCTTAACGCGACAGGAGTGCCATTTTTTCACAAACTTTTCCCTGTCTGGGGATGCTGCATGACGCAATCTATTCTTATTCGTTATCTTCAGCATCCCGCAGGGTCAAGTCGCTTCTCGAAAATCGTAATTTGTAGTTCGTAATGATTACCACACAGAGAAATCTGGAGCTTGAATAAAGTTGGCAACACCTTTTTTCTTTTTCATAACTAAAGTTATTCATGCATTTTTGATTACGAATTACGAATTAGGATGAAGGATAAAGGATAAAGGATGAAAAATAGGTTGATAGATGGATACTAGCCCTTTAATAAATTGATGGGAACTACCATCTACTTCATACTTCATCCTTAAGTTGACCAATGACTATTGACTATTGACAGATGAATGCAGCGACGAAGATAGAAGCAATTCTCTATTTAAAGGGTAAGCCCCTGTCAATCGGTGAAATTGCCGAGTATGCCGCCTGCGATCGCGCTACAGTTGAGGAAGGCATAATTGAACTTATTGACGAATATGCCCGACGAGATAGCGCTTTAGAAATCGTAGAAACCTCAAATGGTTACAGCTTGCAACTGCGGTCAGACTTTCACGATTTAGTGCAAACTCTAATTCCAGTAGAATTGGGATTGGGAGCATTGCGGACTTTGGCGGCAATAGCCTTAAATAGCCCAATACTCCAAAGTGACTTGATAGATTTGCGTGGTTCAGGAGCATACCAGCACGTTCAAGAACTGGTTGAACTCGGTTTTGTTAAGAAACGCCGTGACAGCGAATCACGTTCATACTCGTTACAAGTCACCTCAAAATTTCACCAGTATTTTCAAATTGAGCAGCTTCCCCAACCCTTCAACACTCAGGAGCAAAAACAACTAGAGCTTGAACTTCAACCACAAACTCAAGGAGATTGAGTTCTGTCGTGAGAATGCATGCTAGTACTCCTGACAGAGGTCTGTCCTTTCTAGTATGGTTTAGAGTAGAATAAGCAACTCAGCTAAAAAATTTGCCAATGGTGTTTGATCCAAACTTTCTGAATGACTACCCTGAGGAACACCCCAGTCAGCTTCTCAATGACGGCTTTGAGGATGATCCCAATAAGTTGCTCAAGTATCTACAGCATCAGCCGCCTGAAGTTTTAGCACGTGTAGCCCAGTCCGTTAGCCCCGAAATTAAACAAATTATTTCGCAAAACGTTCAAGGGCTTGTTGGGATGTTACCTGTTGAAAATTTCAACGTGCAAATTACAACGGATCGGGATAATTTAGCTGGGCTTCTAGCATCAGCTATGATGACGGGGTATTTTCTCCGCCAAATGGAACAACGGATGCAACTAGATCATTTGACCAACGACAAATAGCCATTTGTCACCTGTCGTTTGTCGTTGGACAAATAGCTAATGACCACAGGCTATTGACTATTTATGGGGATAAGCGCCGGATTGTACTTCAAAAGTTTGAATTTTTCCGTCGCGGTTAACTTCTAGTTGCAAAATGTCGCCTACAGCACTGGACTCTACCAGTTTCTGTACTTGCGCTGCAGTTTTGACTGCTTTACCGTTGACTTTTTGAATCATGTCCCCAGGGCGGAGTCCTCCTCGTTGTGCTGGAGAATTTTCTACAACGCCCTTAATCGCAACGCCAGCACTTTGTGTAATGCTCAGGTTGTATTCTTGATTTAACTGCTGTTTTTTCCCAGGGCTGAGGTCCACCATTTCAATTCCCAAGAACGGGTGTTCCACGCGTCCTTTAGTAAACAGTTCATTAGCTATGCGAGCAGCAGTTTCGATGGGGATGGCAAAACCTAATCCTTGTGCATCGGCGCGAATAGCAGTATTTACACCGATGACTTCACCTTGGGCATTTAGTAAAGGACCACCAGAGTTACCTGGGTTAATAGCTGCGTCGGTTTGAATGAAGCTCACTCGCTTGTCTGGAACACCAACTTGAGCGCTTGTGCGGTCTGTAGCGCTGATAATACCAATGGTCACCGTGTTATCCAAGCCCAAAGGATTGCCAATCGCGATCGCCCACTGACCGGGTATTAAGTTTTGTGAATTGCCCAGTGTAACTGTTGGCATATCGTTTGCTGCAATTTTGACCACAGCCACATCTGTTACAGCGTCAACGCCTACAACCTTTCCTTCAAAAGTTCGTCCATCCTTAAGGGTCACTTGTACAGTATCTGTGTCTGATACTACGTGAGCGTTGGTGAGAATTCGTCCATTCTTGCTTAAAATAAATCCAGACCCCGTACCGCGCTCTATTCGTTCTCTGGGAAATGGTTGCTCGTCCTCTCCAAAAAACCGTCGCAACAGAGGATTTTTCAAAGCATTAGAGATGGGATTTGCGACTTTACGGGTAGCGTTAATTCGCACAACCGCAGGTCCAGTTTTTTGAACAGCCGAAGCAATAAAATTCACGTTATCGCCATTGGGAAGCCCAATCTGACCTCCAATGGGATTTGGCACTGCGTTTTCTGGGGGCAACGAAACTGTTACATTTTTTAACTCACGAAATAAACGATTTTGTGACGGGATATATAAACTACCTAATAAGCCAGCAGTGCTGCCTATGGATAGTAGGGATAAATAAATAGCCAGTTGCTTTAAGGATAATTTCATAAAATATTGCAGGAAGTGTGGAAACCCAAAATTGTGGTTTTGGGAGGAAACACGACGCCATACTTTAGTTAGTATGCGTCAAAAACAGAAATTTGTTAGTGGTTAGTGGGCTACTAACTACTACAACATTTCACCCGCCTCTGCCGTCTAAAATCTAGAGTTGAGTGCCTCCTTTATATACATGACTCTTCCCTATCGTCTACTGTTTCTCATTACCATAATCGCTAACATCGTTGGTGTGGTGTATTCGTATCCAGAGCGATCGCTTGCACAGGTTTCTGCTACAAATTGCAAAACTTCGGCGCTAGAACGCTTTCAACGCCACAAAGTAGCTCCAGGCGAAACTTTGGCAAGTATAGCCCAACGCTACAACCTCACCCCAACAACCATTATCACCATGAATCCGGCTTTACAAAACAGCAAAGTGACGGTTGGAAGTGAAATTCAAATTCCTCCCTACAACGGAATTGTTGTTGAAGTGCCGAGGGGTCAAACCTGGCGACAGGTAGCAGCAAGATACAAAATCCGTCCGGATGCACTTTTTGAGGTGAACGGGTGTCAGAAAAACCCTAAAGTTGTGTTTGTACCCGATGTCAAGCAATCGCCAAATCTTCCTGTCACAGAAACTCCAAATTCCACTCTCAGCCCCAGCCAACTGATTGGTTATCCATTGCCACAAGTCTCAAACGTGGCGGTATCCTACGGATGGCAGACCAATCCTACTAATGGTGAGGTTTTCTTCCATAGTGGCATAGATTTGTTGGCAGAAAAAGGAACCTCAGTACAAGCTATTGGTGAAGGAACTGTTGCTTTTGCGAAAGAACAAGGTACCTATGGCAATTTAGTGATCGTTAATCACAGTGGAGGATTGCAAAGCCGTTACGCCCATCTTGACAGCATCCAAGTCTCAGTTGGTCACCGGGTGAAAAAGGGGGATTTAGTCGGGACTGTAGGTACAACTGGAACTCCTACCATCAACCAACCCCATCTTCATTTTGAAGTTCGTTCGAGTTCTTCCCTGGGTTGGACCGCTCAAGATCCACGGGGGTATTTACAGAGGTAAGTAGGTCGAGAGGAAGTGAGGGAGTGAGGGAAGTGTTGCTTCCATTCATAACGGGTGGTGCGCCGCTTGTAGGACACTTTCAAGAAAGCACTGCCCACCATAAATCTCAATCTTTAAAGAAAGTTGGGTGGGCACTGCCCACCATAAATCTCAATCTTCAAAGAAAGCCCACCATAAATCTCAATCTTCAAAGAAAGGCACTGCCCACCATAAATCTCAATTTTCAAACCAATCCAAAATAGAATCTGTAGATTTAACCAGATGCATCCCAGCAGCAGCAAATCGTTCAAAAGCTGCGTCGGCTGCTTCCGTATAATCGACTACATTAGGAACGACAACAGGGGAAGTACAGTCTTCCAGCAAATAAACTTTTCTCGCTAAATTGGGATCTACCTGCTGAATTTCTGTTAATAAATCCGCAATTGTCCAAGCAACACAATGACTTTTAGCTTGACCGGCAACAATCACCCCATCAAATTCTAATAATTGTTGAATTAAACGAGTATTTTTTTGAGCAATAGGGCGTCGGTCGAAACCGTCTAAAATTTCCGGGCTTAAGACAGAATAATTTTCTGTTAAAGGATTATTACCTTTTAATTCAAACTGAGTTTGGCTGTGACGAGCAATACAGTGGAAAAAGATTGCCTCTTCTACAGCAGAAACTAAAGCATGACCGATACCTCCTAACATGGAGTGATAAGACCAAACTGTCAGTGGGTATTTACCGCCTTGGCTTAACTGCTGAAGGTAGTGGTAGGCGTGTTTTTCCAGGAATTCATATTCATACCCAAGGCTGTCAGCAACTCCAGCGTTAACTTTCCAAATTCCTTTCTCCATGTCAACTGGAGTGATATTAGTAGCAGTAGGAATGGGATGTTCTCCTGCTTGGTTAACCCAGAAAATAGGATGGAAAATTTGCATGGTCATGTGAGTATCCATTGTAGGCACAATTGTAGCGATCGCACCTAAATTACGATAAATAAACTCACACAAACGTACATTATCATCTACTGCCCCCGATCCAGATTTCCCACCTACAAATAATTCAAACTCAGGTATGCAAAATGTATTTTGTACATCTATTAATAGCAGACAAATACGAGTTTTATCTTCAGACGCTGGATTGATGCTATATTTCCTTGCCCAATCTCTTGCTTCTTCCGCGCATTTCTGATAAGGTACACGCCAAACTTCAGCAACTTTTTGACAGTTAAAGTGAGGGGGAATTGGTAATTGATTTGTTGTTTGTTTGTTCATAATTTTACATCATGCACAGTGCGTTTTAATTAAAGTCAAGATTGAAGGAATAGAATGTACTACAGGTCTTGGTTACTGATGCATAAAATCATTTTCACGAGCAATAATCTTTATTGCTTATTTAAACAGAAGATTTTAAGTAATGGGTTTAAGACAATTCTTTATGCTTTTAACTTAGCATTAAGGGCATTTTAGCGTAAGACTAATTTACATGATAGCCAAAATATGCTTTCTCGGATTTTACTTAAAAAACATGTAAATTAATTTACTCTAATGTTCTCATTTTCACACCCTGTAGAAAAATGAGCGTTCTTACCTAACCCCTCAACCCCTTTCCTTGTAGGGAAGAATCCAAAGCCTCTCGCCCAGAGGGATAGAAACAGAGAAGCGAGGTTTTCCAGATCCCGTAAAAAGCCAAGAATAAAGCGAAGTGACAATGGAGTAATAGAAGAGCTATACTGAGAACTGATTTAACACAACTTTTCCATGATGGCAATATCTCTTTCGTTAGAAAAACCAAAATACAGAACGTCTTAGGGAAATTGACCAAAAATGGATAAATTGCCAGAAAAAATTTTAATCTGACAAAATATAAATTTATTTATGGTTGAACTACCAGGGATTCAAGTATTAGTACAAATTTATGAAAGTGCTAAATCTCTAGTCTATCGTGGCATCGTAGAAGAAAATAATCAACCTGTTATCTTAAAGCTTCTTAAAAAAGACTATCCTACCCCTGCGGAACTTGTGCGCTATCACCAGGAATATGAAATTACGCGTAATTTAGATTTAGAGGGAGTCGTTAAATCTTACAAATTGCAAAAATATCAGAATACATTGGTAATGTTATTGGAAGATTTTGGTGGTGAATCTTTAGATAGATTACTAGCAAAAAGGCAGTTAACCTTAACGGAATTTCTCAAACTTGCTATACAAATTACTGATATTTTGGTTAAAATTCATCAAGCAAATATTATCCACAAAGATATTAACCCATCAAATATTGTTTTTAATGCTGAAACAGGGCAATTAAAAATTATCGATTTTGGGTTATCCTCTATTTTACTTCGTGAAAATACTGAGCTAAAGAATCCTTATGTTTTAGAAGGAACGTTAGCATATATTTCTCCAGAACAAACAGGCAGAATTAATCGGACGGTAGATTATCGTAGTGATTTTTATTCTCTAGGCACTACTTTTTATGAGATGCTGACTAATCGATTGCCTTTTGAAACTAATGTGGATGTTATGGAGTTAGTATATTGCCATATTGCTAAACAACCAATACCAGTAAATATTATTAATCCACAGGTTCCTCTAGTAGTTTCAGAAATAGTCATGAAACTCATGGCGAAAACAGCAGAAGAAAGATACCAAAGTGCTTACGGAATTAAAGCGGATTTAGAAGTTTGTCTCAATCAATTGCAGCATCAGGGAAAGATAAGTAATTTTGAATTATGCAGTCAGGATATTTCAGATAAATTTCAAATATCTCAGAAGTTGTATGGGAGAGAAGAACAAATTAAGACTTTATTAAAAGCTTTTGAAAAAGTGAGCTTAGGGCAGAAAGAATTCATGTTAGTTTCCGGTTATTCTGGCATCGGCAAATCAGCATTAGTACAAGAGATTTACAAACCAATAACCGAGCATAAGGGTTATTTTATTTCTGGAAAGTTTGACCAACTCCATCGAAATATTCCTTACGGTGCTGTAGTGCATGCCTTCACTCAGTTAGTAAGGCAACTACTTGTAGAAACAGAGGAGCAACTACAAGAGTGGCGAGATAAACTCCTTGTAAGTCTGGGGAGTAATGCCCAGGTAATTGTTGATGTGATTCCGGAAATTGAACTAATTATTGGTAAACAACCTGCACTTGCAGAATTAGCTCCTGTAGAGGCTCAAAACCGTTTTAATTTAGTTTTTCAAAATTTTATAGGAGTGTTTTGTCAAAAGGAACATCCCTTGGTGATTTTTTTGGATGATTTACAGTGGGCTGATTTGGCTACTTTAAAATTAATCCAGTTAATGATGACAGATATAGATAATAAGTATTTGTTTTTAATAGGTTCCTATCGAGACAATGAAGTCAATACAACCCATCCTTTAACTCTTACTTTATCGGAAATTAAAACTTCAGGAGCATCTATTAATACTATTTTACTTTTGCCTTTGGATTTTAATTATGTCAATCAGTTAATTGCTGATACTCTTAAAATGAGTTGCGATCGGACAAAGGCGTTAGCAGAATTAGTTCTAGAAAAAACCCAGGGCAATCCCTTTTTTATGAATGAGTTTCTCAAATCTCTTTATACCCAAGGGCTGTTAGTTTTTGATTTTCAAACACGGAGATGGCAATGGGATTTACAGCATATTCGAGCTAGAGACATTACGGATAATGTAGTTGAACTGATGGCTAAAAAGATTCAAAATCTGCCAGAAAAAACACAGGAAGTTTTAAGATTAGCTGCTTGCATTGGCAATTATTTCGATTTGAAGACTTTGTCCATTGTACATAAAAAAAAGCTGTCAAAAGAGACAGCTGAGCATCTGTGGTCAGCAATACAGGATGGTTTGGTTGTACCCCTGAGTTCTGATTATAAGTGTCTGCAAACAGGCTGTAACTTAGATAACTTAAGTATCACTTACAAATTTGTACACGATCGCGTCCAACAAGCTGCATATTTTCTCATTACAGACAATCAAAAGCAAGCTATTCATCTGCAAATTGGACAACTCTTACTTAAGAATACACCATTAAAGCAGCAAGAAGAGTCAATTTTTGATATTGTCGATCAATTAAATTTAGGTTGTAAGCTGATTGATAACCAAGAACAACGAGATGAATTAGCCAAATTAAATTTAATAGCTGGAAAGAAAGCGAAAGCATCTGCTGCTTTTCAACCTGCCTTTACTTACCTAATACATGGTTTAGAATTGTTAGCGGCAGATAAATGGCAGAAACAATACAAAATGACCTTGGATTTGTACGTAGAAGCTGCAGAAGCTGCTTACTTAAGCGGTCAGTTTGCTGAAATGGAAAAATTAGCTTCTGTCGTGTTGCAAAGTGCTGACCAACTATTGGATAAAGTGAAAGTTTATGAAGTTCAAATTGCAGCTGCTATAGCACAGGGTAAGCTAGTACAGGCTATTGATATTGGGATAAGTGTTCTCAATCTTTTCGGGCTCAGATTACCAAGAAAAGCAACTCAAGTTGATGTTTTATTTTCTATCTTAGAAACAAAGTTTGTTTTATTGGGTAAACGGGTTGAGGATTTAATTCATTTACCTCAAATGACTGTTACTGAAAAAAAATCTGCTATTTCTCTTCTCTGCAAAATTTTTTCTGCTTCTTATCTTGCAGCAACCAATCTCTTACCAATTGTTATTTTTAAAACAGTTACTTTACTAGTAAAATATGGAAATGTTGAAATATCCGCTTATGTTTATGCTAGTTACGGTACAATTTTATGTGGAACATTAGGAGAAATTGAATTAGGTAATCGTTTTGGTGACTTAGCTTTAAGTTTTTTGGAATTATTTAATTCTCGTAAGTTGAAGACTAGTGTGGTCTTTCTTGTTTATAGTTTTATCAAACATTGGCGACAACATGGCAGGCATTCATTACAACCTTTAAAGGAGAGCTATATTAATGGGATAGAAACTGGAGATTTTGAATATGCTGCTTATTGCGCTCATCTTTACTCTAACTATTGCTGTTTTCTCGGTGAAGAATTAGCTGTAGTTGAACGAGAGATGTACCATTATATTAATGCTATTAAAAAAATCCAGCAACAGCGGAGTGCTGATAATATAAGTATTCACAGGCAAATGGTTTTAAATTTGCTAGGTCAATCTCAAAATCCCTGTTATCTAATTGGGGAAAGTTATAATGAGTTGGAAAACATTTCTCTAGCTATTGAGGCAAGAGATTATAGCAAAGTATTTAATATCTTTAGTTATAAATTAGTACTAAGTTACTTATTTGGAGAATACGAACAAGCTATAAACAATGCCATGATGGCAGAAGAACATTTAAAGGGAGGGCTGGGAACGCTGGCTATTCCCGCAGTTTATTTTTACGATACTTTAGCTCGATTGGCTGTTTATCCTTCCTGGCAAACAACGCAACAGAAATCTTGGCATCAAAGGATAAAAGCTAATTACAAAAAATTGAAAGAATGGGCAGCCTATGCTCCCATGAACCACTTACACAGATTGTATTTAATAGAAGCAGAATGGCAAAGAGTTTTAGGTCAAGAGTGCAAGGCAATGAAATCTTACGAGAAAGCCATTGCTTTGGCTAGAAAAAATGAATATCTTAATGAAGAAGCGCTTGGTCACGAGTTAGCAGCTAAGTTTTACCTCGCACAAGGCAACGAAAAAATTGCTCGAGTTTATATGGAGAATGCCCGTTACTGCTATTTGTGCTGGGGTGCAATGGCAAAAGTTCAAGATTTAGATAGCCGCTACCCACAATTATTAACAAGAAAGTTTTCAGAGCGGCGATCGCATGGCTGTAAGGTAAAATTTTCTACCCCACTATCTATTTCTGAGAGAAATACTTCCTCCAGCCTAGATTTAGCTACAATCATCAAAGCATCTCAAACCCTATCTGAAGAAATTGTCTTGGAGAAATTATTAACTAAATTGATGTTGACTGTTATCGAAAATGCCGGAGCACAAAAAGGAGTTTTAATTCTAGAAACTCAGGGTAAATGGTTTGTTCAAGCTGTAGGAGAATTAGATAATACTCCAGTTGTCTTACAGTCAATTCCTCTAGAACATTGTGAAATAATTCCTCTATCCATTATTAATTATGTAACCCGTATTAAAGGAAGTGTAGTTTTAAATGATGTGACTCATGAAGGAAAATTTACTTCTGATTCTTATATAAAGAACTATCAACCGCAATCGGTTTTATGTGCGCCACTGATTCATCAAGGTAAACTAACTAGTATTGTTTATTTAGAAAATAATCTTACTACAGGTGCTTTTACCTCTAAACAATTAGAAATAGTCAAACTCCTCTGCTTCCAAGCCGCTATTGCTCTAGAAAACGCCCTACTTTATGCAGAAAAAGAGAAATACGCATATACCCTGGAACAAAAAGTGGCAGAACGGACAGAACAATTGGAAAAAGCCAATCAAGAATTACAGCGCCTCGTTAGTATAGATGGTTTAACTCAAGTTGCCAATCGTCGTCATTTTAATGAAAGCTTGTCCCAAGAATGGAAGCGTCTGTTAAGTGAAAAACAACCTTTGTCTTTAATTTTGTGTGATGTGGATTACTTCAAACCTTACAACGATTTCTACGGGCATCAGAGAGGCGATGAATGCTTGCGACAAGTGGCAAAAACTATGGCTGATGCTATTAAGCGACCTGCTGATTTAGTGGCGCGTTATGGTGGCGAAGAGTTTGCAGTCATTCTGCCCAACACTGATATTGAGGGTGCTTTAAAGTTAGCTGAAGAGATAAGAATAGAAATTCAAAATCTGAAAATGCCTCATGCCCAATCGGATATAAGTCATTATGTTACTTTAAGTCTGGGCGTTACTTGTGTGGTTCCTGTACCAGAATTATCACCGGAAGACTTAATTGCTACTGCTGATGAAGCACTTTATGCAGCTAAAAAGCAGGGACGAGATTGTTCTGTTGCTAAAGATCTGACAAAATACGTAAGTAAACCAGTGAAAAAAACAAATTAGTGTAACAAAATTTACAATTCATATGTTGTTGACAAATTATCAATATTAATTGCTACTCCATAAATTCATTGACATGGCTGATAGTATTTATTACTTATTTCAATAGAAAATTTTTGGTATTGGATTTGAGAAAGTTCTTTCATGAATCAACTTTTTCCTGTAACTTTGCGTCTATTTATCTTTCTATCTCCTCATCTAAAACATTTTTAACTTTTTTTTCTACAACTTCATTAACCAAATTTGCCCCTGGTATGGCACTCTGAGAAGCAGAGCGTTCTCAAATTTGACATCCTCGCTACAAAAATCACTTGTATTAGGTTATGCAGACCCTGCCCATACTGACAGATTCCAATACTGTGCCCAGCCAACCAACCTTTGACACCACAATCAAACGGCGCAAAACCCGTCCTGTCAAAGTTGGTAATGTCACCATTGGGGGCGGCTACCCAGTGGTTGTGCAGTCAATGATTAACGAAGACACCCTAGATATAGATGGTTCTGTGGCAGCAATTCGTCGTTTGCACGAAATTGGTTGCGAAATTGTCCGCGTTACCGTCCCTAGTATGGCTCATGCCAGAGCATTGGCAGAAATTAAACAAAAGTTAATCAAAACCTACCAAGACGTGCCAATTGTTGCCGATGTGCAATATAATCTTGAGCTACAAGATATCGTAGAATGTCCTTGCTTTCCGGGCTGCTACGCAACGCTTCTGAAATGATTTGCATAGAGGTTCTGGTTCCTTCCGCTTTCTTAATTGCGGCTTCTCTTTCCCCTTCTGCTGCCATAATCGCAGCGCGACTTCTAATTTCAGCTGCCCGTTGTTCTTCCATTGACCTCTGCACGCTTTCCGGTGGTGTAATGCTTTGAATATCCACCCGTATAATGTGAACCCCCCAATTTGATGTTGCCTGGTTCAACTTATCCAAGATTTCTCTGTCCATCGCAGATCTAGAGGCGTTTGTCACCTCAAAAGTATTCTGGGCAATAATTTCTCGGAGAGTGGTTGTAGCTAGTTGGGAAAGAGAGCCTTGAAGATCATCGACTACGTAATAGCTGTCCTTCATGTTTGTAATCTTCCAGAAGACAACAGCGTCAACTTCTAAGTAAATATTATCTTTGGTTATGATATTTTGAGGTTTGATGTCTAAAAACTGTTCTCGTATTGTGTCCTCCATTACAATCTGGTCTACTAAGGGGACAATAAAGTTCAATCCCGCATTGAGTTTGCGATGATACCGCCCCAAGCGTTCGACCAAGGCTTCATTCCCCTGATTTATAAGTTTTGCAGATCCTAATGCATACCCTATCAGCACTAAGACTATTGCAATGATTGGTTCCATGTATGCTCCTAACTAAGTGTTTGGTAGAATTTACCATAAGGACACGGTACTACCATGTCCTATCTTCAGGATAATCTCCAGAATGAGTATTGTACTTATCACAAGTTGCAGCGCTAGGCAAGCCTTTTTAATAAGACACAAAAAGTTACAGCGAGTTGCCAAAGAACACCGCTATTAAATCACTAAGTGGTAACTCTTGCAAGCAATTTATTTTGTTTTTAAATTTACCTGTACACAATCCAATCCGGTTGCGTAGGTTGGGTTGAGGCACGAAACCCAACAAAACGGTTCTCTAGTTGAAAACCCAAACCCAACACAATCGTTCCCTGTTGAGGAACCAAACCCAATAAAATACGGATTGCGTTGGGTTTCGCTTTGGCTCAACCCAACCTACGATTGCGATCGCCCTTGTGAAGGAACCAAACTCAATAAAATACGGATTGCGTTGGGTTTCGCTTTGGCTCAACCCAACCTACGATTGCGATCGCCCTACAAGGTTGTGTTAACTTAATCCTGTTTTTTTCCAGATTCCAACCAAGGTTTGATACTGGCTGGCAACTCAGAAACAAGGCGTAATGGCAATTCAGCTGTAGATAGAGACTGTGCGTAAGCAGGTGTCAAAAAAAGTTGGTAGGTTTTTGCCTCTGGTGTCAGTTGTTTGATAAAAGCCAAAGTGATGCCTTGAGTTAATCGCCGTAAAGATTTGGCTTCCTCACCCCGCCTTTCTTTGACAATAGAATAAGCAGCACTTGCCGGATCGCTGATACTGAGGTGAGTACCCCCAATAGCAGTTAACAGATATTTTTCCCCCTGCAATTGGTTAAATGGTTCTAATTGATGTTTCAAAGCTGGGGTGATAGCGTCTTCGGTTCCTGCGACAATCAGGACTGGTTTAGTAATTTGAGTTATACCTTTTTTGCCAAAGATTTCACCTATAACTGGATTGAGTGCGATCGCACTTTTAACACGCTCATCTTGCAATCGTAGTTTTTTATCTCGTAAAGAAGCTGCCGTACACTGCAACCAGTCACCGGGGGATTTGTCAATATTGAGAGAATCTTTGCAGAATTTCCGCAACTCCTCTAAGTTTATCTCTGGTGCTACCAAAGCCAGAGCAGTATAACCGCCTAAAGAATGACCGATGACAGAAACCTTTTCCGTATTGAATTTTCCTTGAAATTCTTCGGATTGAGTATTGAGTTTTGCCAGTTCATCCAGCACAAAGCTGACATCTTTTGGTCTGTCGATAAATTCAGATGGCGGTAGCAGTTGTGCTAAATTTGCCCCATCTGAAGCTCTATTAACCGATATGGCATTGCTACCAGGATGTTCGATCGCAACGGCAGTTATGCCATGAGAGGCAAGATGATTTGCTACATATCTTAAGGATTTCCGATTTGAGCCGAAGCCGTGGGACAGGACAACCAAGGGGTCTTCAGGGTTCCCTCTACTCCAATAAACATCTACAGGTATGGTACGGTTGCGCTGTCGGTCGTAAAAGTTCACCGTCTGCTGTTGTACGACTTCATTTCCCACTGTAGCTGGATCGAATGGTGCTTTAAAGGGTATGTTACTTTTAGCGGATAACTCCCGTTCCAATAAAAGACCCAGGGCTTGGCTTTGGAGGTGAGTGGGATTGAGTTCCACAGCCAAACCGATAAGTTGAGTTGCATCCAGTGTCACATTTTCCTGGGGATAGGCTCTTAAGAACCCAATTGGGCTCAAACCGTTAAACTGTCTGAGGGCTATGTTGAGGGCGGCTTGTAAGGTTTCCACCGTACTACCCGGTATCGCAGATCCCAGGGATGCTATGATTTGTTTGCCTTGTGGTGTTTGCCGCAATTCATTAATAAATTTGTCTGCAAAAGCTGGATCTATAGAGAACCGCTTGGTCAAAAACTCTCGTACTTCCGTTGTCAAAAAGGGTGACAAAACTTCCATCCCTTCTGGTAGTTTCCCGGTTTTAGCAAACTTTTCTAAGTCTGCGATCGCTACCGACTGCTGAAATGGACCCAAGCGGATTATCACTGTTTCTGCTGCCAAAGTAGAGGAAATTCCTGCACCCCAACTTAAAGCGAGGGTCAAACTAAACAGCAATCCTTTGACCAAGGATGCTTTAGGCTGAGGTTTGCTTACCTGAAACTGCATATAAGTTACTAGTCACTAGTCATTAGCTATTAGTAGCGCATTTATCAATGACGTTATCGCTGAAATACAGTTTCATTTTCTTGCTTAAATTGGGAGATTTGAATACTTTAGTATGTAGAACTTTTGTATTCAAAGCTTTAAGTTTGTATTTATGCAAGCTAGCAAACTAGACACTATTTTGGGGCTAGAAATACAGCGTCGTCGTACAGAGAAAGGTTGGTCGCAAGAATATTTGGCAGAAATGACAGGTCTGCACAGAACTTACATCAGCCAGCTAGAACGAGGATTAAAAAGCCCATCTGTGAGAGTTCTCAGTCATATTAGTCATGCTTTAGGTATAAAAATGAGTGAATTTTTACGATCTGTGGAGGAATTCTTGGGTGCTGACTGAGAATGAAGTTGAAAGATTGAGGAAAGCTATAATTGCCACTGTGGCATCTCCGGTTATCGGCTCAATAGAAGATTATGCTTGGGAAGCAATTTTTCATTACATCAAAGATATTCCTCTTTCAGATCCTGCTTTAGGACGTAGCAAACTGCTCTATGATGCTGTTGATATTTCGACTCAAACAGGTTGGTCGCTAAAATCGCTTCAACTTAATAATCTCGCCGTAGGAAGCACATTTTTATTTGTCATTCAAAGAGCGGATGTGATTAAAAAAGCTGTTCAACTTGGTTTTCCCGGTCTCACTGAACGCTCTTCACCAGAAGAGATAGGAGCAGCTATTATTCAGCATTGGAATGAAAAAATTTTAACAAGCCAGTCAGTGCAAGGAGTTGTAAATAGTTACGAAGGTATACTTTTAAAAACGATTCAAGGTAATGAATATGCCTACTGTGAATATGCACTAGAACCGCTCGATCCAACAACCTTCTCTTGGGCTTGGACTGTCAATAAAACTTCTGGCAAAGAAGGAGTAGGATTACAAGGAAATGTTGCAGGCAAAACAGATTTAGTGTGGTATAAAAATCAAAAACAACTTTTCAAAGCCAGAATAATTCTTCCCGAAGCCGTTCTTATTAGTATTGAACGAGTTCGCCTTGTAAGCGATCGATATGTAGATACTATCCTAGAAGCATTACGAGCACAAATTAGCAAGCCTCTGTTTGATAACATTCCTGAAGCAAACAAGTAGCGATCGCTTTAGCTAAAAGTGGTGGTACCGATTCTCCGATTTGAGAAGCCATATCAGTATAGGTTCCTAAAAAGTGAAATTTGTCTGGGTAAGAATGTAACCTCGCAGCTTCGCGTATCGTTATAGTTCTATTTTGTGTAGGATGGAAAAATCTACCAGAGCCGGGATGAAACATCCATCTTGTGATTGTTCTTGCTGGTTCATCCCAGTAAAGTCTTCCATAGGCACCACTATAGTGCTTCTTAGGGGCTAGTTCTGGTGGCAAATCTCTTGCATCTTGCCCTTCTTTTAAAAGACTGACTCTTTTTGTTTGAATTGGGCTTAAAGCACGAGCAACGTGGTTAACAATTTTTGTACTTTCACTACGCATTATACTTTGATATATGGTTTGTGGTGGTGATGGATAACCTTGATTACAGTACTTTTGCCCTGCATACAATGGAGGTAAATCTCCAATTGCATCTCTAACTGTAACAATAGGAGAAATGGGTGACTCGAATAAATTCATCTGGAAAGTAGAGAATTGCACATTTTTACGTTCGCTTTTGATATCGTTAAAGTGTGTTGGTTTGGGAAAGTGAGGCAATTGATTCAAACTAGCTATGAAAAAAGCCCTAGTTCTTGTCTGCGGTATTCCATAGTGAGCAGCATTTAATGAAGTTGAGGCTACTCGATAGCCAAATAATTTCAATTGCTCCGTTATTTCGTTTTTGACTACACCATCATACGCTTTCAATATTTCAGACACATTTTCTATAACTACATAAAGAGGTCTAAACTCTTGTACGAATTCTAAAAAAGTTTTATGTAGTTGATTTCGAGGATCGTTCAGATTCCTTTCCCCTGCGGGGGTATTCTTTGAAAACCCTTGACAAGGAGGACCGCCAATTAACGCTGTTAGTTCTTCTGGTTGTAAGCCAAGCCACAACCGCAACTCTGAAGGATTTACTTTACGTATATCTTGATTAATAACTTTAGTTTCTGGGTAATTTAGCTCATAGGTTGCTAAAGCTTTTTTATTTATATCAATGGCACATAAGGATTTCCAGCCCGCCAAATGAAATCCCGTAGTTAATCCACCTGCACCTGCAAATAAATCAATTAATTTGTACTTCATATTTTGAATACTATAGTACTCAATTCGTATTGTCAACTGATTTTATAGTCTCAGACACGCTTTTTGTCTGCCATGTTGATTTTAAGGCGCTGCAAGACACCCGGTTTCTCTCAGGAAGCCGAGTATCTGACTACTTTAGTCAGTTATTGACAACACCAAGGACAAATAACTAAGGACAAAAAATATACAAGCTATAAGCACCTTCACTTATTCTTCTTCATTCAAAAAACTTTCTTCTAGAAATAGCATTCCCGATTTATTAGTAGAGATTTCAAGAATAAGTTCTTCATAAGCTGCCATGCGCTGTGTCACCGTTCTATAGTCATCGGATTGGGTACACAATTCCTCCCAGAGGTCTTGAGTGCGAATGGTAGCACCATCAAGAACATCTTCTGGATCGATTCTGAGAGTGCGTTTTTTCACCCAGTCAAGAGATTTAATAAACTTGACCATTGCATCATAACCTCCAGTTCCTTCGTCTGAGTACTTGGGAGTGGAAGGCATTGTTGCCATGTCACTAACTGCCCCGGTAAACATGCAGACTGTATTGGGTTCTTTGAAAAGAGCGATGAATGAAGCGACTCCAGAATCAAAACCCAAATCGCTTCGATTTTGCAGCCACAGTAAAACGTAAAACTGTTCTTGATATTTTTGAATAATTTTTATTAAGTTGTACGCTCCAGAAGTCATGCCTTTGCCAGCCATCGGGAATAAGTTAATTCTCATATTTTTCCTCTTGCTAACGAATAAAGCCCGCACAGGCGGGCTAAAAGGGTTAAAAAGACTGGGTCTGGTAAAACTTCTAGAATCCGTCAAATATAGTTCTTATAATCCCTAACACAGCACCTATAGGATTAAAGATTGTACCGATAGTATCACCAGCCTTAGCTGCGCCAGAACGGTAGACGACGATAACATCATTATTGCGGAGTATGGGATTCGTATCCTCATTAATTCCCGCTTTAAAATCCATCTTGACTTTACGTTTTGTAACAGATCCATCAGGATTGAGGCGAATCAAATCCACAGCCGAGCTGCTAGATCTTGCATCGTTGAATCCACCAGCGGCTAGCACTGCTTGGTTCAAGCTGCTGTTGGGCTGAATCTCCACTTGTCCGGGTCTTTTTACCTCGCCTACAACACCCACTTGTATGCGGCTGGGAGATAACGTTGTTGTCGCTAATTGAGTAGCCTCTGCTCGGTTAACTTCAGTTGCTGTCGGAAACACAATTGTATCTCCGTCTTGTACAATCACATCCTGATTGATATCAGCACTCTGGATGAGTTGCCAAAGATTGACATTTATGGTTTGTTCTCCACCGGTTCTTGTAGATCGGCGGATGAGGACATTACGAATATCAGCTTGTGGTGTAATTCCTCCTGCTAATTGCAGTGCCCGTGTTAAAGTCGGTAAACCAGTTATGGTTGGCGCACCAGTAGGTGAGGTACCGCCACCCCCGTCTCCAGCACTTTGGGTGATCAGATAAGTTCCCGGACGAATCACTTCACCAATAACTGCTACCGTGCGGGGTCTGGTAGGGTCGGCGGCGAAGCTGGCTGCAGCCATATTGCGTGCGCTTGCCAAGTCTAGATTAGTTGCTGTTGGCACATAGATGGTGTCTCCATCGCGCAGGGTAATATCTTGCGGTAGTTTACCCGTGCGGATGAAGTCGTTTAAATTGAGATAAGTGACTTGTTCTGGTCCTCGTCCTAGCTTACGTCGTAATTCTACCCTAGTTATATCGGCACTCATTGTTGTCCCTTGAGCAGTCGTAATTGCTGCTAGGACTGTTGGGTATTGTACGCCAGGATTGTCGCCTGCGCCTCCTTCTAATCTGAGGGAATAAGCGCCGGGACGCGTGACTTCTCCTGTTACAGAAACGTTAATCGGACGGGGCGATAATAAATTGACTGAGATAATAGGACGTTTGAGATAGCGGGAGTATCTTTGAGCCACTAAGTCAGCAGCTTGTTCCGTTGTGAGTCCCAGAACGTTTACGCTACCAATCAAAGGTAGGTTGATTCCCCCTCCGGGTGGAACTTGGTACTCGCCTGAATATTCGGGAACTTCAAATACACTCACTCTGATGCGATCGCCGCCTCCTAGTGTGTAGTTTGTGTCTACCTGAAAAGTCTGCCGTGCAGGTGGTTTTTGTTGAGCGAAGCTGGCGGTTGGAATAGAGATATTTACAACAGCACTTAGCAATACCACACCCACTACTGATTGGGTGAGCCATTTCAACATACTTCTATTATGCATGCTTACCTGAGACTACTATCAATAACATGACTGTCTACACATTTTTAGCGTGATTGACTATTTTTACGTATTCTAGTTCCCTGATGTTCATATATTCTTCAATTAAATTATCTTTCAGGAAGGTAATTATTTATTATCTTTTAAATTTTTTTAAAGTTCATTTAAAGTTCAACTTCTATTATGCAAAATTCCTGTAAATATATTGATATTCATTATCTTATTTCTTAATATTTATAATAAGCCACATTGGTATGAAAAGTATGATTGGACTACAAAGTACACTCGGTCATCAGGGGATAATTATTAACTGTTATTTGTTCATTGTTGACTTATTTTCAAATCTTGGATTTTTTGGACAAAAAATTTCTCTAACGATGGACGTGACAAATTCATGGCTATAATTTGCCCTCCCATCAGGCGAAGACTTGCCAGAAAATCATAATAGTCTCCATTGAGTGTACCCTGCCAAGAACCATCTGCTTGGTATTCCAAATTGTCAACCCATTTATTGAGAACTTCCCTGTCACCGCCGTGACCTTTGACTGAATACACATCAGTTGTTCCCAAAAGTTCATTGAGGGAACCAGTACACACTAACTCACCTTGAGCGAGGATGGCAACGCGATCGCAAATTTGTTCCACTTCACTCAGGACATGACTGTTAAAGAAAATTGTCTTACCCGCCGCCTTAAGGGACAGGATAATTTCCCTCATCTGATAGCGTCCTACAGGGTCCAGCCCGGACATTGGTTCATCTAAAAAAACCAGTTCTGGGTCATTGATCAGTGCCTGCGCCATACCGACCCGTTGTAACATTCCTTTCGAGTAACGTCGAAGGAGTTTTTTGCGGGCATCAGATTGAGATAATCCCACCAGTTCAAGTAATTGGGGAATTCGTTGGCGTTGCACCTTCTTGGGAATTTGAAATAGCCCAGCTGTTAGCTGTAAAAATTCCCATCCCGTGAGATAGTCATATAAATAAGGATTTTCAGGTAAATAACCGATACGTGCTTTGACACTGCAATCCCCAAGTGGTTTGCCTAGTAGCAACCCCCGACCTGATGTTGGACGGACAATCCCTAGTAACAATTTTAACAAAGTTGTTTTCCCGGCACCATTTGGTCCAAGCAAGCCAAAAGTTTCTCCCTTGTAGACTTTTAAGGAACATTGTTTGAGGGATACAACTTTCTGATTCAAAAAGAAGCCGGTGCGATAGACCTTTCGCAACTCAGAGGTGAGGACAACTGGCGGACTATCGTGAGTGTTCAGTTGAGGATTTGGGGCGTCTGCAACAGACTTCATCTTTTGGGTCGGGCAACAACGGAATATGGTGGTTTGGTTTATAGGTTACCCAGTTGACTGTCAATAATAACATTATCGCAGCAGTAGGGAATGGGAAATGGGGAGTGGGGACTGTAAGAAAGTAAATAAATATTGACTTTTTTTTCCCCTACTCTCCACCCCCAACCTAAAGCATTCCCTTAGAACTGGGGATTGTACCAGCACGACGGGGATCGATTTCCAATGCCATCCGCATTGCCCTAGCAAAAGCTTTGAATGTTGCTTCAATAATGTGATGGGAATTAATGCCATCTAACTGACGAATATGTAGCGTCATTTGACTGTGGTTCACTAGCGCTACAAAAAATTCGCGCACCAGTTGAGTATCATAAGTCCCCACCCGTTGGGTAGGGATCTCTAAACCATAGCTTATGTGGGGACGACCGGAAAAGTCTAAGGCTACCTGAATTAATGCCTCGTCTAGAGGTGCAAGGAAATGACCAAATCGGACAATTCCTTTTTTATCGCTGAGTGCTTTGCTAATGGCTTGACCTAAAGTGATACCCACATCCTCATTCGTATGGTGAGCGTCAATGTGCAAATCTCCCGTCGCCCTCACCTCCAAGTCGATCAACCCATGAGAAGCGATTTGATGCAGCATGTGGTCCAAAAATGGGATACCAGTTGCGACCTTGCATACCCCTGTACCATCAAGATTGATTTTAACGTACACATCCGTCTCGCCTGTCGTGCGGCTAACTTCGGCAATTCGGGCGGTCTGGGTTGGCGAAATGTGTTGTGGGGAGGAAACTTGGCGTAGGGCATTTTCCTTGCTGGAGGCATCGCTAATTTGCATAAAGACCAGAAATCAATACTTTTTACAGGATAATGGGTCAGAGCCATTTGCTAATGACCAATCACTAATGGTAAATACACAATTAGGTCGGTCGGTACAAATCAAGGTAACTCTTTAGGGTTTATCTTGGTCATTAGTCATGACTCAATTGTGATTTACAAAGGGCAACTGACGCAGGACTAAGGACAAATAACAGTCAACACAGTTATTTTTATTTGCACCCACTTCCTTGTTGAGCAACTCGCTGTATTATTTTCTTACATTCCCATGATTTCATATCCTGCATCCACATATAGAACTTGCCCGGTGATTCCACTGGACAGGTCACTACATAAAAAAGCTGCTGCATTGCCTACTTCTATCTGAGTGACAGTGCGACGCAAGGGAGCAACTTGCTCCACATGGTGAATCATATCCAAAATCCCTCCCACCGCACTAGAGGCGAGAGTACGAATTGGACCTGCGGATATGGCGTTTACCCGAATATTAGCAGAACCCATTTCAGCAGCAAGGTAACGCACGCATGATTCCAACCCAGCTTTGGCTACTCCCATTACATTGTAGTTCGGAATAGCCCTGACTCCGCCCAAGTAAGAGAGGGTGACAATGCTTCCTCCCTCAGTCATTAAAGGTTTAGCATAACCTGCTAATTGTACTAGAGAGTAAGTACTCACTTCCATTGCCGTAATAAAGCCAGAACGGGAGGTTTTGCTGAAATCTCCACTGAGGTCATCTTTATTGGCAAAGGCGAGGCAGTGGATAAGGATATCTACCTTACCCCACTTCTGGTGGATTTCTTCAAAGGTAGACTTAACCTGCTCGTCGTTTTGGACATTGCATGGCAGAAACAACGAGGGATTAAGAGGTTCGACCAATTCTGCTACTTTTTTCTCCATTTTGCCTTTCTCATCCGGCAAATAGGTAATGCCAAGATTCGCTCCTGCTTTATGCAGCTGTTGGGCAATACCCCAAGCAATGGAGCGGTTGTTTGCAATTCCCGTTACAATGGCGTTTTTTCCTGTCAGGTCTAGCATATTAATTCTTAATGTGAACATTCATGCTTGAGCATACTAGAATCTGACGCTATTTTGTCTGGCGTTTTGACCACTGTTAGTAAATATGATGATCGGCACCCCTGTTGTTTACCACAAAATTGTTACTGAATCATGAAGAAAATCTCAATATATCTTCGGTTTTTCTCGAGAAAACTGTTTGGCTAAAACTTTTGTAATTAACTGCTAAAAAGTACTAGATCTAAACAGGAAAAATTATGTATCATGATGAACAAATAACTATGAGCACCAGAGGATAAGTATAGGAAAGAACAGAAAGGTTGACAATGTGTGATTGATTTTTCAGGTGTATTCTTAGGAAATTAGTTTTATTTTTTTTGGCATTGGGTAGGGGAAGGGAGATGATGACACAAGATAAGGCCCTAGCAAATGTTTTTCGCCAGATGGCAACTGGAGCATTTCCTCCAGTTGTAGAAACGAGTAAAAAATACTCCGGGATTAGCTTCACGCTTCATAAATGGGGTATTGGCAATCAAGCCTTTAGCCAACCTAGCCAAGTACCAAGCTAGGCAAATGATGATCGAACGTGCTCAGAAAATAGGTGTTAATTGGTCTCAACAAGTAAGAAACCTACAAGCACGAGATTGGGCAAGTGATTTGGCTAAGGTACAAAACCCTCAAATAACTTACCCAGAATACTATCTAACGTCTTTCCACGCTTATGAAGGAGGAAATCTCAGTTGGAAAGCCGCCCTGGAAGTAGAAGTGGCAGCATACACTGTCCACGCTGGCATTTGGCCTAATTCTGGAGCACAAGGCGATCCCAAACTGCGCCAAAGTTATCATGAGATTTTGACAAAGAAATTGACCAAAGCGCCGCAAGACATCCTAGATGTGGGATGTAGCGTAGGACTGAGTACTTTTGCACTACAAAAAGTTTATCCCCATGCTAATCTGACGGGGGTGGACTTATCTCCATATTTCTTAGCTGTTGCTCATTATCGCACTCAGGAGCGCCATGCTAATATCAACTGGATTCATGCTGCAGGTGAATCTACAGGGCTACCAAGTGCTTCATTCGATTTAGTTTCAATGTTCCTCATTTGCCACGAGTTACCCCAGTTAGCAACCAAACAGATTTTGGCTGAAGCCAAGCGTCTGTTGCGTCCTGGGGGTCACTTGGCAATTATGGATATGAATCCACAATCAGAAATCTACAAGAAAATGCCACCATACATTTTCACTCTGCTTAAGAGTACGGAGCCCTATTTAGACGAATATTTCACTTTGGACATTGAGCAAACATTAGTTGATGTTGGGTTCAATCCCCCCTCCATCACCCCCAACAGTCCCCGTCACCGCACGGTCATTGCCCAAGTGCGTGGTTGATTTTTATCTAGCGTTGTGGGCAGTGCTACCGCCACTGCTCCTTCTGGTGTACTACTACAGCCGTATTCCAACAACTATATCTTTGTTGCGGCTGTTGTTATTCTTTTTTATTGGGTCTATATCTGGTTTCCTCGCTTTTTATTTGCAGTCGGTCTTTGAAACAATCTTTCAAGGGGTCGTAAATTGGCGATGGATACAGAGGTCGCTATTTGGTGTTGCCCTGAGGCAGCTCGTTGAGATCGGTCCAATTGAGGAAGGCTGCAAGTTCTTAGCACTTATGGCTCCCATCGGCTATTTTCAACGTCAATATCGGTTACGTTCCAGTACAGTTTTTCTTTGTAGCATATCTGTTGCATTAGGATTTACTGCTGAGGAAAACTGGATCTATCTTTATCACGGCTTTCAGGGCACAGCGTCCATTTTGGAACGGCTCATTAGTACGCCGGTACACGCCATGTTTTCTGCTCCTTGGGGATATGCCTTGGGAATGTTTATTGGTTCTAACATTCACTCAAATCAATTGAAAAGGCAAGTTTTGAAAGCTTGGTTCAATTCCGTTGTGTGTCATGCTCTGGTGAATGTTCTCTCTCTTAGCGGTCGCTATCCATTACCCCTGCGTTTCCTCAGCTACGGTTTGTTTCCATTTTTGTTGTGGATGTTTTGGCGACTAGAACAATTGTTGCAAAGGGTGCAAGGTCAAAATCCAGTCACCCTTATTTCTGGTCGTGCCTTCAAACTACGTCTGTGGAAATGGGTTTTGACGCTATTCACCCTCATGTTCGGTGGACATGCAATTTTTGTGCTGTTTGCCTTAGCCAGAGATTTGAGCTTCCTCAATGTGTCACAGCTTTTTTACACTGAGGTTGCATTATCCATATTGAATCGTTTGTGTTTCAGTCTGATTCTTGGTTTTCTGGCTCGGGCAATCTACCGACACTTGCGACGGTTAGCAAGCCGCCGCCGATATTTTTAGGTTGAACAGCTAGAAGTCCCACATCTGACTCGATAGGGCGGTGTAGGTAGTTCAAGTTGCTAAGAATTTCCGTGCCAAGGGTCGTGGAATTAACGAAAGTGCAAATGCTGCTAGAGTTCTCAGGTTGAACTTTTGCCATCGCAGGGCATGCAAAAGATAGGGTCTTGCTTCTTGAGCTTGTTCAGCTTTTAGCAAGCCTATAGCTAATGTTGTATGTGCTTGTAACCATTTTTCTTGGAAATAACCTTTAAATTCCTGCAACTGCTCATCTTCCATAAATTTACGGTAGCAGTAGATTCCAGCTTTTCCAGCCCTAATCTTTGACTGAATGCTCATAGCTCCATTTACAAAGGTTTCTGATGCAGTATGCACGCGGTATTGAGCCAGTCGTTCGGGAGAGTAATATGCTCCTTTTCCAGTGCGGCATGCAAGGTAAGTGAGGTATAAATCCCAATAAGAACCCATTTGGGGAGAAAAATCATCCCATTCAATCGCATCTTTGCGAATAACGGTTGCCACTGCACTAGGAACAGCCTGATGGACTAGTCCTATTTCATAAAAAGGCTGGTAAACTCCTTCATTCAGTCGATCTCGCCGCCAACGCTGAGTGTTTTCTTCTGTGGCTGTGTCATCCACTTGACCCTTAGAATCAATGATGTAGTGGTCGCTAAATGCTGCTGCTAGATTCGGATGTGCCTCTAGTTGTGAAACCAGCTTTTCCAAAAAGTCCTTGTTCCAGATATCATCATCATTCAAACTAGCAACATATTTCCCTCGAGCTTCTTTGAATGCACTTATAACATTTAAGGCTATTCCTAAATTCCTTGTGTTGCGTCGGAACCGAATCCTTGGGTCTTGAAAAGATTCAACAATATCTTGTGGATTCTGGGCACTTCCATCATCTGAAACAATAATTTCTATATTTTTATAAGTCTGGTTAACAGCACTTTCTATAGCTTCTCTCAGATAACTGGGACGATTATAAGTGGGAATGACTACACTGACCAGAGATTCCTGTAAATGGTGTTGCGCTTGTAGCATTTTAACTCCTTTCGGTTAGCTCAGATTTTCCCAGCAGACGCTACTTTACATTCTTAATTTTCTTATTTAAAGAAAAGTTAAGGAATAACAAACATCGGATTAAATAATAGCATTTGTTCAAGTTATAAATCTGCCAAAATGAATTTTATAATTTATTCTTCCTCGATTTCTTATCTTGCTACAAATAAACTCATTAAACTACAGAGATATAACGATCGCTTTTTTACTGCCCGTAACCCTTGTAAAATCAACCTTTTCAACAATGCTACTACATTTATCTCTGTTATTTTGCTAACATATGCGGTCTTATATTTGTTTTCAATCGAGTTTTTTTATACATATCTGTAATCGCATATTACAAATTGGTTTATAAATGTATTTTCCCCAAGAACCGAGCTTCTACATTGTACAATCATTAGATTCTATTATATTTTTATAAAATTTGATGCGATCCGTCTTAAGGAAGACTTTGTTAAACCTGAGATTAATAAAAACTTAAGCCATCCAATACTCTCCTTAATTAGATAAAGTTTCGACAGACCAGCCATTTTACAAGAAAATCCCTTTTTTTCTTTTTATAAAGACTATTAGAAAAATTAATGGACTAGTCATAACATCTTCACAGTTATATGAAAAGATAAGGAAAAAAGGATGCAGCAACTAGCCAGTTGGAGTATGGAGAAGATAAGCGAAGAAACTTGGTTTATTGTCAAAAGCTTATAAAATTCTAAAAGCCTATCGCAATGGATAATTTTTGGATAGCCTTGATATTTCTTTAGCTGTTAAGTAAGACACTACAATTAAAGTTAACTGCATTAAAATTTTTTATTGTTCTGGTCAAGGTAGTTTGACACATCAAAACACAAGACATCACAATTGCTGCACACAATTTAGGGTGAGCAATGCCCACCCTACAATCGAAGATAATTAAATAAATATTAAGAGTAGGGAGTAGAAAATTCTTGACTTTTGGAATCTACTTCCCGCTGAAATCCTAAACACGCAATAAAACTGACTCGTTCTGTGCATCAGTGACATTAGGCTCAGATTCAGTACAGTAAATTTCACAGGAGTTGTTAGGGCTTTCGATGAGTTTCACTTTGTAAAGCTTTGCGCCCAATTCCCGAATGGGAGATCGCAATAAATTACTGATATGAAGTGCGATATTTTCAGCAGTAGGAACAACGTCAGCAAAGTAAGGGATGTCCTTGTTGAGGAAGGTGTGGTCAAAAGGCTCAACCACGTAATTTTCTATCGCTTGATTGAGGGCACCAAGATCGACAATCATACCAGTGCGCGGATCCATTTCCCCTTTAACAGTGACTTCCAGATGGTAGTTGTGACCGTGACCGTTAGGGCGAGCACACTTACCATAAATATTGAAGTTCTCTTCATTGCTAAGCTGAGGATGAGCAAGCCGATGGGCGGCGCTAAAGTGAGTGCTAAGGGTGAGGTAAGCTTCCATTCCGTTTCCTAAATAATCAGCCCAAAGTTCGGGATTTTCAAAAAGCTGCACGCGGACTACGGGCAAATAAGGCGCTATTCGGTGCCAGATCGCCCGTGCAATGTTCTCAGTTGTGGGAAGAGTTTCAAGAAATTCTGCCCACACATGGTTGAGATAGGAAAAGTCCAGTTGGCTGGTCACTTCTCGCTTGATAACCTGTTTGACGTCAGACAAGTTCAGAACCATGCCATATTCATCCAGTTCCCCAGCTAGGGAGACAAATAAAACATAGTTATGTCCGTGTCCGGGAAATTTAGAGCAAGCCCCAAATTTCTCAATGTTTTCTGCATCACTCAGTTCTGGTAACCAATAGCGATGACTAGCCGAAAACTGAGCGCGGCGATTTACAATACACTGCATAAGTAACCGGAAACAAAACTTAAAATTTCTTAAACTTTTTCTGCTTCCAGCATAAACTAATTTTTGTCCGGAAACTACTGATACTTTTAACCCTGACATTTTCCGACATTAGAGTCATCCTCAATATCGAGTACAACATTACCAACAGAGTTGGCAAAGGTGGTATCCCACATCGCCTTGAGGAAAATCTCCACGGCTCCTTTCCTCAAAGAGTAGAAAGGTTATTTATGGAAACAAATAAAACATTATTCCTTAGTAAATCCCCGTACCTTAGGCATGGGGATTGTTGTTCCCTGTTCCTGATTCCCTGCTCCCTTTTAAGAATTATGAATTAACATATGCACCCATAGACTGTTGTGCTTCACGGTATAAACGAGTGGCAATGCGAAACATTTCTTGACCAGTATGCAGGTAATGGTCGTCATAATTCAGGGGATAGAATTTTAACTCATCTAGCCCATCACCAATTTGATTAAGACAGTAGTAGAGATGAGCTGCTGCTCTTGCTAGGTTCGGAGGATTCGGTAGAGAACGAAATTTCAATTGCGCCTGCTTGAGATCGTCGCGACAGGCATCCAAGTAATCCTGAAATTCATCTAGAAGGACATCATCAAAGGGGTCGGCCGAGAGTTTATCAATTTGCTCCTTTAAAGAGTAGAGAATGCGAAAAACTAAGCGATTCACTGGCTGATAAACAAGGTTCAGCCATTCTTCGATTTGTTCATCGACATCTTTCCCTGTTTGCCGTTTAGCTCGATATTGCTTTTGAGCCGTTGTTGTTCGCTGTTGGCGAACTGTATTTGCTCTGTCAAAACGCTGACGCAGTTTTTGGTCGTAATTTTTGCGGTTTTGAACATCCCCTAAAATTTCGTAGGCTGCGTTAATGCGTATAATTTCTTGAGAGTCGGACGTTTCCTGCTGACTATCTGGATGAAAAATTTTTACCAAGCGACGATAAGCTTGCTTTATCTCCGCTTGGCTGGCATTAGGACTAACTTTCAGTGTTTCGTAGTGGTTCTTAGGATCTGCCATTATTCCAATTTAACAAGCTATAAGCTTTCCGCTCGGACAACCCAATAAAAATATGGCTGAGATCTGAGCGCTCAGTATAATTAGCCAACGCTAGCTGTGACTTTGGGCTCTAAGTCTTGGAACAATGGTGTACTTAAATACCTTTCTCCAAAGCTAGGCTGAATCATCACTATCAAACGTCCTTCGTTTTCTTTTCTTTGGGCAACTTGAATTGCCGCACACAAAGCTGCACCGGAGGAAATACCAGATAGAAGCCCTTCTTCTCGTGCCAAACGCCGACCGTAGGCAATGGCTTCATCATCTGTTACGGTAATCACTTCATCTATGATTTTTACATTTAAAACTTGAGGCACAAACCCTGCACCAATCCCCTGTATTTTGTGGGGTCCTGGTTTTCCTCCAGATAAAACTCGGCTGTTAGCTGGTTCAACTGCGATCGCTTTAAAACTTGGCTTGCGTGCTTTAATCACCTCTGCCACACCCGTAATTGTACCACCTGTGCCTACCCCAGCAACAATGATATCAACTTGTCCTTCCGTATCTTCCCAAATTTCCTCCGCTGTAGTTTCCCGGTGTATTTTGGAATTAGCTGGGTTGCGGAACTGTTGCAACATAAAAGCATTTGGTGTTTTATCAACTATTTCCTGTGCCCGCCGAATTGCTCCACTCATACCTTCAATTCCCGGAGTCAGTTCGAGTTCGGCACCATAAGCCCGTAACATTGCCCTTCTTTCAGAGCTCATTGTCTCGGGCATGGTCAAAATTAAGCGATAACCTTTTGCTGCTGCTACCATTGCCAGCGCAATTCCCGTATTACCAGAGGTTGGTTCTACTAGCATTGTCTTCCCTGGAGAAATTAATCCTTCTTCCTCCGCATTGATAATCATGCTCACTCCAATTCGGTCTTTGACTGAGGCAGCCGGGTTCATACTTTCCAGTTTCACCACAATCCGAGCAACACAACCTTCTGCTTGGGGAATGCGGTTCAGTTGTACTAGAGGAGTACGTCCAACAAGTTCCGTAATATCACGAGCAATACGCATACTGAAGTCCTTTGTGCTTTGTGCTTTGTGCTTTGTCCTTTGTGCTTTGTGCTTTGTGCTTTGTCCTTGGTTTTACTAATGACAAATCACAAATGACTAATGACTAAATGTAGTACATTATGTCCAATTGTCGCCGAGAATCTCGTTTTTCACATAAATCTGCCAGTGTATAGTTTTGCAAAACTGCATTTGCTGCTTGCCTTGCTTCTTCCCAAATTTCTTCTACGACGGCGTTATCGACGGTTGTGAGGTTGCTATCCTCCTCATTAGTTCGCACGTCTAGCCCTTCCAAACAACTCAAAATCTCGAAAAGTGTTATTTTCCACGGTTCTCTTGCCAAAAGATAGCCCCCTTTCGATCCGCGCTGGCTTTTGACCAAACCACCACGTCTTAAGGTTGCTAGGAGCTGTTCTAGATAGCGATCCGGTATACTTTGCTGTGCCGCAATCTGTCGAATTTGAAGCGGTTCCCCGCTTTGATGGTGGAGTGCTAGCTCCAGTAAAGCAAGAATTGCGTATTCTGATTTACACGATAGTTCCACAGGCAATTTAGGGAGTAAGGGGAGTGTCTGAGTGAGGGAGTGTCTGAGTGAGGGAGTGAGGGAGAAATTATTTTTTCATCCTCTTCATCCGCCTCGTCCTCGTTGTCTTCCTTGGCCTCTTATCTATTATACTCCGGTTCTCCACTAGGGTATGTTCTTTTTCTGGATAAAATCCTAACAAAAAACCCCGCTTAGTGACGGGGAGTTGTTTAGTATCGTTTGTTAACGATTGGTTTTTAGTAGGGGCGGCTTTAACAGACTAGTCTCCTAAGGAGACAGTGTCAGTATAGTTATACCAACCGCCCATATGGTAGTTGTCAGGTTGATGTGGCGATTTCACTGCTAACCACTATCCACTAACTACTAACAATCTTCTAGAAAGTGAATGTTGTTCTCAAGGTACCAACAATCGCATCATCGTTGTCACTGTCTTGACCGGGTGCTGTCAACCAGATTACACCAGGAGTAATGGAGATGTTATCGTTTACTTGGTACTTATAGAAACCTTCAAAGTGGTAAGGTGTATCGTTAGAACCCGATACTCTGCCGCGAGCATAAGGTTCTGCACCAGCAAACACACCTAAAACGTTACCTTTCTTACCAAAGTCGGGAAGTGCGATACCAGCTCCATAGCTCCAAGCTTCGTAGTCATCATTAGAACCAAAACCTGTAATGTCGTGGTAGGAAACGAAGCCACTGATGGAGAGTTTATCGGTCGGTCTGAATGCTAAAGATACTCCGTAGGAGTTACTGGAAGATGGGCTTGTGGTGCTGAGACCGTTAGCTAAGGCAGTACCTACAACAGGGAAGTTTCTGCCAGCTGCGTTTGAACCAGCCAATCCACCGGCATCAAACAGAACGCTACCTGCATCGTGATAACCGTGGACGTAGGTTGCAGCTATTGCAAAGCGCTGACCGAGGTTAAAGTTTAACTGCCCCAATGCAGCATAGTTCCCTGCAAAAATACCGTTGTCATCGCCAGGGTTATTGGGTGAAGAAGCCAAGTAACCTACAGTTAAAGAACTTGGTCTGAGGATACTGCCACCTTTACCGAGGTTAATATTGAGGGCTGCACCCGCACCACCTCCAATGCGGTAGATGGGGCTTTCTGAAGCGAAGGTGGACAATGCTCCATTACCACCGTCGTAGTCTTCAAAATAAGGGTTATTGGTAGCAGCATAGTCACTGTGAATACCACCGGTTGCTGCTACGTAAAGTTGGGCAGGTCCAATGGGAACGTAATATGCCAACCAATCTAGAGCAATATCGTTGCCATTGTTATTGAGGTTGAAGGTTTGCAAGCCTTCACCACTTTGGTCGTTATTAATACCACTGCCACTCAAGTTAAATCTGTTGGCATTACCCGCAGCTAAAC
Source organism: Scytonema sp. NUACC21 (assembly GCF_054684315.1). Taxonomy (NCBI): domain Bacteria; kingdom Bacillati; phylum Cyanobacteriota; class Cyanophyceae; order Nostocales; family Scytonemataceae; genus Scytonema; species Scytonema sp. NUACC21. The sequence continues at coordinate 45,526 of NZ_BAAFZH010000076.1, read as the reverse complement.
GGGTGTGCAACATATCTCTCCCTGTAAAGCTAGTTTGCAAGTCCAAACGAACCCTGTTTTGGAAGACTGTGTTGTTGTTTTCACCAACATTATCTCCAAAAGCATCGCTTAGAGCGAAGATAGCTTCACCGACCAGTTTGGTTGTTGTTGAGAACTGATTAGCTTCCAATTCCGCTGCCCGTGCTTCTAATGCATCAACACGACCGCGTAGGGTTGCCAGTTCTGCTGCAAATTCTTCTTGCAACCTCTGCAAGGTAGCTAGGTCTTCTTTTCTGACCAAGTCAGCGGTTGCTGTTGCTATTAGTTCATTAACCCTGTCCAAACAGGCATTTAAACCTGCTGCAAATTCGTAACGGGTTAAAGCCCGGTTACCACGATAGGTACCATTAGGATAACCAGCGATACAACCGTAGCGTTCTACTAAGGACTGCAACGCTTGGAATGCCCAGTCTGTTGGCTGCACATCGGAGAACTGAGACACTGATGTCACTTGAGCCTGAGTTTGACCTCTGCCCTCGTTGGTGTACTGGTTCACTTGATCCAACACGTTAACTGGTGTTTGTTGTGCTTGAGCCATCATTTCTGGCTTTTGAGCAAGTTCAGTTGCACCGGAATTTGCTGATACTGATGTTAAAGCCTCTTGATTTCCAACTTGTGAGACTTCTGCTGTCACACCAACGGAATCAGTGGGGTTTTGAGCAGCCATCGCTGTCGCGGAAACCAACAACGTTGCTCCTAAAACTGCTGGACTAACCACCAAAGATTTCCACAAGATATTAGCCATTTTTCCTCTTCTCCTCACACCTTACAGTAGATAACTTTGTTTGTTGCAACTATTCTCGGGTTCGCAAGTTTTTGTTGATACTTGTGGATTAGGCATATACGCCCCATACACTATTTTAGTTTTTGCAAAGCTAACGACTAGTTAAGCTTAGGTAAAGAATTTATGTAATTAACTTATGCAAAAACATAGCTGCATAGTTAGTAATTATAGTTCACCACAATCGGATGGCAAGATATAAGCGATCGCCTTATAAACTGTCACACAACTTGCCTCAGTACACAGATATAAATACAGACAAATTGTGTCCCCCATCTCTGTCAACGTTCTCAAAAATCGGCAACGCGCCATGCAAAATTCAGCAATTTTTGCCCGAAGTCTTCAGCTATAAAATCGCTTATTTGAGTTGAGAAATTACTGCCGCTAAGTCAAAATCCTTCTGCGTCAACCCACCTGCATCATGTGTTGAGAGTGAAATTTTGACTCGGTTGTAAGAAATTTCTAAATCTGGATGGTGTCCTGCTGATTCGGCTGGTTCCACAAGCTTATTTACGAACTCAATCGCTTGGATAAAGTCCTGAAACTTGCGGGTGCATTGCAATTGCGACCCAGCCACCGTCCAATCTGGCAAACGTTGTGACAGTTCTTGAATTTCCGTCTCAGAGAGTAGTTGTGCCATATCAAATCATCTCAACAACTCCGATTATTTCATTTGTAACACTTCGTACTGAAAATGGCTTGTGTTTTTCCTCACTAGTTTTCGCCCCTCTCACTACGGACTACACGAGAAAGTATCAAGGATGAAGGATAAAAAACTAGACCCACTCTTGCAGTGGATATGTGCTACAGGGATTATCTGTAAAGCTCTGGCTTTATCCCTCATACTGCGCCTTTCAGACAATAGATGCCTGGTTCGCTTTTTCTCCTAAAACATGGGCTTATTAGTTCCCATCATAATTCTAGTTTATGGATTCTCAGACGTTCATCTGTCTGAAGACGTTCCTACACAATATATACAAAATACTGATAAATCAATTAGTTGCTAGTAGTTAGTGGTAAAGGCTTTGCTCTACCTAACGTTACCACGACTCTCAAGTCAAGTTTTCAAACAATTTGTTACCATTTCCCATAGCAGCTTATTCCATCAAACCGCCCCTGACTGGCAAGAACGGTTGAGAGAATATGTCGCTCGACTCATATCTCTCCAAAAAGAGGAATAATGAATAGACATGAGTGGGAATTAAGTTACAGCTACTAGCCCGTGGTGCTATCACCCTACTCATCTAAATACAACTATCCGCTCTAGCTTAGATCTAGGGATCTAAGTTAGAGCGGTCTAGCGGCGGTAGATATGTTTCATGTTACAAAAATAGTACATGAAGAGTTAAATCAAGCTAGGATAGCAGAAAAGAAAACGGCATCAAAATTAAATGTTTTGGATAGAAAAAAGTATTTGATAGTTTAAAAGGAAATAAATTTACAATTTTAAAAGCGGAAAATAAGTTGACAGAAAAGCAAAAATAAAAATTAGATAAAATTAAAGAAGCTTCGCCTTTAATAGCAATAATGCATACATTAAAGGAAGATTTTCATAACATATTTGAGATGAAGAAAGATTTAGGAATATGAATGTTAGAATTAATCAATTGGTTAAAAAAAGCCGAACCATATTATCAAAAAAGTGTGCGGACAATTAAACGATGGTTTGGAGAGATAGTAGGATATTTTGAGCACAAAACCACCAATGGGGTAGTAGAAGGAATCAATAATAAATTGAAACTTATAAAGCGAAGTGGATTTGGCTTTAGAAATTTTCGCAATGAGTGAAATTAGAGCTTTACTTTCTTGGCATCATTCTGTCAATTTAGCACGTTAAGTACGCAAGAACCAAATTTTTTAGCAGCGGTACCCCAAATTTATCTGGCTTATCCAGCTCGTTCGCAATGATGCTGCGGTACCTAGCCAAAAACCGATCGCGTTGCTGCAACGCCATCTCTTTCTGCGATCGCACAAAGCTCACCACTTCCTTGGTTTGCCGCAACATTGCCTGCGTCACACTCAATTGAAACCCCTCTAGTTGGGGTACCATTTCAATCAAACTGGCACTGGCAACTGCGATCGCCTGCCGATAAAGTGACTTTTCATTTTCCGAGAAGCCCACAGTTACCCTAGAATCTGCTTTCAGCAACTTTTGTGCTAGGCGGTCACCATCCAATCCAATATTCATCAGTCCATCAAGACTGACGCTGCCTTCCAACAAAGTCTGCGCCACTGCTAGTAAAATAGCTTGTTGACTGCCCTTATCCAGATTTCTTGCTTCTCGTTCAAACAAAGGCTGCAATTCTCTCTGCAGTTGGCTTACCATCTCTTGAGTCTGCTGTTCCAACGCTTGTCGCTTTTCCCTTTCAGGCAGGGTATCCGTAGCCACATCAATTGCTTGCTCCAGCAATTTATTGGTCAGCTTATCCCCAATTCCAAAATTATCCACCACTGTTTTGGCAAGAGCTGGACCAACAATTTTCAAAATAGTGGCTGCGGTTAACGTTAAAGACATGGCTGATTCTTATCAACAAAGTTTCTGTTTTTGGCGGAAACGTTTCCTGAGCGAGTTTTAACCCCTGGATGGATTACTACCGTTCCCACCTTGCCTGAGTAGATATTCCCAGATGCGCTGAATCTCAGTTTGGAACGATTGGCGATCGATTGCGGCTTGCTGTCTGTCTTCGGCTGCTTCAGCTGCTAAGCGCTCGGTAGTTGTTGTTAGTTTTGCGATCGCGCCTTCAATTCGAGTTAGAGCGTCATTGTGAGCAAGCACTATCTCAGCTGTGTCGGTCAGAATTGCTTCTAGTCGGTCCAGTCTACTGCTAGGTGGTTCTGGTGTGTTGGTCATTTGTTCTCTTTTTGCTCCTTCGTCTTTTTTGACTGTGCTGGTGGTTCCCAGTAAATTAATTCACTTGGCTGCACTTGGTAATAATCACATATTTTGTTTAAAGCTGTGACCTGCGGTATCCAGTCTGGGTTGTTATACAAGTTATAAGCGGTGCTGGGCGCGATACCTGTGTCTTTGTAGAACTGGTATCTCGTAATACCCATCCCGTCTACAAACTGTTTAATCCTATTTTTAATGGGCATTCAGTGATTATAAACGGTTAGTATTACAACCATTCATGATGCCTGAATTACAACCGCTCGTAAATGTCATTCGTTTTTATTATAAAATGGTTAGTATTAATGAGCGATTATCATTAGTATAGCAAGTGTAAAGAGAGAAAGTCCAAGCAGTGATGCTTTGGAATCCCACGCGCTTTTAGCCGTGGGAGGACGTCAATTTCAGTCTCAAGGGTTTTTGGGCTGGTATCCTTATAAAGAAGTTCGTGTTTGTGAGGGGGAATTGCATGCGATCGCTCTTAGCGGGAATCATTCTCAGCTTCGGATTATCTTCATTGGTGATGCCACCGTCTTCTCTAGCCCAAGGAAAACAGCAGGTGTCTAATGCCCAAATTGCTGCAATGGTGGAAGCATTGAGACTTGCTGCACCAAAAACAGGAAAGACAGATGATGGATATTACAGCGATTGGCAAGTGAAACCAGAAACTCTTAGAGGTTGGTCAAAAAATTGTCTGAAGAGGGAAGTCACACCAACTCAGTTTGAAAACGATGCTAAACTAGCACGTCAAGTTGTCTCGTGTATTACGACTCGCGAGTTAAACAAGCAGTACGCTGCCACTGGCAATGAAACTGCGGCTGTCAGTAGCGTGGCTTGTTGGTGGATGACTGGTAACTACACCGGTTGCAACAGTGGGTTTACAGGTACCTATGTGAAAAAAGTTGTTGGCTACTATCAGCAGCAACGTTCAAAATCAACTTCTGGCAACTCTAAACCAACAACCAGTTCACCTTCATCATCGACTCAAACACCAAGACAGCAGTCAAGACCAGCTTCCACCAAACCTACACCAACAAGCAGCCCATCTCCATCCCCAACCGTGTCACCCACCAAACCTACACCAACAAGCAGCCCATCTCCATCCCCAACGACATCACCCACCACAGCGCCACCAACAAGTAGCCCATCACCAACGACATCACCAACACCTTAACTTAGATTATGTCGGTACGGTTGATAGGTGAAAAACAAAGTCTATTGCCCCCCGTTATCTGGGGGGTAAGAAAAGTGTGTTTGGCATTGGGTATCAGTTTACTTTTGACTGCGCCCGGTTTGTGTGAAACTCCTTCAAAAGCTGCCCAAGACTTGGATATAAACCCAGAAATTATTAAAAATAGTCCTGTTTTGCAACGGTGGCGGCGTCAAATTCCCAATGTGTTGGAAGATATCAAAAATGACCCCAGTTTTCCCACAAGAATACGGCTGGGCTTGTCTTACTTTCCTTCAACAGAGCAAGCATTTGGAGTCAATGTTGGTTTTGAAGATATTTTTATTGGTCGCACCGGCTTGACAGTACGTGGTGAGTATCAAGCAGCATTTAACGGTCAGCGCGAAACTTATGGAGCCGATGTACATTACTATGTACGCCCTTTAGGTAGCTATGTTAATGTTGCAGCAGTGGTAGGGTACCGCCACTTGGAAACAGACAGCTACTCAACAGATGGCGTGAATTTGGGTGCCAAGGTGCTGTTGGTATTGTCTCGTGACGGTGCGGCAGATATTTCTTTAACTCAGAGTTGGGTTAGTCCCCGCACAAGTGAAGAAGTTGGTTTAACTACCATAACGGTAGGTTACGCGATCGCGAACGACCTTCGCCTATCTACAGATATTCAGTTCCAAAACTCCCGAGAAGATAAAGATAGTCGAGTTGGTGTGGTTTTGGAGTGGATACCTTGAGTTTGTAGAATAATACATATGTACGCCTATCCTTAAGTTCGGGTTTGAACTAGCAAAATAACCAGTGCCAGTACTAGCCAAAAGTGCATAAGTAAATATTGCTTGCACCAATAACAATACAAGGGGTTAAGTACGCATTGGTAGAAATTATGTATTTAGAAAATAATTTAAGTACAGGAAAGTTAACATCAACACGATTGGAAGTTGTTAAACCGTTATCCTCACATACGGCAATTTCCATTGAACAGTCAGAACTGTTGGCAGAGTGCAATCGTACTTTAGAATATCGGGAAGCACAACGCACTCTGGAACTACAACAGGAAATTGCAGAACGCAGACGTGCCGAAGAAGCAGCACAAGCAGCAAACCGCGCTAAAAGTCTTTTCTTGGCAAATATGAGCCATGAATTGCGATCGCCACTCCATGCTATTCTCGGGTTTGCCCAGTTAATGAATAATAGTGATGATTTATCTCTAGAACAAAAAGACAACTTGCAGGTCATTATCCGCAATAGCGAACACCTGCTTACCTTGATTAATCAAGTCTTAGATTTATCAAAAGTTGAGGCAGGATGCGCTACTCTCAAGGAAGTCAAGTTTAACTTATATCAATTACTGGATGATTTGAAGGAAATGTTCCAGCTAAAAGCAAACAATAAAGGGTTGCAGCTGTCATTTCATCGAGCAAAAGAAGTTCCTCAATACGTGCGTTGTGATGAAGTGAAGTTGCGTCAAGTATTGATAAATTTGCTTTCCAATGCAGTGAAGTTCACCTCATCTGGTAAAGTCGTGCTAAAAGTGACAGTTGAAGAAAATAAACTGTCAACCTTACATTTTGAAATTGCTGACACGGGTTGCGGTATCGCTGAATCTGAGTTAAACAGCATCTTTGAAGCTTTTGTTCGGACGCCTGCAGGACAAACGTTGTCAGAAGGAACGGGTTTGGGGTTGTCCATTGCACGCTCTTTTGTGCAAGTCATGGGCGGTGACATTAGCGTCAATTCTATTGTCAGCAGTGGTAGTACTTTTCGGTTTTACCTTCCTGTCCGTGTCGTTAAAACTCCCGTTTTCACAAACCAACAACCTACTCGCCGCGTCGTCGCTCTCGCACCCAATCAGCCACAGTATCGCATTCTAACAGTAGACGATAACCGGGACAATCGCCAACTTCTGATAAAATTGCTCTCTCCTTTGAATTTTAAGTTGCAGGAAGCAACTAACGCTCAAGACGCGATCGCAATTTGGAAGGATTGGAAACCACATCTGATTTTTCTGGATATGGAAATGCGCCTTTCAGATAGTACTGAAACGACTCGGAAGATTCGACGTTGGGAACAACAGCATAACTTTTCAGTCCCGACTAAAATTATTGCCTTAAGTACTAAAGTCCTGCAACAACAGCAAGCAGTTTTCTTAAGTGCGGGTTGTGATGATTTTATCTGCAAACCTTTTCAGCAGGAAGAAATTTTTGAAGCCATACACAAATACCTTGGAGCGCGTTACTTGTATGATGAATTTGCCCTATCTACAACAGCTTCAAATGGAGTCAACGTTTTGACAAAAGCTGTCCTGGCTGCCTTACCCCGTAATTTAGTAGCTAACCTACACCAAGCTATCATTGCTTTAGATGTAGACTTGATACAGAATGCGATCGCTCAAATCTACAAATTTAACCAACCCATTGCCGTATCTATAGCTAGTTTAGCTAATAATTTTCAGTACGAACAGTTGTTAGGTTTAACACAAATTCTAATTGAAAATACATAATTGAGTTGGAACGCAATCTATGAAAATTTTTCTCAATGAGGGTGTAAGCGGTAGTAATGAATGGGATTCAAAATTTCCTAGTTAAAGGAAATATTTTAATTATTGATGATACACCTGACAACTTAACCTTTTTAAGTAGAATTTTGTCAGCAGCAGGATATAAGGTATATCCTGCCCAAAGTGGTAAATTGGCTCTCAACTTTATTCAGTCGAATTTGCCTGACTTAATTTTGTTGGATATCATGATGCCTGAAATGAATGGCTATGAAGTATGCCAACAGCTAAAAGCCTCTCCCAAAACCCAAGATATTCCAGTTATTTTTATTAGTGCCTTGCATGAGGTTTTTGACAAGGTCAAAGCCTTTTCTCTGGGTGCAGTAGACTATATAATCAAACCTTTTGAAAAGCAAGAAGTTTTGGCACGCGTTGAAAATCAATTGCGTCTGAGAAGGCTTTCTAAAGAACTTTTAGAACAAAATATCCGGCTAACAGCAGAGCTTGAAGAACGCAAACGTGTAGAAGAAGCACTGCGGCAACAAAAAGAACTTTTACAAACTATTTTCGACCACATTCCCGTGATGTTGACTCTTTATGATAATGAAGGACGCATTCATTTGGTTAATCGAGAATTAGAACGTATTGTCGGTTGGTCTCAAGAAGAACTTAAGGTAATCGATCTCCTAGTAGAAAGCCTTCCCGATCCAGAGGTTTATGCCTTAGCTCTAGAACATATGATAGCAGCCACTGGAAAGTGGCAAGACTTTAAAATGAGGATTCGTTCGGGACGCTATGTGGAGACTTCTTGGGCAAATATTCGATTGAATAAGGATACGATTATCGGTATTGGTCAAGACATCACCGAGCGCAAACAAGCTGAAGAAGCATCTGTTCTAGAAGAACGCAACCGTATGGCAAGAGAAATTCATGATACCTTAGCACAAGCTTTTACGGGCATTATAGTGCAGCTTGGAGCCGCTTCACGGGTAATGGCAGGTGCTTCAGAGGAGGTAGTAGAACATATTAGGACGGTACGGGAACTTGCTCGTAGAGGATTGGCAGAGGCACGTCGTTCGGTAGAGGCACTCCGCCCGCAATTGTTGGAGGACGGTGACTTGTATAGTGCTCTCAATCGATTGACAGCGCAAATGAAATCATATTCCGGCACTAATATTATGTGTCAAGTCACAGGTAAGGTATATCCCTTACCAACGGAGGTAGAAAATAACCTGCTGCGGATTGGGCAGGAAGCATTAACTAACGCTGTCAAGTATGCCAAAGCTAGTGAAATCAGAATTGAGGTCGTGTATGAAAAAACACAGTGCCTTCTGCGGGTCAAAGACAATGGACGGGGATTTGACACAGATAATGTGTCGGTAAGTAAAGGTTATGGGCTTTTGGGAATGAAAGAACGAGCTCAACACATTGGCGCACAACTGACTATACAAAGTCAAATCGGACAGGGGACAGAAGTTGAGATCGTGGTTCAGAACTTTCAGAAATTTGGTTAGTGTTTAGTGGAAGGCAATCGGCATTATGAACCAGTCGAAAAATACGATTCGTGTCCTAATTGCTGACGATCATCCTGTTGTACGACAGGGTTTAGCAGCAATGATTGAGCGAGAGCCAGATATGACAGTTGTTGGACAGGCGCGGAACGGGTATTCTGCTTTAGAAATGTTCCGCGAGTATGAGCCTGATGTGGCGCTCATGGATTTGCGAATGCCTGAAATGGGAGGTGTTGCCGCCATTACTGCTATCTGCGCTGAGTTTGAGAATGCGCGAATTGTTGTCTTGACAACCTTTGACGGTGATGAAGATATTTATCGCGGATTGCGGGCTGGGGCAAAGGGTTATTTGCTTAAGGATGCTGAGCCAGAAGAACTTTTAGCAGCTATTCGCACGGTTGTTAGTAACCAGAAGTATCTTCAGCCCACAGTAGGAGCAAAACTTGCAGAACGGATGAATAACCCAGAACTTAGCGATCGTGAATTACAAGTCATCCGCTTAATGGCAGTTGGTAAGAATAACCAAGATATCAGTGCTGCTTTGCGTATCTCTGAAAGTACTGTTAAATTCCATGTCAACAATATTTTGAGCAAATTAGGAGTCAATGACCGGACGCAAGCAGTCATCCTCGCCCTCAAACGTGGAATTGTTAATCTTTCTTAATATCCAAAGGAATCTGTTTCACCTATGACCTCAATGCCTTTGTATACCTTACCTGCTGGGGATACCTAGCCAAAAGTACAGGTGTTACCCCCATATTTAGTCTAGCTAGAAACTCAACTCTAGGAGAGCGACAACGATAGGTAAATTGTCGTATATTAACCCTTTGTAAACGATAGGCACTCCAAACTCATCCAAACAAAATACTGATTGGGAGCCCGACAAGTGCTATTGTTTACAGCTCTTTATCTGCCCATGTAAGAGAGGGAATCTTGGAGAGGAGGGAGATAAGGGAAGTAACTTGCACGGGGTTATTTTCCTTTATCTCCCTTTACTTATATGGTTCTTTTTCCTTGGTTATGGTAATGGGCAAGCGAGTTTTTACATTCCAAAAGACATAATTAAATTAGTAACTTAAACTTATCAAACTTTTATCCCTACTCACGTGTCATCCTACTTAAGTAGGAATTATGGACGCTTTGCCCAAAACAAACGAATATCACTTGCTCCAAAGAATTATTACTCTGCAAAAATTTTTTCACCTCACCTATAGCAATCTCAGTAGCGCTTTCGATGGGAAAGCCATAAGCACCAGTACTAATAGCTGGGAAAGCAATAGTTTTGATTTGATATTGTACTGCCAATTCTAAACAACGACGATAACAACTGGCTAGCAACTCATTCTCGTTATGATTACCACCTTCCCATACAGGACCAACGGTATGAATCACCCATGTTGCTGGAAGATTATAACCTTTGGTTATTTTGGCATCACCTGTTTCGCAAGGTCTGAGTTTTGAGCATTCCTCCCAAAGTCCGTCACCTGCAGCACGATGGATAGCGCCACACACACCGCTACCCGGCATCAATTCTTCATTTGCTGCATTGACGATCGCATCCACCTGTAGGTGTGTTATGTCGCCTTGAATCACTGCAATTCTACTTTTATTACCCATGATTCAGCTCGATTGCTCAATATAAAATGTTCTAGTTCATCCATAATCTCAACATTAGCGCCATGCAAACAGATGAAAATTGGGAAACAACCAGTGATGCAGCTGTGAGAGAAAATCCTTCCTTAACTAGTGAGCAATATCGCCAAAAAATGCAGCGACGAAAAGAAGTTCAAGAACAACGAGTTGCTCAAGCGTCGAAAGAAAAAGGGTTAATTATTGTTAATACTGGTAATGGCAAAGGCAAGACGACAGCAGCGTTGGGAATGGTGTTACGTTCCCTGGGTCATGGATATAAAGTAGCAATTATTCAATTTATTAAAGGAGCTTGGGAACCTTCCGAGAAAAGAGTATTCAGTATTTGGCAGGGTGATTTGCTAGAATTTCATGCTTTAGGTGAGGGCTTTACCTGGGAAACCCAAGATCGAGATCGGGATCTTGAAAAAGCAGTTGCCGCTTGGCACAAAGCCTTAGAATATATCCGCAACCCAAATTATAAATTAGTACTTTTGGATGAGATTAATATTGCTTTAAAACTAGGCTACTTAAAAATAGAAGAGGTTTTATCTGGCTTGGAACAAAAGCCATATAGCAGCCATGTGATTCTTACAGGGAGAGGCGCACCACCAGCGTTAATTCAACGAGCTGACTTGGTGACAGAAATGACATTAGTTAAACACCCTTTCCGCGATCAAGGCATTAAAGCACAGCCAGGAATCGAGTATTAGTTATAAATTATGAATTATGAATTATGTTTTTTCACAATCCATTATTCATAATTCATAATTGGTTTTTACACATTTGCAAAATACGGCGATCGTTAGCACTGACATTGAGAGGATAATATTCTTGCAGTCCTACTTCGTGGGCATAAACGCTTGGTTCATCATCCATCAAAGTAGGTATGTTGCTGTTTGTGGCAATTTGAGTTTGACTTTTGTCACCGGGGTATCCTGTCACGGTCATTGCCAACTCGCCTCTAGAATCGAGTGTGCCGTTAAAACAACTAAATTCAGAATGGGGCATATATAAAGCACCAATAACTTTACCCTGTTGCTTCTCAAATACAATGTAACCTTGTCCGAGTTGACTGGGTTTTGGTGACTGACCGTAGAGGTAAGTCCCATCTTTTTGTGGAAGTTTCGCTTTACTAGGTGCAACTGCAGAATTTTTTACCAATGTTTGGGAGTCAAAAATTTGTGAAGTAGCTGTATTTACTTTTGTTGAATGATTTGTTACCTTGGCATAGGTCACTTCATTGCTGCGTGCAGGTTGAATGCGATCGGCAAAGGTGCCAAGTGCGAAAAGCAAGCCAACAAGGGGTAACCCCAACTGACGTGGGAAAAGGTACTGTCTCATATTTTTAACCCTATTTCTCCTAGTGAAAGATTGCTATTGTTGTCTGTTACCGATTAGTACTGTATTTGAGTGGTCGGGATTGTTGGCTCCACCAACAGCTTGATTTGCATTTTTAGAAAAATTATCTATTCAGAAACTAAACAGCGGCTAAACTTTAGTTGTTAATCTTCAAGGTATCACCGCTCACTTATTTATGCTTCATCCATTAGATTGAGCCTATAGGGTGAGTGTAATGAAACGTGGGGGTGACGCAAAATTGATAGTTGGCTCTGGGAATTGTGAGGTTTTAAGAGATTTAGCACTGTTGGCATCGCGTGCATCTGATGGTGCCTTGGACAAGAGGTAACTACAAAGGGATATCGGTGAATTCCGGAAATATTCCGTGATTTTGCCAAATTTCTTTTTATGTTTTTAGGTCTCAATCTACCTAGGTAAGTACATATAATGAGGTATTTGTAAAGTAGACAAATAAGTATCTGTCTACTAAGAACTAAAAAGAAAAAATGCCTCCTGAACTCAGGAGGCATTTTATAAAGATTAAAGTTGTACAAACGTTGCATACCAACTTTTACAGACCTTGTATGCAACGTCTCTACACTAGCTAGCGACATATTCCTTGACGTTAGCACGACGGCGACGCAGGTGAGCAAGGGCTTGATGCTCTAACTGACGAACCCGTTCGCGGCTCAAGTTAAGCCGTTCGCCAACTTTTGCCAAAGACATTTCGTTACCATCCACTAACCCAAAGCGCAGGGCTAACACTTCGCGCTGTTGGGGGGTAAGCTCTGATAGCATATTGTTCAAATCTTGGCGCAAGAACTCCTGAGTCATGTAATACTCTGGAGATGGTCCTTCATCTTCGAGCATTTCTTGCAATTCAGTGTCTTGGTTATCGCCAACTTTAACATCCAATGAAACTGGCTGACGCGCCATATTCAAATACTCTCGAATCTGGGCGGGTTCTAGTTCCAGTTCTTTGGCAATTTCCGCAGGGCTGGGAGATCTGCCCAACTTTTGAGCGAGTTCCCGCTGCACTTTTTTGATTTTGTTGAGCTTCTCAGTGATATGGATGGGTAGGCGAATTGTGCGTCCTTGTTGAGCGATCGCACGAGTAATGGCTTGGCGAATCCACCAGTAGGCGTCGTCAGAGGAGCGGGGTTAAAGGTAAACTTATCAAGGATGGGTTCGGTGAAAAATGCTTCGAGACGGGAATCAGAAATGTTAGGTATAATCAGGTTTTGCTCCACTGTCAGACGAATTTCGCTGCTGCCGTAAACTTCTGCCAAACGAGCAATATCAAACATATCTTCGGCATAGAGACGCCCAACAGGAACGTGCAACCCTACATAGTTCAATCCTGATTGTTTTTGCTTGTACACTCCAAGATGGTCGCGTTTTTCCCAGTCAATTTCATCCCGTGCAGCAGCGCTAAGCAATGGCTTACCCAATTGATGTTCGACTTCAGTACGAAACTTGTCCAGACCCCATTCATCAATTAACCACATCAAGCGAGATTTTTGTCGATTTGCACGCAAGCCTTTATCGCGAAACACTTCCAAAACCGCTCTGCATAAAGCGACAACATCCTCTGGAGGAACCCAAGCATTCAGGGGGATTGCAGCTTCACAGCGTTTGGCAGAAAAGAATCCACCTACTAGGATATTGAAGCCAAATCTCTTTTGGGGTGTCAGGGAAGATATGATTCCCTCCTCGGACTCTTCCCCACTCTCCCCCTCCTCTCGGAAGGCAGGTACAAAAGCTAGGTCGTTGATTTCCGCATGAACAGAATTATCCCGTCCACCGGTAATTGCAATGTTAAACTTGCGTGGGAGGTTGGTAAACTCGGAGTTTCCTTCACCGTTGTTGGTAATCATGTCCTGAATTTGTTGTACCAACTCTCGCGTGTCAAATAGCTCCTCTGCATCCAACCCTGCTACAGGGTCGCCTGTGATGTTGCGGACATTATCCATCCCTGACTGAACGCTAGTTAACCCCACAGCATGAAATTTCTCAAAAATCTCTGGTAAATCCTCAATCCGGATACCCCGGAGTTGGAGATTCTGCCGAGTGGTAATGTCTGCGCTGCCATCATCACCGTAACGCTGTACGACTTCAGCTAAGGTTCGCATTTGTTCGCTTGTCAGAATACCGTTAGGCATCCGCAACCGCATCATAAACTTGCCTGGAGTGACAGGGCGAAAAAAAACTCCTACCCACTTCAGCCTATGGTCGCGATCCGTCTCGTCTACTGCCTCCCAGCCCATAGCCGCAAATTTTGCAATTTCTGCCTTCACGGCGAGTCCATCTTTTTCTGCTTTGAATTTCTCAAATTTATTGAGGCTAGCTGTGGAGGTAGATGCTGTATCAGTCATGATCTCACTCTCATTGCAAATTGTTAATTAGTTGGTTATTTTGGTGCGATTACAGTTCTTATTCAAATGAGCTACAACTCTGATGTGGAAATGGTAGAACAAATATCTGATTTATGAGGTTTTTACCTCTTGAGGCTACGATTTGCTTGTAATAAGAAGTTTTAGGAGCGAAATTGCTCAATACAAATCAATTCTATGACCTCATAACTTGTTAGACGGTAAAAGACATATCTGTTATTAACGTTATTGAGTCAGGACAAATTTGCTAGTTATGCATTTCGTGAATGTCGCCAATCAACTTCAAACCTTTATTTTGTTGATTTTGCAACTGCTTACACTCACCTACGTTAAACGCGTCCAGCTATTCAAATCGTATACGCCGTTACAAAATATCTCGCAATATGAAGAATATGTATCACTTTGATGCAATATTTACATTATGCAATGTTCGGATAAGAACAAGCATGAAAGGGATATTTCCCTAGAATTCCCGCCACATCTGCTTTTTTGGTGACGTTTTGAAAAAACACTTGTTTGAAAAACTCAAGCAGGAATTAGCGGTGGGTAATAAGTGATAAGTTTTTACTATAAATATTATTAAAAAATTTTTGAAAATCTTCAATGCCGTATCCGTACATCTATAGGGCAGGACAAATAAGGTCTATCAATATAAAGAATGGATGAAGGAATGACGGAGCGTAGTGAAGTCCTTTATACTTCATGTCATACTGAGTAATTTATGCGTTGTTGTTCTGACAACGTCAATGCTACTCCTGATACAAGAGTATAAAAATGATTTAAAGTATCTTTGGTCTCCTGTTCCGTATTACGATTTGAGCCAAATTTTAAGTAAAAACCGTAATTTGCTATGGATGACGTCATTTGATGTATTCTGGCAAGCAGATTGCGGATAGCACTTTGGTTTATTCTATATAGCTCAAAGATTCTATCGGGGCTACACCACCCTAGTTGTTTTCTTGTAAAACTAGGTATTATTTTAGTGTAAACCTATACGCGCAATGCTATTCTTGAAATCACTGTTTGTCATATGGCACTACTGCAATCACCTCAACCACTGACTCAAAAAAGAAATACACGTACTGTAGGACGCGGTTCCCAACCTTTATTTTTAATAATATTTACCTTGCTGCTGACAACAGGCATTGGCGCTCGGTTAGTATATTTACAAATTGTTGAAGGTGCAAAATTTCGGCAACGAGCAGAAGACAACCGGATTCGGATGATTCCCAAACAGCCAGAACGAGGCAACATTTTCGATCGCAATGGCAAGTTGTTAGCAACGACTCGGTACCCGCGTTCAGTATACTTGTGGCCTATGGCACACACAAAGCCATCATGGTCAATTGTGGGTCCGCGTTTGTCTAAAATTCTAGATAAACCTGAAGAGGAAATTGTTGAGAAATTGGAAGAAGCAGGTGCTAACTCCTCTCTCGTGCGGATTGCCCGCGACCTCAATGAAGCGGAAATTACGGGATTGAAGGAGTACGAACATGAACTTCCAGGCGTAGAAATCCATACGGAAGCAGTACGCCACTATCCTCATGGGGTTGCCCTAGCTCATATCATAGGATATACACGGGAATTAACTGCCGACCAGTTAAAAGAAAAGAAAAAGGACGGCTACCGACTCGGTGATGTCATTGGTCAAATGGGTGTGGAAAAAGCCTATGAAAAAACATTGCGAGGTGAATGGGGCGGACAGCAAGTAGAAGTAGATGGTAGGGGTCGCCCAATCCGCGTGTTGGGAGAAAAACAGGCAAAGGCAGGGAACGACATTCGCCTGACTATAGATTTGAACGTGCAATTGGCAGCTGAAAAAGCTTTAAAAGGTCGTAATGGCTCTATCGTCGCCCTTGATCCAAAGAACGGTGCTGTCTTGGCAATGGTCTCTCACCCCAGCTTTGACCCAAATATTTTCTCTAAACAAAAACTCTCTAAAAAAGATTGGGAAAGCGTACAGGGCGAAAACCATCCCTTGCTCAATCGCGCTGTCAGCAGTGTGTACCCACCCGCCAGTACTTTTAAAATTGTCACCACAACGGCTGGGCTAGAATCGGGTAAATTCTCCCCCAACACAATATTACAAACCTATGGTTCACTTACCGTTGGTGGGGTGACCTTTGGTGAGTGGAACCATGCTGGATTCGGTCCTTTAGGATTTACAGGGGCTATGGCATGGAGTAGCGATACTTTTTTCTACCAAGTGGGTCGGGCAGTTGGCGGTCCAACGTTGATTGAATGGACGCGTAAATACGGTTTTGGTAAGAAAACAGGTATAGAGTTTGTATCTGAAGAGGCGAAAGGTAACGTTCCTGATGAAGCATGGAAGCGAAGAGTGTGGAAAATGCCTTGGACTGTGGGCGATAGTATCAATATGTCTATCGGTCAAGGTGCTTTACAAACCACACCGCTACAAGTTGCTGTCATGTTTGCTGTCCCTGCAAACGGTGGTTATCGAGTGCAACCCCACTTACTTAAAGATAACGAAGACGCAAAAACCTGGCGTGAGTCACTCAATATGAAGCCAAGTACGGTTAAAATTTTGCAGGATGGGCTGCGAAAGGTTATCACTGAGGGTACGGGTAAAGCACTCAACGTGAAATCAATTCCTCCAACTGCTGGTAAAAGCGGTACTGCTGAGGCATGGAAGAACCGTGTCAAAGCAAACCATGCTTGGTTTGGGGCGTATGCTCCTGCTAATAAGCCAGAAATTGTGGTTTTAGCATTTGCCGAACACTCTGGCGGTGGTGGTGGTAGCGTTGCTGCTCCAATGGTACTGCAAGTACTGGAAGAGCATTTCCGGCATAAGTCTCCCGGTAAGTCGCAGAAACCAGCCAATAAAGCAGGCAATTGAAAAAATAGGGACTGAGGACTAGGGCGTTTTTTCACAGTGTTAGATGATTCCACCAGCCAAATCTGGTGGGCATCCTCGCACAACTAATATGAGGGAAGTATGTAATGCCATCTATTATCACCGAAAAACGGGGTGTCATTGGGATATGCTTCCGGGAGGCTTTCCTCAAGGTAAAAGCCTGTGGGGGTTATTGCGATACCTGAGGAGCTGGTTTATAACCTTTGTCTCCGTAAAAAGTTGTTAAACTATCACTATCGCCAACGAAACGCCAATGCCAAGGTTCATAGCTGACACCTTGAGTATTATTTTTGGGAAAAGACAATTCAAAGCTGAAACGTGCTGCATTTGCTTGCAGCCATTGAAAAGCTCTGGTTTTTTCAAAATTGGTGTTAAGGTCTGTTGACGGTGCTGCTCCATCTCCGATATCCACAGCGTAACCTGTATGATGTTCGCTATAGCCGGGGGGAGCACTTACAGCAGCCCGTTGTGGAGCTGTTTGATTCCGTTCTCTCCCGACCTGAAAAAATAACTGCGTCTGCTCTTGCACCGAGCGGAAGCCAGAAATTGGAACTAAAACCACACCTGCAGCCCTTGCTGCTGCTGACATCTCTTGAAACTTCTCTGAAGCAGCTTTTCTCATTCTAATGCGCCCATCACGAGAAATCGGTTGAAGTTCAGCAATAGGAGCCTCTGGGTATTCAAAATGCCCTAAAACCTGGTTTTTGGATTTGGTAGAATCACCAGAATCTGATGAAATTGCAGGAGATGAACCTGCAGAAGGCTGAGAATTATTTGTTTTTTTAGACGCAATGAATAAGAATAACAACCCACTCATCACAGCTACTAAGATAAATCCCGCTATTCCTCCACCCAACCAAATTAACCACCGGACGCCTACCTTGGAGCTTGCATCAGGAGTATCGCGTAAGGCTACCGGAATATCTTCACTCTTAGTAGGTGGTGTTTCTTGTGGTTGTTCGGAAAAACCAGCATTATTCACGAATCCACTCCTGCTTTTGATGAATAACCATAAAAATTGTAAACTGGATAAAAGAAAACAAATTCAGTAATATTTTACATCTGCACTCATTAAGTCCCAGCTTTGATAAAACTCCAAGAACTGTACCTCATGTTAGTGGGTCTAGTCCTTTTAGGATATATCCTGGGACGCAAGTTACCCGCCACAGTTCCTACCCAGTTGGGTCGATTCCTTTTCTGGGTAGGAGTACCGATAAGCATTGTAATTTTTTTACGAAAAGCTGATTTGTCAGGACCAATTTGGATTGCGCCCGCGATCGCCTACTTAGCCATTTTACTAGGGGGATTTTTAGCTTGGCTAGGAATTCAAGGGCAAACCCATTTCACCAAAACCATACCCCAGAAACCGACTCAAGGTAGTTTTATCCTAGGGGCAATGGTAGGTAACACAGGTTATATTGGTTATCCTGTCATACTGTCAATAGTTGGTACAAAATACTTTGCTTGGGCACTGTTTTACGATTTACTTGGGACAACATTAGGAGCCTACGGACTGGGTGTTGCCCTAGCAGCCCGTTTTGGCGATAATGTCCAAAGCCACGGGCGGGTAGCTCGGGCAATTCTCATCAATCCAGCCTTATGGAGTTTTGGATTTGGTCTTCTGTTCCGACAGGTTAAAATTCCCGCTCCCATCAATTTTGCTTTAGAGATCGTAGCCTGGATTTCAGTTGCTTTATCCCTGGTGTTAATTGGGATGCGGTTGAGCAAACTCAATTCTTGGCGCAGTTTGCCAAGGGCTAGCGCGAGCGTAGGCATCAAAATGCTACTAGTTCCCCTATTAGTCAGTAGCATTATCCCGATGCTGGGTATAACTGGAGAACCAGCACAAGTCCTGATACTGCAAATGGCAATGCCTCCAGCTTTTGCTACATTAGTTCTTGCGGAAACTTTCGACCTGGATCGCGATCTTGCAGTGACCTCATTAGCAATGGGAACAGCTATGTTTCTGTTCACTTTGCCAATTTGGTTAGTGCTTAGTAGATAGTAGTTAGTCGTTAGTCGTTAAAAAGTACCACTAACCATTAACCACTAACTACTAACCATTGCTAAGAGATCCGATGGATTCATTAACTCATACCGTTCAAAGGGTTGGTGTATCCAGGGGTTGTCGGGTAAGTAATCGACATAGTAATCGGGTGCGATCGCAGAACAAGCTTTGTACCAAATGACACCTGTCCGAATTTCTTCTATGGGGGACTGACTATTTTCTTTTAGCCAAGGGACGCTTTTCTGGAGAGTAATTCCAGAGTCCACTAAATCATCTAATAAAAGAACGTGAGAGCCTAAGTGTTCAGTTGTCATGGTTAAGTGGCGTGAAAATGTGAGATCGCCTCTTTCTTGCTTTCCCGGACCACTGTAAGATGATGTTGCCAAGATAGCTAAGGGCTGGTTATAAATACGGGAGAGAATATCTCCAACCCTCAGTCCCCCTCTAGCAAGACAAACAATCTGGTTGAATTCCCATCCAGACTGGTAAATCTGAGCAGCCAGTTGTTCAATTTTTTGGTGATAATCTGACCAAGAAACGTAAAGGTCTGGCATGTTAGTTAGTGGTTAGTCGTTGGTGGTTAGTCGTTGGTGGCTGGTAGAACAAATGACAAGTGACAAATGATAAATGCCACTTGTACAAATGACTATATGCAACATAGTTGATTTTATTACAAGCTTAAAGATTTATGAACAATTCTGACGCAGGTGCTCATTCGCAACAAACATATGAGAATGAAAAATTAGACTTCAAAACCAAACTTGCTTTTGGTGCAGGTGATTTAGGCCCAGCAGTAACTGCAAATATAAGCATATTTTTTCTGATGGTTTTTTTTACTAATGTTGCTGGTATCTCGGCAGGTTTGGCTGGTAGCATATTGCTGATTGGCAAAATTTGGGATGCAGTCAACGACCCTTTTGTAGGTGTACTCACTGACAGAACGAAATCTCGATGGGGTCGGCGTCTACCGTGGATGTTTTATGGTGCGGTTCCTTTTGGTGTTTTCTTCTTTTTGCAATGGATTGTACCTCGATTTAGTGACAATCCCAATGCTAACCTTTGGGCTTTGTTTTGGTATTACGTACTGATTGGTGTAATATCACAAGTATTTTACACTGTTGTCAATTTGCCATATACGGCAATGACGCCAGAACTGACTCAGGACTATGACGAACGCACTAGCCTTAATAGCTTTCGTTTTGCTTTTTCCATTGGTGGTAGCATTGTGTCCTTGCTCTTTGCAAAAGTTGTTTTCGATAACGTTGCTAACCGTCAGCAGCAATACGCAGTACTAGCAGCCATCTGTGGAATCATTTCAATATTGGGACTGTATTGGTGCATTTGGGGTGTCCGCGATCGCATCATGGCTTTTGAAGCAAAACGCACTTCACAGGAAGAACCCGAATCGTTACCTATTGTAGAACAAATCAAAATTGCTTTTAGCAATCGACCTTTTCTCTTCGTGATTGGTATATACCTTTTTTCCTGGTTAGCCGTACAAATTACAGCAAGCATTATTCCCTACTTTGTTGTTAACTGGATGGGATTGAAAGAATCGGATGTCCCGACAGCACTCATGGGAGTCCAAGGAACCGCCCTTCTGATGCTATTTGTTTGGAGTGCTTTGAGTCAGAAACTTGGGAAAAAAGTTGTTTATTTTATGGGAATGAGTTTTTGGCTGATAGCACAAGCAGGGCTATTTTTCTTACAGCCCAATCAAATCGGCTTAATGTATGTTTTATCAGTTATGGCAGGTGTTGGAGTTTCTACCGCTTATCTCATTCCTTGGTCAATGATGCCAGATGTAATTGAACTGGATGAACTGCAAACCGGACAGCGCCGTGAAGGGGTTTTTTATGGCTTTATGGTTCTGCTGCAAAAGTTTGGTTTGGCACTTGGTTTATTTTTAGTAGGAATATCATTAGAAACATCGGGTTTTAAAGAGGCTGTTGCTGGGCAAAGCGCACTACCCGTACAACCAGAATCAGCGCTTCTTGCCATCCGCATTGCCACTGGTCCTATTCCCGCAATTTGTTTGATTTGCGGTCTAGTTTTAACGTATTTTTATCCAATTACCCGTGAAATTCACGCACAAATTATGCTGCAACTTAAAGAACGGCAAAATCATCAATGATTTTTAGCAAACAATGTCAGTAGAGTAGCCAAATAATGGAGTCAACCGTAGTCAAGCACCATATATTTGTTCACTTTTTCGGCTCCTCTGTAGTCGCTGCTACTAGCAATTGAGGCGTAGCCTCAACCAGTGAGAGCGTAGTGTAGTAGGAACTTTTAGGCAGTCTACCCAAGCCTAGTACAATGAATGTGGGAGTCGCAAACCCGTTCTAGATTCATTGCACACCTGAAACATTACTGTTTTAGGCTTTCCCTTGTACAACGAACTCGAAATACAAGGTTAGTTCTGTGCCGCCATATCGCTTTTAGCCCGATGTTACGTGCGGCGTTTAAGCCCGAATGCCCTAGGTAACCATCAACGGTTCCCACAAAATTTGCGCCACTTTGATAATTCTGGAAATCAAATAAGGTAGTGGGAAACTCGTTACTACGCCAAACTGGATGACCCCAAGGATCGCGCAAAGGAAGTATTTCTAGGATTTACACGTGTAGTCAAAATGCCATAATCTTGATAAGCAATTCGACAAGTTTTTTGGTAAATTCTGGATTTCAACCAGTAAGCTCTTTTTTGGTTGGAACGACGAGAATATTTACCACGTTGTGGTTTGAGATTTCCCAAATGCTCAAAGCTAATTACAGAACAATGCCATTTTTTGGCTAATTCAGCAATTTTTCTGGCATAAGCTTTAGCTGCTTCCATCTCACGATGAGGTAAGCGCCTCCATGCTTTTGAGCAAAAACCTTGATGGATAATTCCCGTTTGTCGCATTTTTAAGGCTATTTGTCCAAGAGATCTCTTCCTACGCTCTGTGTGGCGTTAGGCGGGTGGGGTAGAATTTGCGGATCGTAAGTAATGAGTCGAATATGATATAAATTTATTTCTTTATTTTAGAGATATTGACAAATTGACTTTTTGTTAAGTTACCAATGATGTACGTTAAACTTCATTCCAATACGGTTCTTTGTCATTTGCTAACTGTTAAGTCATGACCGATCTTTCAGTCAAACACCCACAATATTGGGAGCAACGCTATCAAGAAGGAACGACTCGTTGGGATTTGGGACAAGCTCCACCGCCGTTTGTAAGCCTTTTATGTTCAACAGCAGCACCAACTCCAGGACACATAGCTGTATTGGGGTGTGGAAGGGGCTATGATGCTTTGCTATTTGCCGATCGCGGTTTTGAAGTTATCGGATTTGACTTTGCTGATTCGGCAATTACTGAAGCTCTTGCTTTAGCTCAAGCATGGAGAAACGTCAAGGAGAAGAACACTTAGGGCAGTTTCAAGTTCTTAAGTAAGGTTGTTGGTGGGTTTTAGCCCTACCTACTTTAATCTTGGCGTTCTTGGCGACTTGGCGGTTGATACTTGAGCAACTCCTCTCCTTGCTTGTTACGGATATACACACCGCTACCCCATCACAATTATTTCTTAAATTTGTAATGATACTTAATATAAACAGAAATACCACAAGCACTTTAAACTAAATGTCAGCCCCAAGCATAGACGAAATTACCACTCAGTTAGACAGTTCCAACTTACGCGATCGCATGGTAGCCCTTGCGTCTTTGAGGCATATTCCTGCAGAGGATGCAGTCCCTTTGATTAAAAAGGTGTTGGATGACGAATCTATCCAACTTAGGTCAATGGCAATCTTTGCTTTAGGGATTAAGCAAACAGAAGAATGTTACCCTATTTTGATACGAATTCTAGAAAACGATCCAGATTATGGCATTCGTGCTGATGCTGCTGGTGCCTTAGGATACTTGGGCGATCGGAGAGCTGTAGAACCTCTAATGCGGGCATTTTATGAGGATACCGATTGGCTTGTACGGTTTAGTGCAGCCGTAGCTCTTGGTAACCTAAAAGACAAGCGTGCTCGTGATATCCTCATCAAGGCTTTGGATAGTAAGGAAGTTGTCATACAACAAGCAGCGATTTCAGCAATCGGAGAAATCAAAGATGTGGAGTCTGTAGATTTAATTCTGCGCTTCGCCCAATCAGAAGATTGGTTAGTGCGCCAACGCCTTGCTGAAGCCTTGGGTCATCTTCCCAGCCCTAAGAGTGTCTCTGCCTTGAAATACTTAGAGAAAGATAGCCATCCCCACGTTGCTGAAGCCTCAAGGATATCCCTCAAGCGGTTACAAGAAGCGGGCGAGTCTTAATAAAAAATCCGAGATTTTTGATTGGAACAAGTCAAAGCAAAATATAAGCTGTAACCGCTCATATACGTAGATACACGCAGATAGAAAAGAAAATTATCTGCGTCCATCTGCATCTGTCAGCGGTTCAAAATCTAAAAATCGATTAACTTTCACACCTCCTGCTACCTTTAAAGAAGTGGGAAGAATCAGGATTTTGAGGAAAGGTAGTTTCTTTCATGGATATAAAAGAGTTTTTTGAATTGAGCGCTGGTAAATGGTTTTCCCACCGTACCAGTCACCATTTGGCATTTAAGCAATCAGAAGACGGCAAATCAGAAATCGTTATTGAATCGCTGGCAAAAGATCATCCCGAGGTGGTCAAATTGTGCCAACACAACGATATCGATCCCAGCAATGCTTCCTGTGGTGCTAGAGTGACTTGGAATTGACCAATGACCAATGACCAATGACAAATGACCAATGACCAATGACAAATGACAAATATTTATGTTTTTAGACCAAAAGATTATTCTCGATTTGCTTGGTGGTGCTTTAGTTACACTACAGATTACTGCGCTTTCTGTTGTTTTAGGCACAATTGCTGGTTCCTTAATTGGAATAGCAAGACTGTCGCCAATTGTTCCCATACGCTGGATATCTCGCGCATATATTGATTTCTTTCGGGGTACGCCCTTGCTAGTGCAAATTTTTATGATTTACTTTGGTTTACCCGCACTAGCTCAAAACTTTGGCATACCTTTGCGTTTCGATCGCTTAGTCGCTGCTGTGATAGCTCTCAGCTTCAATTCTGCGGCGTATATAGCTGAAATTGTTCGTGCTGGTATTCAATCTATCGAACCAGGACAAGCAGAAGCAGCAAGTTCCTTGGGAATGAGTGGATTTCAGACAATGCGTTACATTATATTTCCCCAAGCCATGCGTCGCATGATCCCACCATTAGGAAATGAATTCATCACCTTACTGAAGGATACCAGCCTTGTCGCAGTTATAGGCTTTGAGGAACTGTTTAGGCGGGGTCAGTTAATTGTGGCTGATACTTACCGTGCTTTCGAGGTTTACACTATCGTTGCCATTATTTATCTAGTTCTAACCTTGGCTTCATCCCAATTTTTCTCTTTCTTAGAAGTTTGGACAGCCCCAGTCAAGCGTCAGAAACTTAATCGTGCAAAAGCAAGTTAAGCTAGCAAGGGGGAAATTCGCTTTTCCCCTGCCAGCAGGGATTAAAGCACCATTATTTATTTATGCGTAGAATAGAAAACATTTATTTCGAGGCGGGTAAGCGCGAGAAAGAATACGTCCTTGTTCCAGAGCAACTACATTTATGTATGGGGTTCTCCCCTCTGCCCCCAGCACAGACCTGCCCCTTGTCCTCTTCGGTGTGATATTTTTTAAAATTATAAAGGTCCACCATCGGGATACATTACTGCCAGCCGTTTTTTACGGAGTTCGACTGTTTCTAGATAGATTTCTTCAATTTGTTGAAATACGTCGTCAGAAATACCGAGTTTCTTTGCTGCTCTGAGTACTATAGCCCGTTCTTTTTCACTATATTCTCCATCAGCACAACAAGCTTGTATTGCATCATAAATTAGGAAACGTCGTGATTCATCGACTGAAGAATGTCCACTAACGACTGTCTCGATATCTTCATCAGTCTTGTAAACTTTGAGTTTTTCAATGATTGCAGGGTTGCAATTGTAGGCATAGGCATATCCAATCACCCAATCTCTTTCTTCATCTGCTAGTGTTCCATCACCACTAGCACAAATAAGCAGCGATTTGTAATAAGATTCATAAGCTATGTCTACTGGAAGCTGTTTAAAACCAAATTTTTCCTTAAATAACCACAAAGTGCCTAATCTGTTCTCTTCGTCTTGAGTATTGCTAGCCATCTTTGTTTTATATCTATATCGTTGTAATTTACAATTTAGATTATTGCAGATTACAGCATGATTTTTGCATATTCACGGTTTTTGAAAGTATAGAAATAGCTAATGTTTTCAAGAATAAACAGGAGTTGAGCATCCGTGAGATGGCGATCGCACAGATGAGGGAGATCCAGATAATAAAATGCCCAGTCGTCGCTTTCGCCCATAGGGCGAAAGCGCCCCAGCCCTCGGCTTTGCCAACAATATTAGTCTTATTGAAA
This sequence comes from Scytonema sp. NUACC21, assembly GCF_054684315.1. NCBI lineage: Bacteria > Bacillati > Cyanobacteriota > Cyanophyceae > Nostocales > Scytonemataceae > Scytonema > Scytonema sp. NUACC21. The sequence goes on along the minus strand of NZ_BAAFZH010000076.1, from coordinate 19,939 downwards.
ACAAAATGTAAAATATAGTGTTCTTGTGTCAGCTACGATCGTATAGAGTAAAATCTCGATCTAGCCAAATAACATAGAACACTGCTCTATCTCGATATCCAACCATTGCTTTTTTTCCATGAAAACGGAAAGCAATGAGATTCGCGTCTTCTTTGAGAAATTTAGGTATATTTACTTTTAAACAATGCCTTGGAATTCTCTCATAACCGAGACTATGCCTATCATCTGACTGTATTTTTGCCCAAGTAAACTTGCTTAATTTATGGATTTTACGAGCAAAGGTAGCTTGGTCATTTGTTTCGCATTTTGTTAAGCAGTAATCTCCGTCAAGATAATGCAAGGAAAAAATGGGGTTCTGCTGCTCTGGAGGTTTTTCTATAACCTCCTGAGGAGAATTTATTTTTTTTCCTTTTTCTCTTGCAGGAGATTTTATTTTCTTATTACTCATCCCCGTCGTTGACAATTTGAGTCTTGAAATATTCTTTCAGAGACTGGTGCGTAATGATACTATTTCCCGCACGTGCTTCCAGCCAAGGCAATTCATTATGCGTCATGTTACGAAGTTTCCATCCCCTTTCGGGGCGAGGGAAGTGTAAAGTTTCTGTAAAGAGTGGCAAGAAGCAGGATTTAAGAATAGTTTCCATCCCCTTTCGGGGCGAGTGACGTGTAAAGTCCGACGTTGACGCGACTTTGACGGAGGACGTATTGAGTTTCCATCCCCTTTCGGGGCGAGGGAAGTGTAAAGTACACCAGGGCGGATGCCTCCATCCTAGCGCTGGTAGAGTTTCCATCCCCTTTCGGGGCGAGGGACGTGTAAAGAATTACTGCAAGCTTAATCTTGCTGGAATGTACCATTGTGTTTCCATCCCCTTTCGGGGCGAGGGACGTGTAAAGGTGGATCTCTCCTTCGAGTTCTTGCGGAGAAACAATTGTTTCCATCCCCTTTCGGGGCGAGGGACGTGTAAAGTATATGAAAAAAATCGATCCGGATTTCGATTTCAGGAAAGTTTCCATCCCCTTTCGGGGCGAGGGACGTGTAAAGTCTTCTTGTCGGCTCCATAATCCTGGCATGGTTTGAAGTTTCCATCCCCTTTCGGGGCGAGGGACGTGTAAAGAGTTCACTTCTAGAAACCTTACTACAAGCGAGTTTCAGACCCCTCAATCGACGCACCTCTAAAAAACTATCAAAAATTTTCCCAAAATGGTCAATTTTGCAGCCTGAAAGTCTTACAGCGTAAGCCATCGACACACCTTAACGAAGTTATGAGGTTTTCAAGGATCGGGCGAGGTGCGTCGATTTGAATTAACACACTTAGGCTGAAGTATATGATGTGTGGATTGAGAAAGTAAAAAATGACACAAAATGTAATCTTTCTTCCCCCACTGGTGCGATTCAGTAGCCAGAAGGAGAGGTTAGGCGGGGTAAAAATCGTGTGCAACTTCAGAGAAAATTATTATAAATTGGTGTGAGGAAAAAATGTCTAAATTGTTCTGGAACACACTTGGTATTGGTCTTGCTGTTCTGGGTCATGGGCTATTGCCGACAAAAATAACTCTTGCAGGCGAACAAAATACAGGAGCGGAGCAAAAAACAGATATATCACAATTTACGCTTTCTACAGAACAAGTCAAAAAAACTTCACAAGATACTTCCTTAGGAATCCAAATTATTCCCGTTTCCCATCCCAATTTGCAATCGCAAATAGTAGATGGTAGCTTACAAGATAGCGACAAGCAGGAAAAGACGCGATCGCTTGCTCAAGTCACATCAGTTTCCCAGCTATCAGATGTTCAACCTACAGATTGGGCATTTACTGCTTTGCAATCCTTGGTAGAACGTTATGACTGTATTGAAGGGTATCCAAACAGCACCTATAGAGGTAACCGCGCCATCACCCGATATGAATTTGCAGCTGGTGTCAATGCTTGTCTTGAGCGAGTGAACGAACTGATTGCAACAAATACCAGCGACTTGGTGACAAAAGAAGATTTAACAACATTACAAAAATTACAAGAAGACTTTGCAGCGGAACTAGCAAGTTTGCGCGGTAGGGTAGACGCATTAGAAGCAGTCACCGCCAAACTGGAATCACAGCAGTTTTCGACAACAACCAAACTCAACGGAGAAGTTATTACTTATCTGGCTGATGCTTTTGGAGACGATGCTAGCGAAGTCAACAATACAGCGTTCTTTTACCGCGCCCGCTTGAATTTTGATACCAGCTTTTCAGGTAGCGATCGCTTGCGTGTTAGGCTACAAGCAAGTAATTTCAGCCTCCTCAACGCTGGCAGACCAAACATTACAAACACCAGAGGTGGTGGTTACGGCGCACCTCAACGATATGCCTCTACCTTTGCCAATGCCTTTTCCGATGAAACGCGTCTGTTAGCGTCTTTCGCCTCTGAAAGCGACAACAATAGCGATATCTTACTTCATGACTTGAGCTATAACTTCCCTGTCGGGGATCGGCTGAACTTTTATATTGCAGCTGGGATCACAGATCCAACTTACTTAGGTGCAGACCCCATTAGCCCATTCAGCGATTTTGCCACAGGCTCAATCTCCAACTTTGCTAACTCTAACCCCGTTTTATATCCAATGGGACAAAGAGCAGGAGCTGGATTGAGCTTTAAAATAACAGATGCACTTGTTTTATCTGGTGGATACGTGGGGCAAGATACAAACAGCACGGGTGGTCCAAATTTACCAGGTGCAAGTTCGGGTATCTTCAATGGAGGCTACACTGCCTTTGGTCAGCTGACTCTTTACGGGGGTAACCTGACTGCTGGCTTAGTATACTTGAACACTTATACACCGCAATTTGGGATTGATACCCTTGCAGGTAGCAATGCAGCTAAAGTCAGTACAGGAACTTTTAATACCAGTGGTATAGATGACCGAGTCTCTGCGAACCACTATGGCTTTATAACTAATTATAAAGTGAGCGATCGCTTTCAAATAGGAGGCTGGGTAGGGTATTCTAATGCACGACTTTTAGGTGTGGATGCAGATGGAAACCGCACCGGGAACAGAGGAGATGTGCAAGTGCTCAACTATGCAGTCACCTTGGCTTTTCCCGACTTGGGGGCAAAAGGTAATTTGGGTGGAATCGTCTTTGGTATGCAGCCTAAAGTTGTAGATACCAGTAACTCGCGAGTAGCCCAAGCCATTGGATTGCCAGATGGGAACCGATCCGACCGCGATACAGGGTTCCACATTGAGGCATTTTATAGATTCCAGATAAACGACAACGTTTCTATCACACCTGGAATTTTCTGGTTAACAGCGCCCAACCACGACAATCGTAACCCCGATGCCATTATTGGCGTTTTAAGGACTAGCTTTGTGTTCTAATGATTGCTATTTGCAACTGCATTGCAATTCTTTTGTGGTGGGCATCCCGCCCGCCTCACCTACAAAAACTGTTTTCCCATCACCGCTAAAGCAACCCCCATCATCACAACCAGCGTCACCTTACCACCAGGAACAAGGGGTTGAGCCATACTGTTTGAGCCCTCCGACTCTTGGCGTTGCTTCCAACTCATTAACGCAGGAACAATTCCCCCTAAAACTGAAACACTAAACGTTCCAACATAATCCAGAGCAGTGAGGAAGATATTGGGATTGAGTGCTGATAGACTCAAAGGGGGCAAAAGAATTAGAGAGTAAAGGGGCAAACGCTTGGAGGGGTCATTGGGTGACACAGATGAAATATCTTTGAAAAAATCCAGCAACCCATAAACAAATCCAATGAATGATGTTGCGATCGCGAACTCTGAAAAAATGGAGATAAGCACGCCCAACCATTCTCCCGCACCCCCAGAGCGAAGAATTTCGAGTGGGTCAAAAGTTTTGCTCCCAGAAGCAATCTGAATTGTATCTATACTGACACTTCCCAAAATGACTGCATTCCATGCCAAGAACATCACAAGGGGAATAGCAGAACCAATGATGATAGACTGACGAACTTTGCGGGCATCTCCTTCAAGCTGACCCACGATTGTTGGAATAACATTATGGTAGAACAACGCTACAAACATAACAGAGATAGCAGGAGGAAGTGCTCTCCAATCCTGAAAGAAGAAAGAAGATGTTTCAAGGTGGGTTGACCCTAAAAATAATAATCCCGCAAATGAAATAAGAACAATCGCGACAAAAGCGCTATTTAACTTCTCAATAAACTTTTCTCTCCCAAGATACATGATGCCTCCAAAGAGGAGAGTAAACGCTGTAGTTCCTACCCATGCAGGCAAAACGTTTTGCATACCCCAAACTTTTTCTACTGCGGATAGCAAAATATTTCCACCTTGGGCAACATACGCCACAAGCAAAGCGTAGTGCAAGAAAAGATAAGCCCCACCAGCAATTCTTGCTCCCAACGAACCTAGGGTACTCTCAACCATCACCAACAGACCCAAACTCGGACGCCCCACACGACGCATCGTGTTTAAAGTCACTTCCGCAATCAAAAGACCCGAAACCAAAGCATAAAGCCAAACAGCGATGAGCAGGACTGTAGATGGGACTACACCAGAAGGCAAAGTCACCGCAGGTAGAGCAAGAATACCAGCACCGATAGTTGTTCCAGCAACAAGGGCGGTGCTTCCCAAAACGCTACCCGGTTGATGACTCAGCTTATTTCCGTAGAGTTCGAGATTGGAAAACAATCGAGTTGCTTCTGGAATGTCCGACTTCAGAACCATCTTCATGGGAATTTAGCTGCAATATACGTTTCTGCAAAACAATATCTAAATTTATGTAACATATTGTAGCAAAATGGTTCGTAGTTGCGCTTTAGCGCCAGATACTCACTCAAAAAAGCTGCCAACAAGTATCATTTCTGCATGGTGGGCAGTGCCCACCCTACAACTACAACTAAAGTGGTGTTAACCAATAAATAACTCCTCCAACAACTTTATTTTGAAAACCGAACTCAACTAACTTCTCTGGCGTCAAACCCAAATAAGTCCAGTGAGGTGTATCTCTTTCTACAGTCCGAAACCAGCCATTTAAATTTAAAACCTGTTCCTGCAAAGCATTAGTGGCACCTAAATCGATCGCCAATCCCCAAAGATGTTGCGACGATCCCGGTGGTGCAACAACACCAAGAATATTTGTTTCCTCACCTTTTTGCACGCGTTCTAAAGTTTTGTTGTTAGCGTACTTTTGCCAAAACCTCAAATTTGTTGCAAAACTGCGGGTACAATCACTCGCACCATAACCGGATTTTAGAGGAATTGGCACTTCTGCTCTCGATCTATTTAAAGCGTCTGCTGCTGATTTTTGTAGGTAGCAGTTATTGGTATTATTCACTTTACCCATGTTTAGGGAAGATTGAAATTGTTTTGTTTCTTGTTCGTTGCTAAATACGACTTTTGGCGGAAGTTTAATTCCTGTCTGTTGATTTATGAATGCAGCACCGTAAGCACGTAACAAGGTGTACTCATATGTGTTGGGATTGGGGAGAGTTGGCAAGTTGTATGTCACTAATGCTAAAAAGCGCTCTCTTTCAGGCAGGCTGAGATTGGGAGTGGGTGGAGTAATGACAGAAAGAGATACCGTTGGTTGAGGCATATCTGTACAGGGCGGTTTTTGCTCTCCAGAACTATTTGTTGAAGGAGCGATCGCGCAACCTTGTGTTTGTCGAAGGCTCGCACTCCGATCGCGGGTAACCCCATGACTGGTAACTAGAGTGAAAGCTATCATGACAATCAGAGCAACAAAAGCTAGTTTCTTGATAATTCGTTGCATTTAAAATAATCTTTTATTTAATTAAATATAAAATATGTAATACCATTTCACATCGATCGTGATACATATAAATCTTTTAGAGACGCGCCATGGCGCTTCTCTACAACTTGTATCATCTTTTTCGTGAAACCGTGCAACTACGCTTTTTACCATATTCTAATTAAAACTCATTGTCATAAACATAAAACTTATACCAGTTCTCCATGAAGATGTACTTAATTTTAAAATGAACCGCCAAGACGCCAAGAACACCAAGAAGCGAAATTTAATCATTTATTGCCAGTTTATAGAGAATTAGTATTAGACTGTTTTATAGCTAAAAAATAAATTAAATTGATAATTCTGATTTGATTTTATTACAAAAAATTATAAATTCTTGAAAGCTTGGTAAATCCTCAGTTTTTTCTTGAGTTTTTCTCAACAATTGCTCTAAGTAGTGTTTCTTTAGCACATCACCGGGATTGTTTTTGGAATCAGCAATATTTTTGGCTCTAAAAACTTCTTTTAAATATGCCTCATGAAATTGAGCATGAGTATTAAATCCCTGATATTTAGCCATAAGCTCTGGGCAATTAGCTGAAATATCATAATAACGCGTATATTCTAACAATGGGCTACTTTGGGGATTTTTTAGATAAATTTTTCTATTGCCTAAAAACCAGGTTTCTATACAGCGATTTTGTATAATGATTGCAAGCTTAGTATTTCCTGTTTGAATCTTATCAGCCTGTAAAAAATCATAAATTTCTTGTTTCAAATCATTTCCAGTATTCTCTTCTGCATCTAAACAAATCGCCATATAATTATATTTACCATTGCTACGAATATCTTCAATAGCATTAGGAAGATGTTCGTAAATAATTGAAGGATAGCCTTCTGCACTAAATAGGTAGTAATTGTTTTTATCTACCTCGTCATAACTTTGAACTCGTTGTAGTTCTGGAAGTAAATAACTCAGCCAAGCAGGATAAACTTTTCTCTCAGTTTTTTTGCCTTCGACAAGAAAATAGATATTCATCCTACTGCTATCCCTTCCTTATACGCATCAAGATTAATTAACTGTACAAAGGCTTGATGCTTGGATTTTCCTAAGTTAAAATCCTTTGCGTTTCTAGCTGTTACCACACCTTTTCGACGAGTTACTATCTTCCAATGCGCCATTTCAATATTATTAATAACATATGGATGATGGCTTGTAAGTATAAACTGTATATTTCTATTTCTTAATAATATATCTGTAACAACATCAATACAATTTACCCCCGAACTATTTTCAAATTCATCAATCAATATTACAGTCCCCTCTGCAGATAAGTAAAGTTCACTAATATGCAAAAGTGTCCTAAACATGCCTGAAGAAATTTGATTTTGATTAATCCAATGATTTACCCCTTTTTCTTTTATATGGATGAATGGATATTCCGCTAAAAATCTGGAAAAATCATCTTCATTATCATCCGGTTCTATTTTGATATCTTCTACCTGAACAAAGATGTCTATAAAAGTCTCTTTGATTTTAGTAAAAACCTCTGGAAGATACTTATAAGCTATTGCTAACTTTGTCTGAGGTTGTAAATTCATTTCTTGAATTTCTTCCAAGGAATAAGAAGCATTTTTAGCTAGTGATGCATAAATACTAATGGAAGCTGCATTGATAGATTTAGCTATAACTATTGACTGTTCGCTATAAATAACTTTATTAAAACCCTTTTTGATTGGAGCAATATCTTCTTCTTCACTCAAGATTTCAACTATGCTTTTAAAAGATGATAATTTTGGCAATTTATTACCACGAAATATTATCTCGTTACTACTTCTTTCTACAATTTTTTCATTATTTTGATACAGTTCTTCTCGAATAATTTTAAAATTCTCCTTTTCCGATCTATCATCTTCTATAATCAAAGAAGTTACCTTTTTGTTTTCAAATTCTCCTTTCCACTGATAATTATAATTTTGAACTGTAAAATTTATGTCCCATTCTATGCCATTTAATGATTTGCCCATAGCTATTTTTCGCAAATTCATAATAGATTCTAAAATTTGAGTTTTTCCAACTCCAGAAGCACCAACTAAAAGAGTTAAGTTGGAAAATTCAATAGGTTCAAATTCCCATTCTAATTCACGATCGTGGTACGTAATTTTATTTATTCTCATTCCTACTCCTATTGAAATTAGCTAGAATTAGAGTATTGACTTAATATTGATATTAAACGAAGCTTTACAAGTTTTGTTATTTTTTTATAAAAAAATATAAATCGACTTAAAATAATAATATATTTTATTAGAATTTATTTTTAAAAAGATATTATCAAATTAAGCAAAAGCACAATGCATAGTACAAAATTCCTCAGCCATTCAAACAACTTCTTTTAAATCTCTTTTTTGAGAGTATAGCAACTTATAGAATCGGAATTTTAAGATAAACCCGTATCAATCAACAGAATGGGCGATCGCAGTTAGAATAAGTATGAGTTCTTGCTGCTTTGTTTAGACCATGACCCTGCCCACTTGTGTTGAATTCCAAGACGCTTTTGATGTTATTGTTGTCGGTGCCGGACACTCCGGTTGTGAAGCAGCCCTTGCTACCGCACGTTTGGGCTGTCGTACCCTGCTGTTGACACTTAACTTGGATAAAATTGCTTGGCAACCCTGTAACCCAGCAGTTGGTGGTCCTGCGAAATCCCAGCTGACCCATGAAGTAGATGCCCTTGGTGGGGAAATTGGCAAAATGGCAGACCGTACATACCTGCAAAAGCGCATTCTTAACTCTTCGCGTGGACCTGCGGTTTGGGCATTACGCGCCCAGACGGATAAAAGAGAATACGCAGCACTCATGAAGGGGATCGTTGAGAATCAGGAAAACATGGTAATTCGCGAAGGCATGGCTACAGATTTAGTGCTTGGCGCTAACGATGAAATTGTCGGCGTTCAGACTTACTTTGGTGTAGCCTTCCAGTGCAAAGCAGTTATCTTGACAACAGGCACATTTTTGGGAGGAAGGATTTGGGTTGGCAATAAATCGATGGCGGCGGGACGTGCGGGAGAATTCGCAGCAGAAGGTTTGACAGAAACCCTCAATCGCCTGGGATTTGAAACAGGACGATTGAAAACAGGGACTCCTGCACGAGTGGATAAGCGCTCGGTAGATTTTAGTAAGATGGCACCCCAACCTGGAGATGAAGACGTTCGGTGGTTCAGCTTTGACCCACAGGCATGGATAGAACGGGAACAGGTACCCTGTCATATTACCCGCACTACGCCAGAAACCCATCGCTTGATTCGGGAAAATTTGCACCTGTCCCCAGTTTATGGTGGGTGGGTTGATGCCAAAGGACCGCGTTATTGTCCCAGTATTGAAGATAAAATCGGGGGTTCCCAGAGTTGAGCGAACTTCGGGGTGGGGTAGAATTTGTGTATCGTAAGTAATGAGTCGAACATGATATAAAGGGCAGACAAAAGTTAACTCTAAGAAACATTAAGTTGCACTGTTTTTTGAAGAAGCAAGGGGGAATTGGGTGCGTTGCAACGAGGGAGAAAATAATATGAAGAATGTTCTGTCACTAAGTTAATTCTTAAGTTTCACATCTTTATGATGAAAACTTAAAGTGACCTTAAGCCCCGTGGTGAGGGTGGACAAATCACCGTGTTAGTAAGTGCAGGTATATGGAAAGAGATTTGTGACCTTAAGGGCAATGCAAAAAAGGATGACTCCCTGTTCGTCTCAGAAAAGAGCACCTATCTTTGCCCAAGTATGGTCTTTCATATGGTGAAAAATGCAGCAACGCGTGCTGGAATCGAAGGTGATGTTAGCTCACACTGGCTCAGCTAAGAATTTCAAATGTGTTCATTATACACCTTAGTATGCCAGGTAGTTCTATGTGTCTACAATCAAAGACTGTAGCGATAACTGCATTGTCTGGGGCGGTACACTGAAGCTGAATTGCTTTAGTCGAGAAAACCAACCGCTTGCACGAGTTCGCTGCCGTGCATTGCTCAATCCTTACTGCCCTCAGACGAGGGTACTTCTGCCTTCTTAACAAATCTGATTTTATCTACAGTTTTAATTCAATTTATTGAAATCAAAGTCCTTAACTTACCTTCATGGACGAAACTTGGGATGATTTGTAGGATTAATTCATTAAAGAAATTTCGGAGGAGCACGCTGAGCAAAATGCTTTATAACCATTTTTTCTAAGCTTTTGAAGTAAGAAATACTAAAGAGAATTAGAAGTCAAATATGATTATTCTCTTTACACAAAGACTGTTTAAACTAACTGTTGATATCTGCGATGTTTATATCTCGCTATTGAGGGTTTCTACATGACTTCCGTCTAAACTCTTCAAACTAGTGTTTTGATGATTTCGTGTCTATTAGGCTGAAACGAAAACTGTTGAGAAAAATTAAAGAGCGATTATGCAAACAGAGAATTTGGCTATTAAAAACTACGAGCGCACAAAATCAAAAGATTCGATAACAAAGTCTCTTCTTGACTTGTTTCGAGAGCAAGCCCAGGCTCAGCCCAACAAAGTAGCTGTTGTTTGTGATGATGAATGTTTAACTTACCAGGAGCTTGCTGAAATCAGTTCGCGTTTGGGTGTGTATCTTTTGCATCTTGGTGTTGCTGTTGATGAATGTGTAGGTATCTTCGTTGAACCTTCGCTGGAGTTAATTGTTGGAACTTGGGGCATACTGTTCTCGGGTAGCGCTTATTTACCGTTATCACCAGAGTATCCCGAAGAACGATTGAGATATATGGTCGAGGATGCAGGTGTTAAAATTGTATTTACACAGGAAAAGTTGCGGGGTAGATTGGCGGAATTGGTGCCCTCAGGTACCCGAATTGTTACTCTCGAAGAGGCGAAAGAGTTTGAGCTTCCATACGGTATCCTTGAACAGGAAAAACTTTACCAGCGATCGCATTCAGAAAACTTAGCTTATGTCATTTATACTTCTGGAAGTTCGGGAAAGCCGAAGGGCGTGATGATCGAACACCGCAGTATTATCAACCAGATGAATTGGATGCGAACTGTTTGCAAGTTGGATCGAACTAAGGTTGTTCTGCAAAAAACACCCATAAGTTTTGATGCAGCACAATGGGAAGTTCTTGCGTCCTCTTGTGGCAGTAAAATTATTATGAGCCGTTCTGGGGATTATAAAGATCCTGAAAGATTAATTGACACTATTATCCGACATGGTGTAACCACTCTGCAATGTGTTCCAACACTGTTACAAGCGCTGCTCGACACGGACACATTTCATAATTGCAAATCACTCACGCAGATATTTAGTGGTGGCGAGGCGCTATCAAAAAAACTTGCACTTCAATGTATTGAAGCGCTGCCAAATTGCGACTTAATTAATCTCTATGGACCGACGGAATGCACTATCAATGCCTCCGCCTTTATGGTTGATAAAAATACCATAGCTGATTGCTCTAATACAATCCCGATTGGTACTCCCGTTCACAACACTCAGTATTACATTCTCAATAGCAGTCAATCGCTAGCAGCGGTTGGGGAAATCGGTGAGTTATATATTGGCGGTGTTCAGCTTGCACGCGGATATATTAATCGACCAGACTTAAATCAAGAAAAGTTTGTCAATAACTGGTTTTCAACAAATTCTGAAAGTACCAAACTGTACCGGACTGGCGACTTGGTTTATTGGAATGCAAACGGTACTGTTCAATTTGCTGGTCGCTCAGACAATCAGGTAAAACTTAGAGGCTTTCGGGTTGAGCTTGACGAAATAAAGCAGATAATTGAGACGCATGATTGGGTTAAGAATGCAGCTGTCTTAGTTAAAAAAAATTCCCGTACCGGATACTCTGATTTGGTTGCTTGTATTGAATTGAGCCCAAAGGAAGCTGCTTTGATGGATCAAGGGAACCACGGAGAGCACCATCAGTCGAAGGCAAATAAGCTTCAAGTTAAAGTTCAGGTGTCCAATCCCGGATTAAGGAATACTGACGATAACAGTAACGAGATAGCGATCGATCTTCCTGGTAAAACACCAACTCAAGAACACCGGCAATTAGCGTTTGCTCGGAAATCCTACCGTTTATTTGAGGGAGGTGCTGTTCACAAAGCTGATATTCTCCAGATACTGGATAGACAAATTACTGATGGCAAGACCTACAGCTTGGTTAATTCTCATGATTTGGATACGTTAAGCTTCACAGAATTAGGTCAAATATTAAGATATTTCGGGCAATTCCATAGTGACGAGCGTTTATTGCCTAAATACGCTTATGCATCACCAGGTGCATTGTATGCAACGCAAATGTACCTCGAATTGGTTAATGTAGCTGCTTTGAAGCCCGGTTACTATTATTACCACCCACTACACCATCAATTAATACTAGTAAATGAAATAGATGATGCAGAAAAGGCACGAATAAAGATACACTTTATTGGGAAGAAAAAAGCTATTGAGCTAGTTTATAAAAACAATATTCAAGAGGTACTTGAAATTGAAACCGGTCATATGTTGGGTTTGTTTGACGAAATTCTTCCAGCATATAAGCTTAGTATCTCCGATAGCGATCGCACGCCAGATGTAAAGGATAAGGTGGGATGTTCAGGGGAGGACTATTATTATCTAGGGACTTTTGCCCTGGTGCCTGAGATTGGGTTATTGTCGCCGGATTCTGTTGATATTTATGTGCAAAGTCATCCTGGAAAAATTGCCGACCTTCCTGCAGGTCAATATAAATACAAAGATGGTCGCTTGGAAAAAATCTCAGATGACCTCATCTTAAAGAAGCATGTAATAGCTATCAATCAGCGAACTTACGAACAAGCAAGTTTTGGAATCACAATGATTGGTAGAAGCAGCGATACATGGGCGAACTATATTGCTCTTGGCAGAAAGCTGCAATATCTGCAGATGAACGATCGAAATCTTGGTTTATTGTCTTCGGGATACAGTTCTGAGACTGGTAACGATCTTCCTGCAGCAAAGCGGATAACAAAGATACTAAGCGCTAGTCATGAAGAACCAGGTCCTTCTTACTTTTGTGTTGGTGGCCGCGTGAGCCATGAGCAGTTAATCAGCGAGGGGATGAAGGAAGACGCCGTTCAGATGAAAGGTCCTGCAGAGTTGCTGAAAGATGACCTACGCAACTTTTTGCCTGATTACATGATGCCTAACAAGATCGTAATAATGAACGAGTTACCTCGTACTGCCAATGGTAAGATTGACGTTAAAGCATTGCTCGTGTCGGACAAAGTGAATATCGAAATAGCCGAACGGCCCATCATCTCACCTCGTACAAATACCGAACAGCACATAGGGGAGATTTGGAAGAAGGCAATGAAGTGGGATTCTGTCTCGGTGCAAGATGATTTTTTTGAATCCGGCGGAAACTCACTTATTGCGGTGGGAATGATCAACAAAATTAATAAAGAGCTTCATTGTACCTTACCTTTGCATACTATCTTTGAAGCTCCAACCATTGAGAAGTTGGCTCGTAAGGTTGACGGTGATGACCTTGAACCTTCTTCGCGTCTAGTACGCTTATCTTCTACGGGAGTAAAGAATCCCGTCTATTGCTGGCCGGGACTTGGTGGCTATCCAATGAATTTGAAGTTACTGGCAGAAAAAGTAAATATCAATCGACCTTTTTACGGTGTTCAGGCGTATGGAATTAACCAAGGAGAGAAACCATTTTCCTCGGTTAGTGAAATGGCTGCAGAAGACATTAAGGAAATAAAACGTATTCAACCAGTTGGACCTTATACGCTTTGGGGATATTCTTTTGGAGCACGAGTTGCTTTTGAAGCTGCCTACCAGCTCGAGCAGTCCGGTGAGCAGGTGGAAAATCTCTTTTTGATTGCTCCGGGGTCGCCAAAGGTTCGATTTGAGAACAAAGTTATTCGTGATTATCAACCTGTATTTGGCAATAAAGCTTACGTGTCAATTCTTTTCTCGGTTTTTGCACGCAGTATCACCGACCCTGCACTGGAGGAGTGTTTGAAGGTGGCAAAGGATGAAGACAGTTTCGCATCATTCATTTGCTCAAGGTATAAAAACCTTGATTTGGAACTAGTAAAACGCATAATTAAAATTGTACATCAGACATATGAAGTGAAGTACACATTCCACGAACTGGCCCAGAGGCAGATTGCCGCGCCTCTAACTATTTTTAAGGCAAATGGTGATGATTACTCGTTTATTGAGAGCCGGTGTGGGTATGCTAAAAAGGTTCCGACGGTCATAAACCTCGAAGTCGATCACTACAGTATGCTCAAACCGACAGGCATTGGCGAATTGGCAGATGCAATTAATACAGTAGATTCCAACTAAGTGCGGTAAGGATTGTGGAACAGGTGAAACGCCTGTTCTACAAGACAAATTGCTCCCCGTTCGCTTCTTGTCGATCTATAAACTTATATCTTAACTTCCGGTTATTACATAGATTCTTGATTTACCAGCATTTAAAATATACAAAATCTTCTTAATAGTTTTTTGTTGAGTTTTTGGAGTGAGATTTTATGAGCCCCAGAAGTATTTACTTGATGGCAGCGCTGGTCGGTGGCGCTGTTTTACCCGTTCAGGTTGCTCTTAACGCTTTTTTAAAACGTTATGTTGGTCAGCCAATGCAAGTTACATTTATTTCATATCTTGCTGGTACTATTGCATCACTTACTATTTGTTTTCTTGCTCGTTATTCACTTCCTACTTGGGCTTCGCTGTCTCAAACGTCATGGTGGATGTGGATAGGAGGCTGTTTGGGAACTTTGTATGTTTGGTCAACTATTTTTGCAACACCTAAAATTGGGGCAGCATTGACATTGGCGCTTACAATTGCAGGTCAAATGATTGCAGCACTTTTTTTAGATCATTTTGGTGTCATTGGTCTTACTAAGTATCCAGCTACTCCATTACGCATAGCAGGAGTCGTTTTCGTTATTATTGGGGTTTCTTTGGTTGCTGCTAAAAAATGAACATGGTATGTACTTTGTGCAAAAACGTAAAATATTTTAGAGTTGAAATAAATCTATGACGGCAGTTACAGCTCGCTTGCGAAACATCTTGCTGACATCTTTGTCACCTATTATCTGGGGAACGACATATGCGGTGACTACGGAATTCTTGCCACCTAATCACCCGTTGTTAGTGGCTGCATTGCGATCGCTACCTATTGGTATTTTGTTAACTATAGGGTTGAGACAACTGCCTAAAGGTATTTGGTGGTGGCGCATTTTGATATTGGGCATTTTGAATATCGGACTTTTTCAGGCGCTGTTGTTTGTAGCTGCTTATCGTCTTCCGGGGGGAGTTGCAGCGACGGCGGGTTCTATTCAACCGTTGTTAGTCGTGCTGTTTTCATGGCTAATGTTGAGTGAAAAACCATCTAAGCTATCTATTTTGGCTGCGGCGGTCGGCTTTCTTGGTGTTGGGTTGTTGGTTCTTGACCCTAATGCGCGTCTTGATGGTGTTGGCATTTTTGCTGCGCTAGCTGGAGCGGTCACGATGGGATTGGGAACTGTATTAGTTAAACGGTGGAAACGTCCAGTGTCTCTACTTGTTTTTACAGCATGGCAGTTAGCGGTTGGCGGAATTGTTTTACTACCGATTGCTTTGGCGATCGAAGGTTCGTTCACTCATCTCTCAAGAATCAATTTATTGGGCTTTATTTACCTAGGTCTAATTGGTACTGGGCTTGCTTATGCCCTTTGGTTCCGAGGAATTGATAAACTTAAACCTACATCTGTTTCATATCTAGGGTTGCTAAGCCCTGTTATTGCAACCATTGTTGGATATGTTTTTCTACAACAGACATTCACGTTAGTTCAGCTAATTGGGGTAGTAATTGTATTGATGAGTATTTTAATTGGGCAGGGAAGCAGTTCATCAGACCGACGTTCTAAAGTATATGCCAAAAGAGTTTAGATAAATGAAAAGTGAGTTTTGAATAAATTCAGAGGAAGAACAAGTTTTCAACTCAGAAAACGACTCCTACCCGTGTAATATACGGCAATTCATAAACACCCAACGTCTTTCCAGTTTCACGGCGGTAGTTTGCCCGTTGTGTGGCTGTCTCTATTTCTCTTTAACATTGTGAAACTTCTCAAGCTTATTTCGATTCACCCAACGATTGATAAATTCGTTGTTTTTGCGTACCTTGATTTGTACTTGCTTGTCGCCTAATTTAACAACTTCAGCAGGTATTTTGTGGATATCGGCAAAGTCTGCACGAGCTTTGTAAAGCCAAATGACTTTCTGTCCAACTTCAAACTCATCGGGATTGTTAACTAAGGAAGAAGAAGTTTTTGCCCAAGAAGGGAAAGCAATAACTAAGTTAAGCACAAGTACTAAGACCACTAAAGATATTCGGAAAAGCTTCATGTTTTTTAATGATTACAGACTTTGAGTTTTGAATTTAGCATTTTGAAGGGTTTTGATAAGTCCCATTAAACTCAAGCAAATAACCATCAAGGTAATTGGAGTCAGTGAGGCACTATCTAAGATAATAAACACACCTAAGCCAATCAATACAAAAGGCACAAGATTGTTGCCGTAGCGGCTTAGGATATTGGTGATTGCAGGTCTACAGGTAAGTTTGTATGTGAGAGCGCACCAAACCCCGACCAGTAACAAGAAGACTCCAATGATTACCAGCAAATTAGGAAGGGCAGAGTGAGCAAACAATGGCATATAGATACCGACATTGTCACTGCCATTAGCGATGGTAATAGCCGCGACACTATAAGTTTGGGGAGAAAGAAAACTAGAAAAGGCAGAAGAACGAGACAATTCTGTTTCTGACTCGGTTTGAGATGATGAATCGCTTTCAGGGTTCAGCAGACGGTTTATCCCAATGGTGATAGGTACTAAACCTAGCAACCCAATCCAATGGGATGGCACTACTAAGCCTCCGAGAAAACCAATTAAGCTGGCAATTACTAGAGTACAGAAGCCCAAGTACTGACCAATTACGATGTGCCGACGGCGGAAAGTCGCATTTACCTGGGAGAATAACAGCGTCAGTATAATCAAATCATCCAAGTTTGTGGCTGTAAAAGCTGCGATACCGGTGGGAATGGCTGTAACGAGTGAGTGCATTTTTCTTTCTCCTCAATCTTCTGACTAGCGATGTCCGAGCTCGCTTTGGTTTATATCTGCAAATGCTTGTGTTTACCAGATGTCTTTCAATGTACGCTGACCAAACTATAAGAGCAAATACTCTTTGTTTTCAAAACGATAGATTAAAGTGATTGTTCAGCAAAAATTTCTCAAATCAGTGCTATGAGGGCTAGCACTTCACAATCAGCATTTGCTAATGATATTCATTGTCAAAAAGTCCATCAATTTGTAAACCAATGGTTTACAGGCACGGAAATGTAAACCATTGGTTTACACCACTGTCTGATTTTTCTCAGCAAACTACTGTCACTAAACTCAAGCCCTGTAATGCTTATCAAACTAAGGGAGTAATGGGGAGTAGGAAAATGATAATTTTTATCTGTCAAAAGTAAGAAGATAATAATTGTATTGACTGTAACACTGAAACTTAATGTTTCGCATCATGTTAAATCATCTGCCTCCACTCAAAACTAGGGGAGGCTATTTTTTTAATTTGTTCGCAAATCAAATTAAATTTATCTATCACAAGTAGGAAGTAGGCAGGTGTAAGAATCACCACACTTGAAATTAACATTTTCTTTTGAAGTGTTTCACTCAATCTATCAAGGCTTGAACAAATTTTAGGAGGAGAGAGTTATGCAGAATGATAAGGATTTGACTTCCTCTAAAACCGAAATAACCTTGCAACAGGGAGATTCTGGTGCTGCTGTAACTCAATTGAAGGAGCTGCTAAATGCTCAGGGTTCTACACTGCCTACAGATAGTATTTTTGACACAGCAACTCTTTCAGCAGTCATCTCATTTCAACAGAAGCATGGATTGCCTGTCAATGGAGTTATTGATTCCCAAACTTGGACGGTTCTGCAAAAGGTTGCAAGCTCGTAAAAACGTAGTTTTTCAATAACTCATAAAGATGTTAACCCTAGGTAAGGATTCTTGCCTAGGGTTACTAATTTAATTTTTTACGCACAATGGCTCCATGAGGGTCACTCAAGTTTTTTGAGCTATCCCCACTCACAATCATGGTTGGCAAAACATTTGTTAATTTACCGCTCTTCTTATCAGGAGACAGGGTAATAATTCCCAATCCAGGACAACTTCCCTCTGCTGCATGTGCTACAGATTGTGGATGTGGACCCCGTAAAGCAACATAAATTTTATTACTGGCTAAAGACACATCGGCCAAATCGGGGGTTGGATCGTTTTCGTGCATTGTTCCTAAAGTAGTTCCACACGCTCCAGATGTTGTCAAGCTGTATGTTCCTTCATGGCGAAAATAGAGATTATCCCAAGGAGCATTTACCTTAAATACTTCGACATTATTGCGTATGCGATCGAACTGGTGCAGGTATTTACTATTGTTTGAACTTAAAGTGTTGACGATGACCATTCCATGTGCATCTCGATTGTTGCCCGGTATAATCTTGCCATTATCAGAATCCGTCCAGACAGCAATTGGCAAGGGCTGATTGGGTTGATTATAGCTTGGTGCTAGAGGATAGTCTTGGGTAAATCGATAGACTGTAAATTCTGAAACATCTGGAGCAGAGGTTCCAGTATTTAGCATCATAAATCCATCAGCGGATTGACCTCCACAACCCGCAGCACGAACTACATTCGCATCATATTCAGCGACTATTTTCATTGGTGCTGTCGTGATATCAACTACAAACATCCCGCCACCGCCTAAAGTCACGTAGCTATGCTTGCTATTGTCAGAAATAATTGGACAAATTACCGTATTGGTTGGGCGGATTCCTGAGCTTTGTTTGGGCTTTCCATTGGGAGTCTCGGAAGGCTGTCCGTCTGCCACGTTTCCAGTTATAGTACAGTTAATGTTATCATTTGGATTGATATCTACAGCAATAGGTTGAGCAGAGACTCTTCCCGTTCCGCCAATCATATCAAGACTGGCATCAGCATTATAGTTAAATACCGTGACTTCTCCCACAACATTTTTTTGAATATCCACTCGCTCTAGCATTCGCCCATTCTGGTTAGCGATGATGATTTTTGTCCCGTCTGGAGACACTGTAGACATATGATTCTGTCTACCAGTACTAGTTTGAGTAGTACGAAAGAGACACACAGCTTGTTTTGTTTCCCCATCTACAATTCCCAAGTGTCCTGAAGCTACAAAATTTAGCGTCATATATTTGTTATCTGGAGTTGGGATAATCCCGTGAATTCTGTTGACATGAGACCCTGTAGTTGCTAACGCATTTGGGAATAAGTCAGTGACTACATCCAATACCAACGGATTGTTCACTGGTGGGTTTTGTTCTAAGTCTGCGCTATCATAAATCCTGACTTTGCCACCATACTCTCCGTTCGGAGTTGCTGCTGTAATTCCCTGGGTATTGCCTTGATCGCTTAACCAAACTTCATACCCTGAATCACCTGCATAGGCATCTGCTGAAAATAACATTAAGCTTAAACCTATCGTGTAAGTGATAAATTTTTTCATAAAATCTAGTATTTGAAATTTTAGGTATAAATATTTTATCAATCTATCCGTAATTTCAACGTTATTTATGTAAATTGTTGTGTATGTATAAATATGACAAGTTAAGAAACAACGACGCAAAACCTAATGCGCTCGCCAAAGAATAGCTGAATTTTTCTTATAGTTTACAGGTACAAGAATGTAAACCAATGGTTTACTTGAGGTTTATGCTAAGCTGTCATATATTTAGCGTTACATACTGACTCGTGAAGAGCGTCCTTTGTCATTTGATGGTGTCAAGGCGTGGCTGCCACTAGAAATACATCCACTGTAAGGAATAATTACAATTTTTGTATATCTCGTCACTTTTTGCTCAAATAGTAAAAAATCTCTTTTAGTCACGACTATTAGAAGCGCGAAAAGCTGCGGAGCAAAGCCGTCGCGAATATTGAAAAGTCTACTATTGGGAGCCTAATTCAAATTAGACTCTCAAATTCTGAATTGAAAAGGATAGAAAAATGGTTCAAAGTTTAAAAAAAGCTAACTATACAACTAGCGACCTAGATAGACTCGCGCAAGAGCTAAACCGAGACGGAATTTGTGTAATTCGCGGTCTATTTGACAAAAAACTGATTGAAGAGTGGGC
>NZ_BAAFZH010000075.1:0-106968 GCF_054684315.1 Scytonema sp. NUACC21 | reverse complement strand
GGTCTACATAGTGGCAGTTCACGCAAATACACATAATCGAACCAATTCCAGGAACCTTTATTGTTAATCTAGCTTAAGCGCAATTGTTATTGCTGAATCGCTGGGTTTATTTTTATTACAATGAATGCTTTCGTTCCTTCTACCTTATTGCCAGAACATTGGCCCTTTAGTTTGGAGTTATTGCCACAACCAGCTTACATGGTGGGTGGTGCTGTAAGAGATGCGCTTTTACTAAGAGACGCGCCGCAAGCTTTTACAGGAAAATATTTAGATATAGATTTTGTTTTACCATCTAATGCGGTGAAAGTAGCCCGAAAAATCGCAACCCATTACAAAGCCGGTTTTGTGTTACTTGATGCAGAAAGACAAATTGCCCGTGTTGTGTTTCCTCATGCCACAGCGGACTTTGCCCAACAGGAAGGCGATAGTTTGGAAACTGACTTGAACAGGCGGGATTTTACAGTGAATGCGATCGCCTACAATCCCTACACCCAAGAAATCATCGATCCCCTGCAAGGCTGTGCGGATATAAAAAAACGCCTTTTAAGAATGATATCACCAGCGAACTTAAAAGACGATCCCTTGCGGTTAATGCGGGCATATCGTCAAGCAGCTCAGCTCGGTTTTACGATAGAACCAAATACCCAAGACACAATTCGTTCTTTGGCATCACATATAACCAAAGTAGCCGCAGAAAGAGTGAGGGCAGAATTAGGTTATATGCTGCTTTCATCCCAAGGAACTCCTTGGATTGTCAGTGCTTGGGAAGATGGGTTGCTTGGATCTTTCTTTAAATACGCTACAAAAGATAGTGTTGCTTTGCTGACAGAGATTGACAAAGCGGCTGCGCGAATAGCAGAAACGTGGAATCAACTGGGTGTAGAACTGTCCCAGTACATACGCGATACAGTGAAAACAACTTGGGTGGGAATTGCAAAACTCGCGTGTCTCATTAAACAAGAACCAGAAACAGCAGAAACAGAGTTGATGGAACTCACATACAGCCGTGCTGAAGTGAAAGCTGTCATGACTGCTGTAAGACTATTACCACAGTTAAAGACACCTCAATTATCTTTAAGAGAACAATACTTCTTGTTTCAAGAAGCAGGATTGACATTTCCGGCTATAGCGATTTTAGCCATAGCACATGGCACACCGGTAGGGGAGATTGCACCCTTAATCACCCGCTACCTTAACCCTGACGATCTGGTCGCTCATCCCACATCAATAGTGAGTGGCAATGATATAATGATAGCTTTAAAAATTCCGGCTTCGCCACTCGTGGGTCAACTCTTAACAGAAATTGCCGTGGCGCAGATAGAGGGCAAGGTTTCCACCGCAGCAGAGGCAATAGAGTTTGCTGCTAGCTTACTTGATGAAAAATAAATCAAGGTGTATCAAGGTTAAAGTTTGAATCCCTATGAGGTTGACAACATTATCATATGTAATATCAAATGCTATTCCCTACTAAATTCTCAAACCTCAATCTATATGACACTCTCTGCCCATCAAACGCCAAAAAACACTTTACCGACACAAGAGCAAGCAGCTGTTGCACAAGCGAGTCGTAATCTTTTAGCATCCTTGCCAAAAGACCAAAGCTACTACGATATTGAGGTGATGCAAGATGAAACACAAGGTAAGAAAGTAACTATACCTGCTGCTGCTCTCGATTTACTTATTGAGATTTTAGGAATTATGGGTCAGGGTAATACTGTAAAAGTAACTGCATTCCCGCAGGAGCTAGGTATTGCTCAAACAGGAGATATTTTGGGTGTTTCCAAGGATTATGTGTGGGAATTACTTGAGGTAGGAGCAATTCCATATAAAGTAGAAGGGAACATACGCAAGATGCGTTATGAAGATGTTATTGAATATAAACACCGTCAAGATGCCGAAAGGATGAAAGCCCTTGAGGAACTTGCTGCTCAAGCGCAAGAACTCAATATGGGATACTAATTCATGTCAAATTTGACAGTAGTGTATGATGCCTGTGTGTTGTATCCAGCGGCGCTACGCGATTTTTTAGTATGGTTGGCACTTACAAACTTGTTCTATGCAAAATGGACTGATAAGATTCATGATGAGTGGATGCGTAATGTTTTGAAAAACCGTCCTGACATTACAAGAAAACAATTGGTTAGAACAAAAAATCTGATGAATAGTTCTGTCCCGAATTGTTTAGTCACAGGTTATGAATCAATCATTCCAAATTTGCAACTTCCCGATCCTGATGACAGGCATATCCTCGCAGCAGCAATTCACTGTAGTGCTAACATTATTGTTACTTTTAATTTAAGTGATTTTCCTGTAAAGAATTTGAATCCCTACCGTATTGAAGCGCAGCACCCAGATAATTTTATTCTTAACTTACTGGAACAAAATTTTACAGTAGTTTGTGAAGCAGCTCAAAGACAAAGAAAGACTCTTAAAAATCCTCCCAAAACAGCGGAGGAGTATTTGGAAACGTTGAAACAACAGGGGCTTACGCTTACAGCCACTCATTTGAGAGAGGTCTGTCAGGAGATTTAAATTTGGAGAGTGCGATCTCTTTACGAATTACTAACTATATAAATATGTAGCCAAAAATATAACAAAGTAATCACCATTAATTCAATACTAATTTTGCTGAAGTAGAGGATATTCAAACATTTCTGAATACCCCCCAAGATGTTCAATACTATCGGGACTTAAACATTTTTGAGGGACAAATAAGCCTCAAACCCATACAGGGTAAAGGAAATACACCAAATGCTCAAAAATGTCCCAAACTTAGATATATCAACCAAGGGAGCAAAACGATGTCAAAATCTTTCTGTATATAAATTTGACACTTTTTTCTAGGTGTTTTTTGTCTAAGTCCCGCTATTCCTTATTATCGCCCTGTTGTTCAGGTAAATTAGTGCAAGCACCCTTCTGGTACTCATACTCAAAGCCTGGTGACTTAAAATGCACAGACACTGGATTACAGCTAGGTGACACAATAGCGGCAATCACTGGAGGTAGTGTGAGACTTGCAATCAGCAATAAGTAAGCAGACTTCCCAGATGAAAGTTTCCTTTTTAGTGGTTTCGCAGATGTGTTTTTGAGAATCATAGAGCTAGCATAAATTTAGATATGTTTAGTCACAGCCTGGTTTATCTAGGCTGTTTCCTTATGTGTAGCCCTCGTATCCTGAGAACTACTCTGGAGTCATAGCGCGAGCAATTACCAAGTATAAGCGTTGGAAATGCAATCGCACTTTCTCATAACTTCAGGAAGTATGAACTTAAGAAGAGCGCTTGCACATGAGGCAGTAATTTGATTTTTGGTAAGATTAATCCTGCCAAATCTGAGGATTAGCGTTAATGATTGCTTGAGTGGCATCTCCACCAAAGGTTTCAAATGCAACATATTGAGACCCTTGACCATAGTTGACTTGATGTCCTGTAGCTAGCCAAAAAAAGCCTCCTCGTAGGCTTAACTGGTCATACATTACCACCCCATCCTCACGAAAAAACTCCTTCAGATAATCTTTGTCCGCCCCAATACCCATTCCACGACCAACATACTTAGTATGGCATTGGGCAATAATATCTTTGCTAATAGCCGTTATGCGTTGGGAAATTATCATCCAGCCTACTCCCAGTTTACGGGTAGTATTGAAAGCATCACGAATAACTTGAGTCACTTCATCATCACCACTTTGAGGTGCCCAACGTGGGCCTTCATCAAGAACTACTAGTCCGTTGCGTGTTCTACCATGTATTTTGAAATCTAATTCAGCCTTGCGCTTGACTTTACTAAAAATTTCGTACATAACAAAGCGTTGTTCTGATTCGGACATGGTAGCCATATTTAGCAGGATTATGCGTCCTTTATCTAAGAAACCCTCAACAATTTCATCAATGCTGTATCTACCTTCAAAATACTGCATGACTCCCGACCTGTAAGCGTTAGCAAAAGTTCTAAGTTGTCCGGGATTATCGGCTATCTGTTGTACTTCAGCAAGTTTTTCCCTGCGT
Source organism: Scytonema sp. NUACC21 (assembly GCF_054684315.1). Taxonomy (NCBI): domain Bacteria; kingdom Bacillati; phylum Cyanobacteriota; class Cyanophyceae; order Nostocales; family Scytonemataceae; genus Scytonema; species Scytonema sp. NUACC21. The sequence goes on along the minus strand of NZ_BAAFZH010000075.1, from coordinate 102,964 downwards.
TTGTTACCCGTGTAAACTGATTCAATATGTTCGAGTACTGCTTCAAGAACATGATTTGGCTGAGCAATTGCTAAATCTACCTCTCTTTCAAACAGTCCTTCAGCTACTCTCTCGCAAAGCAGTACTGATTTTTCGGAGTGCATATTGAGAATTCGTCGCAAAACAGGTTCTAATAATTGTTTAAAAGAAGTTTTACTAGTTAATCTAATTTGCTCAATACCTATGTATTCTGGTCTACGCCCTGCCTTCTCTAGTAGCTCAATGAAGTTAAATTTAAAGTCCCCTTTAGAATGAGAACCACCTTTGGCAATATCCCCGGCAGTATCAGGAATTAAGCATCCTTGTTGTGGATTGGCAGCAAGCTGAGTAGCAATAAGACAAAGAGCTAAAACAGTCTTTCCCGAACCGTTTTGACCAAATACGCAAGTATGCTTTGCTTCCCCGTATCCACCTGAATCCCAATCACCAAAATGGCGGTTAACGATTGACATCGGCATATTGGCTTCGTCAGGTAAATGACCAATAATCGCATGGTAAGTTTTTTCAACTTGGTAATTAGAAATCTCAGTACCGTGTAAAACTCTTAAGAAGGTTCCTGACTTCGGTGGACAGGCGATTGCACAAAAGGCATGGTCATTAGCTCGAATACAGGCAATAACTTCTACTTCAGCTGTCAAAATGTCGCATTCACCGGAGTAGTATCGCAAAAAACCTTGGTCGGCAATTGCCTGCTGGAACTCCAGGCTTTCATGAATTAGGTTAGTCATGTCTACTCGGTTGATGCGGCATAACACCCTTTGTTGTCCAATATCAGAGTTTACGATCAACTCACACAACTTACCTGAGATGTTACGATTTTTTGCCTGCGACAAGATGGTAACATGCAACTTACCACGCTTGTATGAGTTGACAGTAGCAACGTAATCTTGATGGAGGTTAGTAGCTATAACCATGAGATTATTTCCTAATAGATGTTCGATAAGCTTTGAATAGATTGGGGTAACGTCCAGCGTTAACCTCCCCGTACAAGCGGATTACTGATGATGCTTGTTTAGAAAGTAGATCGGCTAAGTACAAAGGCATTGGTTCCAGGACACCTCTGGTTAGAGTTTGAGCGGCAACAACGCCTAAAACTTCATCTAGCTTGCAAACAGACTTGTTGTAGTGAATTGCCATCACTGGCGACCATCCCCACGGGCGGAAATTGACGATTCTCATATTTTTGAAAGTAAGTTCCACTGCTTGATGCTGGGTCTCTAAATTTTTGTTGTCTTTACCTGTGGAGGGTTTGCCATAGCCTGGAACTTTAGAACCATGGGATTGTTGAAAAGCTTGTTCGTAGGAGATGGGGTTTGTATATTCCCCTTCCTGCAAAATCATTCCCAGTATGAGTTTGTCTGACGGCAGAAATGCAGTATTGAGGATATTACTTAAAGCTTTTAAGCTTTTAGAGAACATCTTGCCTATTCCCTTCTTGCTTAAAGCAATAAGCTTACGTGCGCCTTTACCTCCTGGCTGCCCAAAGATGGTAAACCAATCAGAATTAGGGTTGAGCAAACAACGTTGATAACTATCCTTAACTAATTCCCACTCTAAGAAATCAGGATCGGTAATTGACTGAGTAATGTCCTTTGGCATGGATGCAGCAAACTTGCACAAATCCATGTTGAGAGAGCTAAAACTGCCATCGTACATCACCCAATTACCGGAATCACAAGCATATTTTAAAGCTGTCAGTTCTTGAGCAACTCGGATGTAAGGAGCAACTTTGTTAAAGGTCTCACTTGACGTGCCACTAATAGCCTGATAAAAATATTTGGGCTCTGTATCGCAAGTGGAACTTACTACTCCAACAGCGATCGCGGTTGATATCTCTCCATAGTCATGAGATACGGTAGACGCATCTACACCCAATACAGGTGCTTCAATCAAATTCCCTGTAAATTTCGCAATCCAGTTCTTACTTTCAGCTTCTAATCGAATGTCTTCTTTTTTGGCTGTAATTTCGTTTTCCAACTGTTTCATCAAGGGATGAAAGTTAGAATGCAAGTCGTTGTCAACCTCTTGAAAAAACCGAGAAGTTACAGGAATGGTTAAATTGTCTGACATAAATTACCGATAGCAAATCGCCCAACCATTTAGTTGTCACTCCTGCGATAGGTTGAAAACCTTTGGTTGGAAAATTATATGATTTGGGCATTTATGCCAGATTACAATGTAGAGTTTTAAACGTCAACTGTCAATTGAATTTTTTTAGGAATTTGTTTATTTAATTTCATCCATCTACCTAAAATAAAAGCGCAGTATTCTGGATTAATTTCCGCCCCATGACAAATTCTGCCAGTTAGTTCTGCCGCAATTAATGTTGTTCCACTTCCCAAAAACGGGTCAATCACGACGTTTTCAGGTTCGGTTAGGCGGCTAATCCAAGCCACCATGTAATCAAGCGGTTTTCTCCCAGGGTGGTTGATATCATCAACTACATCCGTAACAATCATGCCTTCTGAGTAGTTTTGATTGCGTTTACCCGTCACTTTGTAAGGACTTGATTCTTTACAAAAAACAGCAGCAATAATGTGATTGCCATACCCCATTGGACTTTTACTCATGCCGTTTTTTATCCAGTGAGCGATCATGCATTTATAGGGCATAGTAGTTTTTTTAAGAAACTCGGCAAATGATTCATCGCCCGGAGTGACAACCACTAAATCAGCTTTATTAATTAACCAGTCATGCTTCCACTCAAAATCAATATCCCAATCTGCAACCCCCGCATTGTAAGGAGGATCGGCAAAAGCAAGTGTGGCTTTGGGTGCGTTCCAGGTTGAAGAATCGCAGCAGGTTAAGGTATGTTGTCCCATCTGCCAAATATCACCGAAATTGACGCGAGGGGTTTCACTAACCTCAATGCCCAAAACGCTGTTTACCACTTTCTCTAGCGACTGTTTAGCAATCTCCTGCTTGACTTCTTTGCGATACTGGGCTAATTGCTTGGTTTTGCGCCTTGTTTCTCTATCCAGGCGAAATCTCTTGATAACCTCCTGTTTGATTTCGGGCATTTCGTCTTTTACTTTATAAGCATCGTGAATTGTAATATTGCCATCAACAATATAACTCTCAATGTCAGGGAAACTTTCTAGTATAGAACACGCTTTTACAACTGAGTCTCTGCCTACATTTAAGCTGTCTGCCGCATCTTTCAGAGATATGAACGGCACAGCAAAAGAATGAATTCGTTTTTTTGCTTCATTTTTCTTAATAAACTGGTTGTTACCATTGCCTCCTTTTTTTATATTTGTAATTTTTGCTGCAATCATAGCTCTTTGACTTTCACTTAGATGCCGTCTTTTAATATTTAGCGAGATAACTTTCCATAAAATCTGAGATTCAGTTAGTGTGAGATATTCAATCTTTGGTGTTCTTCCTAGCGTCAGGCAAGCTTCATATCTATGTCTACCATCTATGATAAGGTTGGTTCCCGCTAGAACAGCAATGGGAATTCCTTGCCCATTTGTCTCTATATCGCTTTTGAGGTTTTCAAACTCTTGTCTGCCTAAGCGGGGGAAAAGGTAGACATAGGGGTGATACTCAAACTCCATTTCTTTGGCTTGTTGTTCTAAGGAAAATTTAATAGACTGGTTGTTAGCCATGATTTAGTCTCAATTAGACCTAACTGAATTTTTGTTACTCACCTTTGTTAGAGGTCAAGAGCAGTGGCAACACCCACCGCCTGTTTTGCACCAATTATACTGGCTTATTTTTGTTTTATCAGTATAGTACAAAAGCACTATAAAATAAACTGCCTTATTGATTTGCATCTTGTACTATCCGAACAACGACTGCTAGCAGCAGAACAGGGAAATAAAAAGATAGCTGTAGAAATTAAAAGTTTTGTCAGTCCTTCGGAAATGGAAGATCTAAAATATGCTATAGGAGGGTTCGTTACTTATCGGGCTGTTATTCAGCGTATTGAACCTGAACGGACGTTGTATTTAGCGGTACGTGACAATGTATTTACAGCTTTGTTCGAGGAACCAATTGGTAAACTTTTAATAGAGAGCGAAAATCTCTATCTAATCGTGTTCAATCCTGATAGTGAGACGATTGTGCAATGGATACCTTAGACGCTTATCGACGCATTATTAAAGACGTATTAATTCCATATACAAAAATTCCTTATTCGCATGGAGACATTCACTGTAAAACAGCCTTTGATAGCGAAAATGACAACTATCTACTTATTACTTTGGGCTGGGATGGTGTAAAGCGGATTCATGGTTGTTTAGTCCATCTTGAGATTATTGATGGCAAAGTATGGGTGCAACGGGATGATACAGAGGATGGCGTTACCTATGAATTAGTAGCCGCAGGAATTCCTAAAGACAAAATTGTGTTAGGATTTCATCCACCTAATGTTCGTCCTCATACAGGATATGCAGTTGCCTGACTGGTTCGACATGGAATACTAATTTATGCCATCTAATTTTACAATTCGCACTGCCGAGCCTCAAGATCGTCCGTTTCTAGTTAAACTAATGGAATTGCTTCAAGATGTTGAATCTGAATTTCATCCTAACAGACCATCAGGGTCTCAGATTGGGGATAAACATTTCGCTTATCTTGAAGAAATTGTTAAGAAGCAAGATGGTCAGATTTATGTAGCCCAGTCCAACGAGAGCATCATTGGTTTTGTAGTTTGTTTTGTAGAAGAACTTGATGAAGGAGACTTGCATATTGTTGAGCGGGAGCGAAAATACGGTTACATCTCCGATTTATACGTTCTGGAAACGAGGCGAGAACGGGGAGTCGGTGCTGCACTTATGAAAGCAGCTGAGAATTGGTTTTTAGATTTAAAGTTGGAAGTTGTCAGAGTCGGTTTGTTACATAGCAATGAAAGAGCAGCAATGTTCTACCGTAAAGCCGGTTATCAACCCTATGAAATCGTTTATGAAAAGCATCTTCACAAAGAGCCTTTCTTGTCAGAGGAAATAGATAAAACTTAGCCAAATGCGATCGCATACAGGTTGTAGAGACGTTGCAGTGCAACATCTCTACTGGATTTAAACATCAATAGGCAACAGGACTTACGCAACTGTCATAGCAACTGTCATAAGCGATGATGCAGCAACCCAACTTTCCGTCCACTCCACAACCCACCATCATCAGGTGGTGTTTGCAAGCGTTCAAATAGTTGCTTCTGTTAGTCGGTAGCGACGGGTCAATTCCGCATACTCCAAGTGCGGCACAATTTGAATTCTTGAACGTGGCATAGTTGATAGCGCTCTATTTATCTTCCATCAAATGATATTATCTTTGGCAACTTCGTATAATATCAGGCATTTTCTTAGCAAATATTTGCAGATTAAGACATTTTTTGTTAACTGTCTTAACTGTCTTAACTGTCCTTGTATTTTTGCTCTAGTTGTGAGAATCTTTCAGCATGATTCCCCGCTGGAATAGACATACAAAAAATTAGTCAATAGGAGGGAAACTTATGTCTGACATCAGAAAGCTTGGTTCATCTTGGATATTTAATAGTAGAGCAGTTAGAGCAGCTACACCAAGAAGAATTAGAATTACGGCAAAAGTGTATTAAGCTGCTATATCCAGAGAAAAGCCCCTATTAGTAATCTATATGTTTTAAGTAACTATATTCAACTCCAACAATAAATAATTCAAAATTTGCTTATTTAATGTTGGAGTTGATGTTTGCAGTTCGTGAAACTTATCTAAAAGGTTTTGACTGGTGACAAGCACTTCGGATATCAGAAATGTCAATTTCTTGGCTACTACTCAACACGATCCTTTGGGCAGGTTTGGACAGTTCGGTGGTCAGTACGTCCCTGAAACCTTAATGTCGCCATTAGGTGAGTTGGAAACCGCGTTTTATCAATATTGTAAAGAACCGAGTTTTCAAGCTGAACTACAAGATTTATTGCAGGACTACGTGGGACGACCCAGCCCCTTGTATTTTGCCGAACGCCTCACAAGACACTATGCCCGACTGGATGGAACGGGGGCGCAAATTTATTTAAAGCGTGAAGATTTAAATCATACAGGCGCTCACAAAATTAACAATGCTTTAGCTCAGGTTTTACTAGCAAAACGGATGGGTAAGCAGCGAATTATTGCAGAAACTGGTGCAGGGCAACACGGAGTCGCTACTGCAAGCTTGTGTGCGCGATTTGGTTTGCAATGTGTGATTTACATGGGTAGCCATGATATGGAACGCCAATCCCTAAACTTGTTTCAGATGAAGTTGATGGGCGCAGAAGTTCGTGTAGTGGAAGCAGGAATGGGTACCCTTAAAGAAGCAACTTCAGAGGCAATTCGGGATTGTGTAACAAACATAGAAACAACTTATTATATCATGGGTTCCGTTATTGGACCTCATCCCTACCCTACAATGGTACGTGAATTTCAAGCGGTAGTTGGCAAAGAAACTCGCACTCAATTTCAAGAAAAATTGGGAAGGTTACCAGATATCCTTCTGGCTTGTGTAGGTAGAGGTTCTAATGCAATCGGATTGTTCCATGAGTTTGTAAACGAACCTTCTGTACGCTTGATTGGTGTGGAGGGAGCAGGTGAAGGTATAGATAGGAACAAACACGCAGCAACTTTAGCGCGAGGAAAAGTTGGAATTTTACATGGCGCGATGAGCTATCTACTACAAAATGATGATGGTCAGGTAGTCGAAACGCATTCGATAAGTGCTGGATTAGACTATCCAGGCGTAGGGCCAGAGCATAGTTATTTGAAGGATATTGGTCGGGCTGAATATTACAGCGTGACTAATAAGCAGGCACTAGAGGCGAAATTCAGTGGACAGAAGAACAGAAAGCCCAATGGCAAGCTGAACGCTTAGCGTTTAAAGAGCGTTGTCAACGAATTTTTGACAAATTGCAACCGGAATTAATTAAAACTCACTATAACTGGTACATGGCAGTTGAACCAGAAAGTGGAGAATATTTTCTGGATAAAGATGCATTAGTAGTTGCAGAGAAAGCACATGAAAAGTATCCAAACGTCAGGTTGCACATTTTTCGCATAAATGGAACTGGAGTGTGCGGAAGAATATGATTTTGGGCAAGTTCGGTGATGAGGATGAATTATTTTTTGAGATAGATTTGATAGCTACTGACGGATTAGAACTACGAGTAGATGCACTTTTTGATACAGGCTTTTCTTGGTGGCTTGCAATTAATAGCCAAGATTTAGATGCACTTGATTGGATTTATGTAGAACAGCAAACAATGCGGACAGCCCAAGGAGATGCGGAATTTGATATCTACATAGGAAAAGTGCGAATTGATGGAAAAGATTTTGATATTCCTGTTTATGTGGGACAAGGAGTATCAGAAGTTTTACTTGGTCGCCAGTGGTTAAAAAATCGACGGTTGGTGGTAGATATGCAGTCTGGAGTCCTAACCCTGGAATAATATAATAATACAGTTTAATTTATAGTCCGCCTCTGGATCGAATAACCTGTCCTGTGATCCATTGCCCTTGTGATGAAGCAAGAAATAACACTATACGTGCAGCGTCTTCTGGAGTTCCAACCCGACCTAAGGGTGCCTTTACCTCAAGGGATGAACGAAATTCGTTACTCATCCAACCTGTATTTGTTGCACCAGGGTCTATAGCATTTACGGTAATACCTTTGCTTGCTAGGCTGGCACTCAAACTAATTGTTAGTGCCTCTATCGCTCCTTTGGTAATAGCATACGGTAAGTTCTCAGGCATTGGTGCCAAACTTTGACCAGATGTCAGATTGATAATTCGTCCTCCTGGTTTGCCATGATGACGCTTGGCAAATTCAGCACATAATAATGTAGTCCCTCGCACGTTCACTGCGTAATGAACATCAAGCAACTCAGCTTCGAGGGTATAGATATCCGCCTGTTGGTCATGAGCAGCGTTGTTAACTAAAATATCTACGGAGCCAAGGGTTTGCTCAACAGTATCAAACAATTTTTTGGGCATTTCTGGCTCAGCCAGGTTAGCTTCAAGCCCTGCTGCTTTGACTCCCAGCATTTTCAGTGATTCAACGATCTCTTCTGCCTCCTTTGAATGACTGCCCCAAGGCATTAACTTATCATATGGTCGATAATACGTTGTAAAAATATTAGCACCAGATGACGCTAGGGAACGGGCGATCGCTGCCCCAATACCAATGCGTCGGCTGACCCCAGTCACTAAAGCTACCTTACCTGACAAACCATAATCTACCATTTATGTTCAAACAGTACTAGCTGTCATTCTTCATAGATAGTATCGTGCTTTGCATGGCGATCGCACTACTACACCGAGTCCCCCAATTCCGTGACAATGTGGAGATGGTTGAAAACGGTCTAGGCAAGCACAATCCTAAGTTACTGACTCTTTCAACCTTAGTTACCGCTACCCAGCATATGTTCCCGTCTTTACAGTCTAAAAAGGATTTAGAACCCTTCATTGACTGGGCGACAACTTTCTGGGCGGCAGTAGCAAGCATCTTACCTGATGACCCTTGGCAGATTAAAAACAAACAGGAACGGGTAACTCAGAGACAAGAGTCAGTTGCAGTCAGTGCCATTGTTTTCCAGGCATTGGGAATGTTAGCCCGCGATTTATTCCTTGAAGGAGTTCCTGCGGAGAATTTAGTTAAGTGGTTGAGTAGATTAGAGGAAATAGACTGGCGTAGGGGAAATGGATTTTGGCGTGAACGAGGAGTCACACAAGTTGGCGCAACAGGAGAGCCAATGATGTCTAATACAAAAACAACGGTAGATGCTTGTCATAGGGTTTTGCGAGAGTTTGTAGGTGTTGTGCCTATGGATGGAGTTTTTGATAGTTAGATTGAGCCAAAATTCTTCTGTTGCTTAATAATATTTTTGATAAAGCAGCTTAATTATGTTTAGTTGGAATCATCAATATATAAAATTTTTAATTATAAATTTAAAATTAAATTTTAGTGTATTTTTACTAAAATTTAATAGAGTTAGATTCTAGTTCTTAAGTCCATTAAAGCTAGCCAAACGCTCGCTTAAAAAATTAAGACAACACCAAATTTTTCTAAGGGAATATCATTTAGTAAAAGCAAAATGACTGAAGTAAGAGCCAACTATGATAAATCCTGGAAAGAAGCCTTAAACGAATATTTTGAAGACTTCTTATCCTTTTTCTTTCCCTCAGCACACAGAGCAATTGATTGGACACAGCCCCCTGAATCTCTGGATAAAGAGCTTCAAGTGCGAATCGTTCTGTTGAAATAAGCTAAGTAACCTAGAACAGCTTAGGGAAAACAGGCAGGGTATTAATAAGAGGAAAACCTCAACAAAAACCCTGACAACTGACAGACCATGTAGGTGTAAATCCTACCCCGTAGGTGCAACGGTGAAAGCATTACCCCCAGGTTCGCGACTAGTCATCAACGCCTGAAGCGGGGTAAAAAGGCAGCAATACTGGAAGCCTAATCTGGTAATCTGCCGAGCAAAGTACCCATGGATAAGGTAGAACCTGAAGATGTGTTTGATACATCGTTACCTTGAACCAGCGAAATCAGGCTGAATGCGCTGGAGCCAAAAGGCAATGGATAAGGGAGTTGGCGGGAGTGAAACCGACCAATATGCACTTCCAACAAACCCGGTGTATAGCATCATCCCTAAAGGTATGTAGGATGGTCTTTCGGAACGAGATAACCGCTCACTTGCTCAATGGGAACAACAAAATCTCATTGTAGGTACTAACCAGATGCAGTGAGTCGGGGAGATTGAGTCAAAAGCGAAAGCCTGGGGTAATGCCCAGGATATGCAAACAGACTCACGGTGAAGTGGAAGATAAAGTTACCAGTAGGAGTGCAAATGTCTAATACGAGTGTCAAGACTACGGTAGAATGGAACGCGATTAACTGGCGAAAGCTAGAGCGTCGAGTTTATCAGCTCCAAAAACGAATTTATCAAGCCTCTAGTCGTGGTGATGTCAAAGCATATCGCGGACTTCAGAAGATGCTGATGAAGTCCTGGTCAGCAAGAGCATTGGCGGTACGTCGGGTGACCCAGGATAATCAGGGAGTGCGACGTGAAAGTTGTACATTAGGCGCATCCGCGCCTTCAAAACTGGAGAGCCATCTCTCCCGGAGAATTCTCTCTCTCCGTCCCCACATAAAAAGGTGGAAACACCTCGCCTACAACAAAATTAAGTAATGAATTTGTTGGAATGCAAGGCATGAAAACCTGTTAGCTGAAAGCCTAAATCAGTAATACGGGTAAGGGGAAGACCGATTCGGGTTAACTTAAAGTGAATCACTGTAAATTCCGTTATATCTGAAGAGTGAAATAAGGCTGATACACTCTAACCAAAAAGGTAAGTGAGTAGGTTATTAACAGTTCCTTGGGTTAATAACGAGAGAACATAACTCTCACCGGAGTATAGGTGGAACCCAAAGCGGTCACTAGTTAAATGTACGAAACACGGTAAGCCCTATAGATTCTCAAACAGGTCGATGATTTGAGTAGGTAGACCGCAAGGAAAACGGAACTATCTAGAGGGTAAAGGATGCTGGAGAAAGCAAAAGCTCCTAGTAACGTGGGAGATAGGGATTCAAAATTTGTCCCACATTGAAAGATGGCAAACTTCCAGCGGGTCTTCAACGATAAACAAAGTAAAAGGAATCGAACCGAAAGTGAAAGATAGAGTCAGCAATGACATCGGAGCCAAGGAACCGCTGAATAATTGGGCTGAAATTAATTGGAAGCTGGTTAAAAAGCGGGTTAGAAACCTAAGACAGAGAATTTATCGTGCCACCCAGAACGGTCGGTGGAATCAGGTTCGGAACCTGATGAAACTGATGATTCAACGTACTGGAAAGCAGAAGGCTTGAGCCGTATGATGCGTAAGTGTCATGTACGGTTCTTAGGGGAGAAGGACGCGGCGACGTGCGCCCTCTTACCCGACAAGAAGACGGCGGGAGTGGATGGTGTGAAATCATTGACCCCTAAGCAACGTCTTCACCTGATAGGTAAATTAAAACTTGGGTCAAAGGTCAGCCCAACTAGACGGGTATGGATTCCCAAGCCAGGGAGCGAAGAAAAACGACCTTTAGGAATACCGACAATTTTTGACCGTGCCAAGCCTAAACCCACCAAAAGACTTGAAAAAGTCCTGGGTAAATGGGTAATGAGGTCTGCATGACAAGCACTGTTTCACTGAGGAGCCGTGTAACGGGAAACTGTTAAGCACGGTTTTGGAGAGCAACGGCTCTCGTGAGGGAGTCGTTGACTTTACTAATATTACCGCTTCAGCAGAAGCGGGAGATGGAGTGGCTGATAAACTTTATAAAGTTCGGTTGTTGGACAAAAAAGAAGCTTGGATTTTAATCCACGTTGAGGTGCAAAGTGATTATGATGTTAACTTGTCCAAGCGAATATACACTTATAATTACCGCGCCGCCGAACTTTACGATAAATTTGTTGTTAGTTTGGCGGTTTTAGGTGACACTATTCCTACATGGCGACCTAACCGTTATGCTAAATCTGTTTTAGATTGCTCATTGAGTTTCACATTTCCTTCTGTCAAGCTCATGGATTACGAACAGAGTTGGCATGAGTTAGAATCCAATAGTAATCCATTTGCCATCATTACGATGGCACACCTAAAAACTAAAGCAACCACTAGTAATTTGACCCTACGCGAAGAATGGAAATGGCAGTTAATTCGCGGACTTTATGAGCGGGGTTTCACAAAACAGCAAATTGTTAAGCTCTTTGACATAATTGATACAATGATGACGCTGCCTCAACAGCTACAAAAAAGATTAGTTACCAAAATCAATCGTTTTGAGGAGGAAATGTTAATGGCTTTGGTTAGCCCAACGGTACAACTTGCTAGGGAAGAAGGTAGGGAAGAAGGTAGGGAAGAAGGTAGGGAAGAAGGCGAAATAATAGGTGAGCAGAAAGTCATTATACGACAACTCAATCGTCGTCTAGGTGAGATTGAAGCCCCATTCATTGAGCAAATTCGTAAATTACCTGTTGCACAGTTAGAAGAATTAGCAGAAGCATTACTGGATTTTTCGACTATCGCTGATTTAGAACAATGGTTACGAGATAGATCTAATGCTGTAGAAGCCTAAAAAAGTTCATAACTTGATATTAGGGGAGCGCTCTTATGTTCGGTTAATGAGTTATTATTAAACGAGCAGTGCAAAAACCACAAGACCTGCTCCCCATCACACCATCGCCCTTAATGATAAGTCTTTAATCAGACACGATATGATGGGCATTTTATTTCTTAGCAACAAATTTTAACTTGCTGATAAAATTTCTGTGTTAATACCGTTTGTAAAAGCAAGTGCATGACCATCAATCTCCAAATCGACGAAGCCTTAATCCAAGAAGCCCTAGCCGTGGGCAATCAACAAACCGAACGTGATGTGGTTGAAGAAGCATTGCGCGAATATGTACAGCGTCGCAAGCAGCTAATGGTGCTGGATTTATTTGGGACAATTGACTATGACGAAGATTACGACTATAAAGAGCAGCGACGGCAGTGATGAAAGTTGTTGTAGACACATCCGTATGGTCATTGGCATTGCGGCGAAATACTCCGTCACAAGCAATGGTTGTTGTTAATCAGTTACGCGATTTGATAGTCGATGGTCGAGTCGTTTTGTTAGGATCTGTGCGACAAGAGGTGCTTTCAGGGATTCGTTATCACGAAGAGTTTACTCGCCTTAAAGAATACTTCCGTGGCTTTCCTGACTTGGAGTTAACAATTGAACCTCCTGATAAACAACTGCATCTTCTAGCAATGGCTCAAACTGGTTTATGCTTGATTGAGCCACTCCAACCACTGCACTAACATGGATGCTGTTATATCCCGTTCGACGGCATAATTATCTTCCATTTCATGGTACAAATAAGCTTGGTGTTCGGCTGTAGGTGGGCAAACCAACCGAAGTTCACCTTCGGGCGGCTGTTTGCTCCATGTTAGTCGAATACCGCCTTGCTCATCCGTCGAAGCCGATGCTCTGGGAAAGCGATCGCCCATTGCTTCATAGGTATCTACAACCAATCGCATCGCCAAATTAAAGGCGGCTTGGCTCGGTTGTAAAATCCCATACTCATCCATTTCATCTTCTTCTAAAAGAGCAACGAGCCGCTTCAATGTCACCATAATATCGCTGCTAGAGGGCTTTCTTGACTGAGCAACTGTCATAAAACTCAAATAAATTCAGAAGATTGATACTAGCTTAACATGAGCAATGCTTAAAAAAGCGCTCTGCTTGCGTGGTGTTAGATGGTACCTTAAGTCTTTATAGTAATACGAGGATAATTAATGAGAACAATATTACTCACAACTAAGACTAGTAAGCATCAGAAACTGCTATGTTAGCTGAAATGCTACTTTTTGCTCTCAATCTGGGCACTCTTACTTAGTATAGAGTCAGAAATGGTAAAGCTATACATATGACAGCTAGTTTATGGGAGCAATTTTGCAGTGATTACAACATTATTGAAACCAGTGTACCTTTATTTGAAACCCAAGGAAATGTTGTCCTAACAACACCTTATGGTAACGATCGACGGCTCTTGCTACAGCGCTCTATGGTAATGGAAGATCGAGTCATTCGCGAAGTCAATAAAGTACTTGCTGATTTTCATCAGGGCACCAATGAGTTTGAGGGGCTTATATAAGTGTAGGTGCTTGGAGAGACGTAGGAGCAACGCGCCTTACATCTTTGGAATATCAACTAATCACGATCGCTAGCAAGTTATTCCCAAATTCTCTCCTGAATGAGGAGGGGGTTAATCGAGGATAACCAGATAACATATTTGTAAGCTAATGTAAGAGCTTGCTATTTACTTTCATAAAAGATATTTTGCGAGGCTTATTTTGTAATCAATTAGTTTCAAATTTTTGTGGTTAATCAACTGCATTTTCCCTTTGTAAGGCTAATTAATGTAATTGCTTATCAACAAATTGTAAAAATATTTTTGGCTCTTGATAAACCCTTTGCAGTAAATCTGGTTTATCTTCTGCTTCAGTTGCAAATAGCTTAAACAGGTATCCTTTTAATCCCACTAAACCATAACCAAAACGTGAGGCTTCCGCATTGGAAAGGGTGAGAATGAAAGACTTTGTATTGGCGTTCAGGAAACGGATAAAAAAAGTACTTTTTTTGGAAGCTAAAAAAATGAGAGTTTGTTCTGAATCAGTTTTCACTGGAAGGTCAAGTGCTCGTAGGTATTTATCTCCCAACAGCACAAACACTAAATCATACGCAACGATCGCTTGCTCAAAATCTTCATGTATTCCAAGAGCCTGAGCCCATCGATCTATTTCTCGTCCTTTTGTTATTTGTGTCTTTTGTATGGGGCTGCAGACATGGTGTTGGGGCAGTTTTTCTAAATGCCTAGTGCTAGCGAACACCTCTAGAGCGATCGCCATTCTCTAACTTTATCATGAGGTCTTATGCTTTGTAAGCAGGTATAATGCTGCTAAGTTGTCTTAAAAGCCCATTCTCAATGAAAACAACAGCCGCAGTCACCTTCGACATCATTGGTACCTGCTTTAGTTATTCTCCTGACTTTTCACCTTATATGGACTAGCCCACAAAAAATCTAACTGTCAAACCCAAAATTCAAAGTCTCTCTCCTATAAGGAGAGAGATTTAGAGAGAGGTTATTCAGATAACATAAAAAGTAAGATTTATTCTCGCTCACCTACTAAATTCCCTATTGTAAACCATTGGTTGACAAAATCCAGATAACTGGATCGGCAGAAATCAAAGCAATTATGTTAAGGAATATTAAGAGACTATTGTTCAAAGCGCTTTCTGTTGCTTCGTGATACCCACATGCTTGTTTTTATCCTGCTATATTCATAACCTGTAGAGTAATAAAAAATACCGAGTCAACCACCTTGACTATTTCAACGAAAAGATGGTGCGTTACTCAATTTATTCTCTATTATATCAAAATGAAAAAAATCTAAAAATATCATCAGATACACAAAATTAATTAACATAAGTTTAAGATAGCTAACAGTGGTAAATACCTCAAAGGGAAGAGTTTACCCCTCACAAACAAACTAGTCTGGCATGGTGCTGTTAATTAGACAGGGTTTAGGTCTAACCTAAGTTCTTATAGAAGTCAAAATTCAAAAGTCAAAAGTAGGAATACTCAATTTTGACTGAAGTCAGAACTCCTTGGACTTTTGAACTGGAAAATTTGATTTAGGAGTGACTCTATTTAGATAGTTAGGAATTAGAAATTAGTAGTTAATAGTTAGTTGTTAATTGTTAACTACTAACCACTAGCCACTAACCACGAACCATTAAGGAGAATACCATGCTTGCGTATCTTCCAATTTTGAATGACCATAATTTACCGTATCCCGATACGATGCATCCCATCGTCGTTCACTTTGTGATTGCGATGGTAATCTTTGCTTTCTTCTGTGATGTCGTTGGATATTTTACCCGGAACCAGCGTCTTTTTGAGGTGAGTTGGTGGAATATGTTTTTCGCTACGATTTCCATCTTCGTCGCCATAATTTTTGGTCAATTTGAAGCAGGTTTGGCAGAACCTTATAATGCAGCTCGACCAGTGCTAAATGTACACACGCTTCTTGGCTGGTCGCTTTCAGGAATTCTTGCTGCCATTACAGCTTGGCGTTATGTGATTCGCGCCCGTACCCCAGACAAAGTGCCTATTTATTATCTAGCTGCAGGATTGTTATTGACTGTTTTGGTAGGTATACAGGTCTATTACGGAGATGAACTGGTTTGGGTGTATGGGTTGCATACTGTACCAGTTGTTGAAGCCGTGAAGGAGGGCTTGCTGCAATGAACCCTGAACTTATGGATCAATTGAAAAGCCAGCTTGGGGCAAATGGGTTACCCTATACGATACCCATTCATCCAAACCTAGTCCATCTCACTCTGGGTTTGTTTATCCTTGGGGTGACTCTGGATGTTATTGGTGCGTTGTTCCCCCTACAAAAACCAGTCTTTAAGTTTTTGGCAATTCCTGTTATTCGTTCCAACTTCTTTGATGTTGGTTGGTACAATATGCTAGCTTCGGCGGTCATCACGTTTTTCACCGTGGCTGCAGGTTTTTACGAAATGATGTTGGCAGAACCATCTACAGACGTAAAGAGTGCTTGGGGATTGCAGGCAATGGAAACAATGCTTTGGCATGGTGTAGGTGGTGTTTTTCTTCTAGCAGTGATTGTTGGTATGACTGCTTGGAGAGGATTCCAACGCTATTTTTCGCGCAGGGACAACAGCCAAGAAGTGCGGTGGACTTATTTACTTTCCGGGCTGTTCATTATGTTCCTCATGTACGTCCACGGTACTTTAGGAGCACATCTAGCCGCAGAATTTGGGGTTCACAACACTGCTGATATGCTATTGCGCTTGGGTCAAGACCCCAATTTACTGCTGAAGTAACTAAATTAGTCCTTCGTCATTTGTCTAGTGTCATTTGTTTTTAACTAATGACTCATGGCTAATGACAATGACTAATACCCAATGACTAATGACTTTTGTCGCCATGAAAATCAGAAATATTTTGATACTGAGTGCGTGTGCTCTCGTCTTAACTGCTGTTAGTCTTTGGATAGGGCATCTAGCATATTCCTGGCTACCTCCTCAAGCCGCAGCAGAATCGCAACTTATTGATGAATTGTTTAGCTTTTTAGTAACACTAGGGGCATTTATCTTCCTAGGAGTGACGGGAACACTCACCTATTCAATCATTTTCCATCGAGCCGGAAAATATGATACAAGCGATGGTCCCCCTATTGAAGGAAACCTAACTTTGGAATTTGTCTGGACTGCAATTCCTGTATTGCTAGTGTTTTGGATTGCAGGATACAGCTACCAAGTCTACGAGCAAATGGGGATTCAAGGACCAAGCTCAGCTGTTCACGTCCATATACCAATGGCAATGGAAACAGCATATGCCGCGCCTAAGAATGAGGACACGGGGAATGTTTTTGATAAAGCCAACGAGTCTTCTGAAGCCAGTGTACTGCCAGTTGAAGACATTGAAGTCGATGCCAAGCAATGGGCTTGGGTCTTCCGCTACCCAGAAACGGGAGTCACAAGTACTGAACTGCACTTACCTGTCAATCACCGTATTCGTTTAGCGATGCAGTCAGAGGATGTGCTTCACGGCTTTTATATTCCGGCTTTCCGAGTTAAGCAAGACATTATTCCCAACCGCAAAATTGACTTTGAATTCACACCCATCCGCACTGGTCAATATAGATTGACCGATTCCGAATTCAGCGGTACTTACTTTGCAACCATGCAGGCAGATGTTGTTGTTGAGTCCTCTGAAGATTACAAAAAGTGGCTTAAAAAAGCAGCTAGTCGTAAACCATCCCCTGCAACCAATCAAGCAGCTGCCGAATATGCTCAAGCATTACAAGAGCCAGTAAAATCGGGCTGGCCTACCGTAGCGCCTGCACAACCCCCTCTAGTGAATTACAGCAATTAGTTAGTGGTTAGTGGTTAGTAGTTAATAGCTGATAACCAAAAACAAATGACCAATGACAAATGACCAATGACACATGACCAATGACAAATGACCAATGACACATGACCAAAAACAAATGACCAAGGACAAGCGACAACGCTACTGGATTGAACCGCCAAAACCAGGATTTGGACAAAATGGCAATGGGCGAGGGCATAACGTCTCGGAGAGAAACCTGATTGGAGACAATCGCCTTCCAACATCATTTGCGAAAAAACCCGATATCGCGGACTGGTTTTACATCCCTTTTTGGAAGCCCGCTTTACCCCCAGTACAACTTGATAGCAATCAATTAACCGACCAAAAATCTTACGCCTTAGTGTTTGTGGATGAGTGTGGATTGGGTGAAAAATTGCTCAAATCCCTAGAAAAACAGAACTGGGATGCGATCGCTGTCACAGTTGGAGAAAATTTTACCAAACTAGGGGAGTTACAATATACTATCAATCCTCAAAATCATCAGGATTATCATCTCCTCATCGACCAACTACTCAAACAAAACAAATTACCAAAAACGATTGTGCATTGCTGGAGTGTCACACCTATCGATGAGATACAATTAGACCTTGAAAAAGTTGAAACCGCTCAAACAACAGGATTTTACAGTCTACTGTTTCTTGCTCAAGCTTTAGGAAAACAACAAACCACTGAGGATTTTCACATCACGGTGATTTCTAACAACCTACAACCCGTGAGTGGAACAGAAGTGCTTTGTCCAGACAAAGCAACAATACTTGGACCGATTAAAGTTATACCCCAAGAATATTCAAATATTAACTGCCGTAGTATTGATGTTATTCTTCCCTCACCCGGAACTTGGCAAGAAGAACAACTCTTAGAAAAATTACTCATAGACTTGACAGTTTCAGATTCGTCCAAGCTAATTGCTTACCGAGGACTAAACCGTTGGGTGCAAACTTTTGAGCCAGTACGCTTCGAGCAAACTCAAATTGAAAAGCCGCGACTCAGGGAAAAGGGAGTCTACTTAATTACAGGTGGACTCGGAGGGATTGGACTGGTTTTAGCAGAGTATTTGGCGCGAACAGTACAAGCAAAACTCTTGTTGGTAGGACGAAAGGCTTTTCCCAAACCAGACGAGTGGTCGCAATGGCTGGCGACTCACGATGAGACCGATAGCACCAGTCGCAAGATTCGCCAACTTCAACAACTCCAACAATTGGGTGCATCTGTTTTGGTGGTGAGTGCTGATGTGAGCAACATAGAACAAATGCATAACGCTATTAGTCTGGCTCAACAGCAGTTTGGACCGCTAAACGGTGTTATCCACGCGGCTGGAATTCTTGAAGGCAAGTCTTTTGCAGCTGTTGAAAATATAACTAAAACTGATTGCGAGCAGCAATTTCAACCAAAAGTATACGGACTGATTGCATTAGACAAAGTTTTGCAAGACAAGCATTTGGATTTTTGTTTATTGCTTTCTTCCTTATCATCTGTTTTAGGAGGCTTAGGATTTGCTGCTTACTCAGCAGCTAATATATTCATGGACGCTTTTGTACACAAACACAATCAGAGCCATCCTGTTCCGTGGAGCAGTGTAAGTTGGGATAGCTGGAAACTTGAAAAAGAAAATAAACAAGGTACATCAGTTGGAACAAGTGTAACTGAATTTGCATTCAACGCCCAAGAAGGTGTAGAAGCGTTGCAAAGGATTTTGCACTTTAGTGAATTCAACCATGTCATTGTTTCTACTGCAGAACTTCAAGCTAGAATTGACCAATGGATTCAGCTCAAATCTTTTCAAGATAAATCATCCCAACAAGCAGATTTGCGATCGCTTCATCTCAGACCCGATTTACAAAACCTATACGTTCCTCTTACAAATGAGCTTGAGCAAGTCATTGCTAACATTTGGCACGAAATTCTTGGAATAAAAGATGTGGGTCTCCATGATAATTTTTTTGAATTAGGAGGAGATTCAATACTTATAATTCAAGTTCGTAATAAACTAATAAAAACATTAAATAAAAACATTTCAATTGCTAACCTATTTGAATATCCAACCATCGGTGCTTTAGCAGAGTATCTCGGTGGAAAATCGGCTGACGAAACAACATTGCAGCAAGCAGATGAACGTGCCAGCAGAAAAGAAGCGGCTATGCAAGAAAGAAGAAAATTAGCGAAACAAAGGAGGATGGCAGATGGATAACCAAGAAATTGATGATTCCGTCAAAGGTATAGCCGTAATCGGTCTGGTTGGTCGTTTTCCAGGAGCCAAAAACGTTGAGGAATTTTGGCAGAATCTTTGTGATGGGCAGGAGTCAATTTCCTTTTTCAGTGACGAGGAACTAGCAGCTTCAGGCATAGATCCAGCGTGGCTGAATGACCCCCAATATGTCAAAGCGGGTGCTCGTCTGTCAAACATTGAGATGTTTGACGCTTCCTTCTTCGATTTCTCCCCAAGGGAAGCCGAAATCATGGACCCCCAACACCGCATTCTCCTTGAGTGTGCTTGGCAAGCTCTAGAAAATGCGGGTTATGCCCCAGGCGCAGGCAAAGAATTGACAGGTGTTTACGTGGGAACTAACTTGAGTATCTATATGCTTGATAACTTGAGTTCTAACCCTGACGTAATCAAATCAATGGGTTCCTCAATTTTCTTTAGCAATGTTCAAGACTTTGCAGCCACACGAGTTTCGTATAAATTAAACTTGAAAGGGCCAAGTATCAATATTAGTACGGCTTGCTCCACATCGTTGGTCGCTGTTCACTCGGCATGCCAAGGATTGCTAAACTACGAGTGCGATCTCGCTTTAGCGGGTGGAGTTTCCATACAATCTCTGCAAAAGCAAGGGTATTTTTATCAAGAAGGGGGGATAACTTCTCCCGACGGTCACTGTCGCGCCTTTGATGCTAAAGCACAGGGAACTGTTTTTGGCGATGGCGTAGGCATTGTCGTACTCAAAAGATTAGAGGATGCTTTAGCAGATGGGGACTGTATTCATGCGGTGATTAAGAGTTCAGCTATCAATAATGATGGTGCTGCTAAGGTAGGTTATACAGCTCCTAGTGTTGGTGGTCAAGCCTCGGCAATTGCTGAAGCTGTTGCAATCGCTGGCTTGAATCCGGAGACTATTACTTATATTGAAGCCCACGGAACCGGTACAGCGTTGGGAGACCCTATTGAAATTAGTGCCCTCAAGAAGGTGTTTGAAGCCCGCACCAAGAAGAAGGGATTTTGTGCTATTGGTTCCGTCAAGACCAATGTTGGGCATCTGAATGTAGCGGCTGGTATGACTGGTTTAATCAAAACGGTCATGGCGCTGAAGCATCAGATGATACCGCCCAGCTTGCACTTTGAACAACCAAATCCAGAGATAGAGTTTACCAATAGCCCCTTTTATGTTAATACTTCGTTATTGGAGTGGAAAACTAACGAAATTCCAAAAAGAGCAGGTGTCAGTTCTTTTGGTGTAGGGGGTACCAATGCCCATGTCATCTTGGAAGAAGCTCCCGTTATTGAACCTTCAGCCACTTCCCGTCCCTGGCAATTGTTAGTTCTCTCAGCGAAAACCAGTACAGCCCTAGAAGCTGCAACAGCCAATTTAGCTGCTTACCTCCAGCAAAATCCCGATCTTTCCATCCCTGATGTCGCTCATACCCTACAAGTGGGTCGTCGCGCTTTTGACCATCGCCGCACGATCCTTTGCCAAAACTGGGAAGATGCGGTCAACTTGCTTAACAACCAAGACCCGCAACGTGTTTTTAGTTACCATTGCAAACCAACTAATTGTCCGGTAATCTTCATGTTTTCAGGACAAGGGGCGCAGTATGTCAATATGGGGAGGGAGTTGTACTCAGTCGAACCCACCTTCCGCAAACACGTAGATACTTGCGCTGAGATTTTGCAGCCTCACCTGGGTCTTGATATCCGTTCTCTACTATATCCAGAAGAACAAGATACTGAAGGAGCTTCTTTACAACTACAACAAACTGCTTTTACCCAACCAGCACTGTTCGCCCTCGAATATGCCCTGGCTCAATTATTAATGGAGTGGGGAGTACGTCCAGAAGCCACCATCGGTCATAGCATTGGGGAATATGTCGCTGCAACCATTGCAGGTGTCTTTTCTCTAGAAGATGCCTTAGCAGTTGTAGCAACTAGAGGTAAACTAATGCAACAATTGCCAGATGGCAGTATGCTGGCAATTAGACTAGCATATAAAGATGTCCAATCCCTGTTAAACAGAGAGACAAAAGATAGCGCCTCTGTAGAAATAGCAGTAGTTAACAGCCCATCTTCCTGTGTCGTTTCTGGTGCAAATGAGGCGATCTCCGCACTACAAAACCAATTGTCTGACCAAGGGGTTGAATGTCGTCTGTTGCATACATCCCATGCCTTTCATTCTGCCATGATGGAACCAATATTGGAACCATTTGTACAGTTGTTGAAAACAGTGAAGCTCAGACCACCTCGCATTCGCTTTATTTCCAATGTGACTGGCACCTGGATTACGGATGAACAAGCCACAAATCCCAGCTATTGGGGTCAACATTTGCGCCAAACAGTGCGATTTTCTGATGGCATATCCCAACTATTAAAGCAGTTTGAAGGTGTGTTTTTAGAGGTGGGACCGGGACGAACTTTAAGCACATTAACAACACAGCATTTAGATAAAAATGCCAAACAACAGGTGTTGACTTTATTAAACCATGTTAAAGAACAAGAATCGGATATCAGTTTTGTATTGCAAACATTAGGTCGATTGTGGCTTTTTGGTGTGGAGATAGATTGGTCGGGATTCTATACCCACGAGTTCCGTCATCGTATACCTTTGCCTACCTACCCCTTTGAGCGACAAAGATATTGGATCGATCCTCAATCTTTATCACCTTCTTCAAGCCCTCAGGTAGCAACATTAGATAATAAACAAGATATTGCCGATTGGTTCTATACTCCTTCATGGAAACGCTCGTTGCTCCCTAGTTTAGAGGCTGCTCAAATAGAATCTGCACAGGAGCAATGGCTGTTTTTTGTTGATGAGTGCGGTGTGGGAGACCAATTAATTTGTAAATTGAAAAATCAAGGTAAAAATGTCATTACGGTTAAGCAGGGAGATAGGTTTAGTAAAATAGGTGAGGATACTTATACAATTAACCCATGCTTACGCGAAGACTATCATACTTTGTTCCAAGAGCTTGTGTCATCAGGTAAAACCCTCCAAAATATTGCTTATTTATGGAGCGTAAGTAATTTTGAAAATCGTCCACTGGAAAATTATTTAGAATTCAACACTTTACTGTTTTTAACACAAAGTTTTAGTAAACTGACGACTAACCAAAGTTTGCAGCTTTGGATTGTATCTAATAACACCCAACAAGTCAATGGCAATGAAATTCTAGACCCAGAGAAATCAGTAGTCTTAAGTTTATGCAAGGTAATTCCTCAAGAGTATCCTAACATCATTTGTCGGAATATTGACATTCATTTGACCAATCCTCAAGATATTAACAGTAGCAAGGGAAATGGTTATAATATTATTGACCAACTCTTAAATGAGTTTACAAGTGTATCCTCAGACTTAGTTGTTGCTTATCGCGATCGCCACCGTTGGGTACAAACATTTGAGCCAGTTCAGTTAAAGCCAGTAGTTGAAGAAAAAGCACCATTGAGAAAACAGGGGGTTTACCTGTTTTATGGCGGATTAGAAAGTCTTGGAGTTGTACTGGCAGAATATTTAGCAAAAACTGTACAACCAAAACTGGTATTTATTGAGGATTCTCATTTTCCAGAAAAAGATGACTATTTACAGTGGATTGAAAGCCACTCCCAAGAAAATGAAGTGAGCCGCAAAATCCAAAAATTGCAAGCCTTGGCTCAGTTGGGTGCAGAAATTGTTGTGGTACGTGCAGATAGAACTAACTATGAACAAATACACCAGAACCTTGTATCTGAGAATATCGAGCAAATTCATGGGGTGATTTATTCGATTGGAATCAAGCGTGAAAGTATATTTAACTCGATTCCAGAAATTGATAATATAGAACTAAGAAAGTTTTTGAATTCGGAACTTTATAGTCTGACTGTTTTAGAAAAGACTTTACAAAACAAAAAAGTTGATTTTTGTATCATTTGTTCTTCTTTATCTTCCATTTTAGGTGGATTTGGGTTAGGCTTATATACAGCAGTTCATCATTTCATAGATACCTTTACTAATCGGCACAACCAGGCTGATTCTCTGCCGTGGTACACTCTGAATTGGGACAAATTACAACTAAATAAAACCCTAGAAGCAACAACACTTGGACAAGTACCTGGAGTAGAATTAGCCATTACTGGCAAAGAAGTTGTAGAAGTATTTAAACGAATATTTTCTTTAGGCGAAAGAAATCAGATTATTATTTCTACAGTAGATCTCAATGCTAGAAACCAGCATACCTTTAACCCTGATTCTCTAGCTCATTCTGAATCTTCCCATCACTTAGGTTCATTTGCTCGCTATTCAAGACCTAACCTGAGTAATTCCTATGTTCCTCCGACAAATGAGTTGGAAAAACAAATTACAGAAATATGGCAAGAGGTACTTGGGATTGCAGAAGTTGGTATTTACGACAACTTTTACGACTTAGGAGGAGATTCGTTAATCGCCACTCAATTAGTCTCTCGGTTGCGAGCAAGATTTCCTGTAGAAATCCCACTTCGTAATTTTTTATTGGAAGGAGTAATACCAGCCACACAAGCAAAAATGATTGAGCAACTTCTAGTGGAAAAAATTGAAGAATTATCCGAGGAAGAGGTAGAAGCTCTTTTAGGGTAAAGAAACAGCCTTGTTCGTTTCAAAATCTCACATTACTCAATTAAAAACAGGAAAAACAGCTTATGTATTTACTAACTAGCCCTCCAAACTATGAACCCATTGCTCGGTTACAAAATGAATTCAAGAATACAGGTGAAACTTTAATAGAAGGTATAATACCTGCCTTAGAGCAAATGCTCTTATCACATCTTCCTAAGGGAGCACGTATTCTTGACCTTGGTTGTGGGTGCGGACATTTAGTACAACAGCTTCATATAAGAGGGTACAAAGTCACTGGAATTGATGCTTCTGAAGCACTGTTGAGCTATGCTCGAAAAAATTCGCCTGAAAGTGAATTTATTCTTAGTGATATACGTAAGTTTGAATTCCCAGGCATCTTTAATGCGGTTCTGTCAAACGATGTTTTACTCTTCATCCTTAACAATGAAGATTTGAAAACGGTCTTCCGAAATGTATATTCTGCACTGCAAGATAATGGTGTGTTTGTATTCACAATACCAATAACAGATTGGATACATGAAATTGCTAAGAAGAAAAATTTCAATCATGTCTATGTAAATGACCAATGCTCCTTGATTGAATTATTCTATTATCAACCGGAAGAAAGAATGTGGGAAATCAAAGTGACCGGATTTGAATTAATAGAAAAAATTTGGGAGCGCTCGGATACTACATGGTTAAGAAAAGATTTCTTTCTAGCAGAAGTTCAGTCTAGTTTAAAAGATGTAGGCTTCACAGAAATTAATTATTATAATACCAAAGATTTCGGTGGTAGTGAAGAAGCAGGTATGGCTTGCTTTGTGTGTATGAAAGCTTCTACGCCTCAATCATAATTCTTTATAGTATCTTAGCGATGGATAAACAGTACTCTAATTTATCACCTGCCAAAAAAGCTCTTTTAGAAAAATGGAAGAGAGGCAAGTTTCAAGCTGACACTATTCCTAAGCGTCAAGCCTCAAAGAATATTCCCTTATCTTTTTCACAACAAAGACTATGGTTTATTGACCAGCTTTACCAAGGTAGTGCCTTCTACAATATTCCCATCGCTTTTCATATTCAAGGAAAGCTTAATGTTACAGCAATTCAGCAAAGCCTGAATGAAATTCTCAAACGTCACGAAGTTTGGCACACCAATTTTATCGTAGTTAATGGAGAACCAGTACAGGAGATTGTACCAGAATTAACTTGGGATTTACCCATTATTAATCTTGAGCATTTGTCTGGTCAAGATTGGGAAGTTGAGGTTAAACAAATTGTAGCGGAAGAAGCAAAAAAACCTTTTAATTTAGCTAAAGAGCTTTTAGTTAGAGCCACTTTACTTCGCTTAAGTGAAGAAGAACACGTTCTACTGGTGACCATGCACCATATTATTACGGATGGATGGTCTTGTGGTGTGTTCTTGGGGGAGTTGTCAACGTTGTATGCAGCTTTTTCTACAAATCAACCTTCTTCTTTACCTGAACTTCCCATTCAGTATGCAGATTTTGCAGTTTGGCAACGCGATCGCTTGCAAGGTGAATTCCTAGCAACTCAATTAAATTATTGGAAGCAACAACTAAAAGGCGAGTTACCAGTACTACAGTTACCCACAGCCCGTCCGCGACCGGCGATCGCTACATTTGCTGGTGCCAAGCAATACTTTAAATTTTCAAAAGCCCTAACTGATGGACTAAAACAATTAAACCAGCAAGAAGACACCACTCTATTTATGAGTTTGCTGGCGGCATTTAATGTATTACTATATCGCTATACAGACCAAGAAGACATCTTAATTGGTTCTCCAATTGCCAACCGCAGCCGACCTGAATTAGAAGGGATGCTTGGTTTATTTGTTAACACTTTGGTGTTCCGTAATAACCTAAGTGGTAATCCCAGTTTCCGCGAACTTCTACATAGAGTCCGAGAGGTGACTCTTAATGCTTATGCACATCAAGATTTGCCTTTCGAGATGCTTGTAGAAGAATTGCAACCCGAACGAGACTTAAACCGAAATCCCCTTTATGAAATCATGTTTGTCCTGCAAAACAGCCCAGTATCTGTGCGGGAAGTTTCTGGTTTAACCTTGCGTCCTTTAGAGTTTGATAGTGGTACAGCACAGCTAGATATTTTCCTATCAATGTCTGAATCACAAGCAGGGTTAACAGGCTGTTTGGAGTACAATACCGATATTTTTGATTCAGCAACAATTACCCAGTTTATCGACAATTTCCAAACCTTATTGGAAAGTATCATTGCTCATCCAGAACAGCCCATTCAGGAACTGTCGCTACTAACTACTCAAGAGCGAGAGCAATTATTATTTAACTTCAATCAAACTTGTGCAGATTATCCTCAAGATGTATCTCTCCATCAATTATTTGAGCAACAAGTTGAGCGAACCCCCGAGCTAACAGTGCTAATTAGTCAATCTGAGAAACTGACTTATCGTCAACTTAATCACAGAGTTAATCAGCTTGCACATTATTTACAAAAACAGGGTGTCACAGAAGAAACCCTAGTCGCTATATGTCTGGAACGATCCGTAGACATGGTGGTGGGAATTTTAGCTATTCTTAAAGCCGGCGGAGCCTACATTCCCCTCGATCCAAGTTATCCTGTTGAGCGTCTAAATTTTATGCTCTCGGATTCTCAAGCGTCATTGGTCATTAGTCATTCGTCATTTGTTAAGAATTTTGAACACATGACAAATGATAAAAGACAAATGACGCTTATCTCCCTAGACAGTGACTGGGAAATAATTCAGCAAGAGAGTCAACAAAACCTTATTAGCGCCTCAAAAGCTGACAATCTTGCCTATATTATCTACACTTCTGGCTCAACGGGAACTCCTAAAGGCGTTCTTGGCACTCATCGCGGTACAGTAAACGGCTTACACTGGTTGTGGAAAACCTATCCTTTCACCCCAGGAGAAGTTTGTTGTCAGAAAACAGCTATTAGCTTTGTAGATTCTGTGTGGGAAATTTTTGCTCCCTTACTTCAAGGAATTCCTACTGTCATTATTAATGATGCAACTTTACTAGACACACAACTATTTATAAAAGCTCTGGGGCATTACAAAGTTACCCGTCTTATACTTGTACCCTCACTATTGCGCTTACTCCTGGATAATTACAGTCATTTGACCGAAAAATTGTCGCAGCTAAAAATTTGGATAACGAGTGGGGAAGCACTTTCTGTTAAGTTAGCTCAAACTTTCCGAGAATTAATGCCCTCAGCAAAACTAATCAACCTCTACGGCTCATCGGAAGTTTCCGCCAATGCCACATATTACGACACGAGTTTATTGCAAGAACAAGCAAACAGTGTTCCCATCGGTCGTCCTATTGACAATACCCTGGTCTATGTGCTGGATCGCGATTTACAACTAACACCTCTAGGAGTTGTCGGTGAACTTTATGTAGGGGGTGACGGATTGGCGAGAGGTTATTTACATCGTCCTGAATTAACTCAGGAAAGATTTATTGACAATCCCTTTATCCCAGGAACTAAGCTTTACAAAACAGGTGACTTAGTCCGTTATCTCAAAGATGGTCATCTTGAGTATTTGGGTCGCCATGATGAACAAATAAAAATTAGAGGTTTTCGAGTAGAACTGGGTGAAATTGCCAACGTTATTGCACAACACCCAGATGTGCAAGAATCTGTTGTAGTAGCCAGCGATGATGCTCAAGACAATCAGCGTTTGATTGCTTACATCGTCACAGCAAAACAGGAAATAACTGCACAACTA
Source organism: Scytonema sp. NUACC21 (assembly GCF_054684315.1). Taxonomy (NCBI): domain Bacteria; kingdom Bacillati; phylum Cyanobacteriota; class Cyanophyceae; order Nostocales; family Scytonemataceae; genus Scytonema; species Scytonema sp. NUACC21. The sequence goes on along the minus strand of NZ_BAAFZH010000075.1, from coordinate 74,930 downwards.
TTGCCCTATCTACAACAGAAATTGCCTAATTATATGCTACCATCTGCCTTTGTGGTAATAGAGGAGCTACCCCTAACACCTAATGGCAAAGTAGACAAGCAAGCCCTTCCCAAAGATGACATTATTCGACCGAATACGGCTCAATCCTTCGTCGCACCGCGTAATTTTACAGAATTATCGTTAGTCAAACTTTGGGAAAATCTCCTAAATACTAGCCCTATAGGGGTAACAGATAACTTCTTTGACTTGGGGGGACACTCATTTTTAGCTGTACGTTTAATGGCTCAAATTCAGGACAGATTTAGGCACAATCTTACCCTATCGACTCTTTTTGAAAACCCAACAATTGAAACATTAGCAACCATAGTCGGTCAGCGGCGTATTAGTTGAAAGCGGTACTCACGATGAATTAATTAAAAGAAAAGGTCATTTCTACTACCTCAACCAACAACAACTGCCTCAAGTTGCTTGAGTTTTACGCTCATTACCGGACTTAGCTTGGTAACGTATTCCGGAAGGCTCTGCCTTCTCGGGCAAAAAACCACACGAGGGTTTCACAAAGATTTTAGGGCATTCCCAGGCAACCAAAAACTCAAGGGTAAAAAATTGCTATGGCAAATCCATCTTTTAATTCATTGTCTGTTCTTAGCAAACCACGTCAGGAACAACTTGATACCCTAGACTCTACCACTGTTCATCATCAGACGCTAACAGCAAGCCATCCTAAAGATTGGCATTACGGCACCGAAGAACTGCTAGATGCATTACCACGAGTTTGGACACGTTCTTTACTGTATTTAATAATAGGTTTTGCAGGAATTATCTTACCTTGGTCAATGCTTTCTAAAGTTGATGAGACAGGAACTGCCAGAGGGCGGATAGAACCTAAAGGAGCAACACAAAGATTGGATGCTGCTGTGGGGGGAAATGTTATTGCTGTGAAGGTAAAAGAAGGAGAGCAAGTTCGAGCAGGACAGATACTGGTGGAACAAGAGTCTGATATACTGCGAACAAATGTGCAGGCTAGCCAGACAAAACTCCAAGGAGATAAAAATCAACTGGCGCAGTTGCAGCTACTTAAAAATCAACTGATGCTGGCGGTTAACGTCACTGAGCAACAAAACCAAGCTCAACAATTGGAAAAAAGAGCGCAAGTACAGCAGGCACAACAGAATCTTGATACCCTTAAGACGGGCTATAACTTACAAAAAGAGGAAAAACTGGCTAAAGTCAACCAGATGCGGCAAGCACTTGATTCTAGCCTTGCAGCCTATAAGTTAGCAGAAGTTCGTTTGAAAAGCGCTCAGGAAAAAGTACCGCGCTACAGAAAAGTTTGGAACGAGGGTGCGATTTCACACGATCGCTTTCTAGAAGTGGAACAGTTAGCACAAGAAAACTACCAACAACTTGTGCAAGCTCAGTCCAATATTTCTCAAGCCCAGTCCAATTTAAAAGAGCAACAGACTAATTATCAGAGAACTATTCATCAAGCTGAATCTGATATCCAGCAAGCCCAGCTACGTTTAACTGAGCAGGAAAATAACTATCAAAGTGTGGTTCAGGCAGGGAAACTGACTTTGTTAAAAAGTCAGCAACAACTGAAAGATTTGTTATCTCAAATAACCGTTTTGCAATCGGAAGTAGGTCAAATTAAAAGCCAAATTCAATCTTTCAATCTTCAGTTAGCTCAACGAGTGGTACGTTCTCCCATTGATGGCACAATTTTTCAGTTGCCGATTCAACAACCCGGAGCCGTGGTACAACCCGGTCAAATGATTGCACAAGTTGCGCCCAAGGGTTCTACTTTAATACTTAAAGCCCAAATGACTAGCCAACAAAGTGGTTTTTTGCGAGCAGGGATGCCTGTCAAAATTAAATTTGACGCCTATCCCTTCCAAGATTATGGAGTGGTGCAAGGGCGCGTGAGTTGGATTTCACCAGACTCCAAAGTCAGTGAAACTAACTCTGGCAAGTTAGAAACTTATGAGTTAGACATAGCCCTGCAGCAGCCTTATATTCCGACGGCAAACAAACGCATAGAGTTAACACCTGGTCAAACAGCAACAGCAGAGGTGATTGTCCGTCAGCGCCGTGTGATTGACTTCTTGTTAGATCCGTTTAAAAAATTGCAAAAAGGCGGTTTAGATCTTTAGTTATTAATATTAGGTAGTCACTCATAATTACTACCTAATATAGCCATCCTGAATCATTTATAAAAAATCCTGTTTCCTGTTTCCTCCCTTCATGAGGTAATTCCCAACTCAAATAGATGGCAATAAACAATAACTAATGTTAATAATTCAAGGAGCATAAGCATGGCAAAAACTTTTAATTTTTCCGCTGAAGACATTCAGCATCAAATCAAGCTTTCCTGCCAAATTCCTGACATAATTGAAGCAATGGCTAACCGTAAAATTATTGCTGATGCTGCTGCTCAAGCAAACATTAAAGTCGAGCCAGAAGAACTTCAGCGCTCAGCAGATAGCTTACGATTAGCCAACAAACTTGTAAAAGCTGAAGACACTTGGACATGGCTGCAAAAACATTTTCTTTCCCTCGATGATTTTGAGGAATTAGCCCATATTAACCTGCTTTCTGCGAAGTTAGCGAATTATTTATTTGCGGAGCAAGTCGAACCGTTCTTTTACGAACACCAACTTGATTATGCCGGGGCTGTAACCTATGAAGTTGTGTTAGATGATGAAGACTTGTCTTGGGAACTGTTTTATGCGCTGCAAGAAAACGAAATCAGTTTCCAAGAGATTGCCCGTCAATACATACAAGAGCCAGAACTGCGACGCGCTGGGGGTTATTGCGGGATACGACACCGTAGTGATTTTAGACCGGAGATTGCAGCTTGTATCTTTGCCGCCCATCCGCCACAGATTCTCAAGCCAATTGTCACCCAAAAAGGAGTCCATCTCCTGAGGGTTGAAGAAATCATTCCACCGCAATTAAACGAAGCGCTGCGCTTGAAGATTGTGGGAGATTTGTTTTCTACTTGGTTAAAGCAACAACTTGAGGAAGTTAAAGTTGTGGTGCGGCTTGAACTAGATGCTAATTTTAAATCATCCCAGGAATTGCCAAAACTAGCTTAAGATAATGAACTACCCCGCGCAACATAATGGTTGAGGGCGGGGTAAAAATTAATGGATAAATTTGATAAGGTTTTTCGCAGCGCACAGGGAGCATCTTAATTTGGAAAAACACGCTTACAATTGGAAATCGCAGCTACACAAACGAAGTCCGCCTACGCGGACTCATGTATCATAGTTTGCAAAGGCAGGCTTTGTTTGTATAGCCCCAGAATTATATTCTGAGGGCAATGTGCCAAATTTGGATGCTCCCATCGCACGGCACTTGCTAGAACCTACTTAACAAAAAAACAGGCGATAAGCTGGAGGCTTGACGCTTCGCGGAGCACAAGATGTGTCCGTGAAACATGCATCACTCTCAAAATCGCCTGGGTATCTGTATTACACCTCTGTCCTTCACAGTGATGTCAGTTGAGGCGAATCACTGTGAATCGGATAAATCTAAAATCTCGTAAATATCTTCAGATTCGGCATTGAGGTAAGGACGCTGCAATTCAATTCCCTGTTTGCCGAAGTGCTTAATCATCAGTACCATCCGATTGGCTTTTGACTCATTTCCTTGTTGCCAAGCTTCCAGCAAACTATTGGCAACAATTTGGCAGCGATTTAAACCAAAACTTTCTTTCTCACTAAATTTATTGTCTGGTTCTTCTGCCAGAGCAAGTCCTGGTGCTAGCAATTTTGTGAAGAGTGGCACTTCCTGACTAAAATACGACTGATACTTTGTATAAACAGATTGCAGCACTAGCCGAATGATTCGATAGTCACTTCTTTCAAAGTAAAGCACGGCTGTATCGTAGCGCTTGTAGTCGGAAGGATTGTATAGCGCTTTAAAACTGAAGGGAATGAACATAGTGTTGAGTTGCCGTGTTAAGCTACCCATAACCGCAACTGCACCTTCAGGACTTAAATTAAAGTAGACGCGCACAAGCTGCGAATTGATGAGTGTATGAGCATGACTTTGTGGTCCCGCATCACCAACTGCCATGTAAAAACCATTTTGCACCAAATTAGGAGGCATCTTGATAGCAACCGAGTCGCCAACGAGCGCACATTGCTCTATGCCTTGGAGATGGCGCTCGCGTTCTATATGCAAAGTCAATTCGCCCTTTTTCACCGCTAAAGTGCGATCGCTCTCAAACCTCAGCACTTGCCAACCGGGGTCAAAATAGCCTTTACCGTTGTTGGCTCTGTGCAATTGCTCGTAAAACCCCAAATCTACTCCTAAAAAGGTATTGTTCTCTAGATTCTGGAGCTTTGTCGAATCCATTAACTCTGCATCTAAAGCAAGGAGAGTTTGACCTGCGCCGTTATAATAGATGCCGTAGAGAAAATTACACAATTGCGAATTGAGAAACTTGTGCTGAAGGTTCAATGGTAATTGCTGAAAGCGGGATACGACTTCATCTGGAAGTTTTAAGGGTTTGTAATCTGGATGGCAAATACAAAAGTTGGATTGAATTTCAACTTTTTTGGCTATGTCTTGTAGAGTAGATAGTACTTGCTTAAGCGAAGTCTCTGATATTAGTAATGTCGGTGAATCTAGTAATTGCATAATTGTATGCCCATAACTTAAATTACTTAACCAAGCGCAAAACTCTGCGGTGAATCAGGTCAAAAGCCGTCATGCCAAACACAGTCTCAATGGATTGTTCCGGACGGCATAACAAAGCCTTGGCAACCTGTAACATACAGATACCGAGATTACCAAAGGTTTTTTCGTGCTGTATTGTTGCTAGAATTGCTTGAATCAAGGCAAGACCGGAAAATTGCACAACTCTGAGCAAAAAATCCCGACGCCGCCGCAAAATTTCTGGAAAGTTATTTAAATAAGCACTAGCCAGGGCTGCTATTGAAGGCTGGAGGCGTTCCAAAGGAGTCGTGCTCAGGCGCAAAGACTCTTCAAGCGTAATCGTTTTACTAACTGTCAAGCCATACAACCAAATTTGCAAGTAATGGGCAATTAGCATTCCTAAATCGCTAGCCGGATCTCCCCAACTCGATTTCTCCCAGTCAATTAAGCGAATCATGCTGTGAGTTGGCGACGATGTTTGAGAAACCGCTTCCTCCCAATTATTGGCCAGTAAGATATTATTCAACTTCAGGTCATTATGGGTGAGACAACACAGTTCGATGGCCGCGTTCAATTGTGAGATCGCTTGTCTCAGGCTGTCGAAACGCTGATAGAGTACAAAGAATTTCAAACCATCGCCCGGAACAGTACCAAAAATTTCCGGAGTGATTCGTTCCAAATCACTCGTTAGGTTAAAAGCTTGGTGACTAAATGCTCCTGTGTTAGATTGTAAGAATTCCCGATAGTCTTGAGCGTCTAAAGTCAGGCGATGGATTGAAGCTAAAGTAGCTCCCACCGTAGCTGCAATGGCAGTGGGAAAAATATTCTCCTTGATGTAGAAATCCGCTAAATCACGATAATCATTGAGATAATTGAACACAATGATTGAATGCTCAGCATCAAAATAAATCGCCTCGCAAACGGATGAACGAATGTGGCTAAGTTCTGGGAATTGTTGTAACAACCTTTGAACTTGCCATTCTCGCAAAAACTCACCTGCCGTTTTTCCTTGATGGTCGTGAGGCTCTTGCTTAATCAGGAGTTGACGACCTTCTGGCAAACTGAGTAACAAGTTAAAGTTTTTGGCAGGTTTTAGTTCAATCTTGCTCAGAGACTGCTTTTGGTGAGTAGAGAGTCCCTTTTCAACTAGGTACTCAAAAACATTTTGAGAACTTAATAGAAATGTCATGATGTCAGAGCTTTTTCAAGCTTTAATGACTGTATAGTTAGGTAAAATTTCATGAATAATCTTAAAATTCAAGACATTTAAAGCGATAACAAGTGCTGATTTTGTAAGTGCAAACAAGCGGGAAAAGGAGATACCAACTAAAACCGATGTCGAGGAGAGGTCATAAATAACTTGACTAGCGACACAATGTTATAGATAGCAAACCCGATTAATGCATACTCTAAAGTCTTAACACCAAAGTTTAGAAACTGAGAGAGTCCGTAGTCCACACCACCTTGTACAATCGTGGATTCTATATCAGTTATTTCATGCAAAAAGCTTTCGGAATCTTCAGAGTCAGCGGGACGTAAATCAGAAATTGTGATTTTAGCCATTTATGCCTCCACTCCTCAAACAATCATTGGTTAATTGGAGCAGGATTAGTGGTTTGAAAAGCACTAATCCTGATAATTGGCAGCTTCAGCAGGATTAAGCGATGACATTCCTAAATCCTGCTAAATAACGACCTACAAATTAGTAGAGGAGGTCATTATATGATGCCACCAGTACCAGTAACACCTAAACCGTTGGCGCTAAATGACTTGACTAGGGAGACAACGTTAGTAACTCCCAATCCTACCAGTCCAGCCTCAAGAACCTTGTAATTCAAGCCGTAAAATTCACCTAATCCGTAGCCTTCACCACCTTGAACGGATGTTACATCCATGTCGGTTAGGTCGTTGAGAAAGCTTTCGGAGTCCATGAACAGTTCAGAACCAGCAAGATTCATGTCAGAAACTTTAATGTTCGCCATTATTTTTCTCCTAAAAAATAGCGGAAGTTAAGTAGTTTTTGTGTGAGAATTAAGCTTTGATTGCTTAACCTTATAATTGCCATTGTTAAATAGAAATTTTGAAAATTCAAGGCGATCGCTCTGATGGAATCGACATATATAGACAAATTATGTCTTTTTCAAAATAGTTAGCCTTAAATACCCGCACCTCCGAGAGTCAAGGGGACTGAATTTTAAGAGATTTATTTTTGCGTAGCGTGCGGTGGGCATATTTTGAATTTCCCAAAAGGGTAACTAGCCTCAAACTTCCAGTTTGAGACATCAAAAAAGTTTTGCAAATAGTCTATTAAAAAAATATTTTCAATAAATTATACCTACAGCTAATTCACGTTAGTTGTAGGTACAGTAGATGATAAATTTGTTGACTATGCCATTGCCAAGTTATGAAACCTAAAAAATTAATAAGAATTCCCAGAATGATCCAAAGTATTCAAAGTAATAGTTATCGGTTCTCTATCTGTATTGTTAAAAACAGAAAACAACTTAAATATTTCTAGTTGTTTGGGACTAACGTTGTTTAGTGTAAAGACTAACGCTCCACCAACTACAGTCCTCATTTCCCTAGCAGTTAGTTCATCGAAAAGCCGTTCGTTATCAATAGGATGCAGGTGGAAAATTGTGATGCTAGCCATTGGTCGCTTCCTCAATATAGTGAAACGGTATGGGGTAGGATTAAACTTTAATCGCCAAATTCTTCTCTTATATTTTCCGATTCCATCTGGAGATTCAAGTTTTACAGCTAAATTTTGCAGACATAATTGGACAAATTTTATCTTTTTAGTCTTTCTAATACCAATTTAATATGAAGCTGCATATAATAGTGGAAAGCAAACTTGGTAAATTGAGATACTCATGAGCCGCTCATTTCAAATTGAGATCGCCGAGAGCGAACTTTCCTACACAAAAATCTCTTCCCCTACACCCCACACCCCTTTTCAAATGGTTTCTCAACACGACAAAACTCCAGAAAAAGTCCGAATTAAAGACAGCTATCGCGAGCGTATCTTTGCAGAATCGCAACGGTTGGGTAAAAGTTATCTAGAGACGCTTTACTTTATAATAGATAGCTACTTTGCATTCAAGCAGGGTGTGTTACCAGTACAGTCTACAGTAGTTAACCCCCATACAACCCCCACAGAACAAAATCCTCCTCCTGTGGTTCAGTCAACTTATACCCCAGATAACCCCCAAGTTGAATCTGAAGATGGTGAAGAAACTTTTACCCTTGATTGGGAATTGTGAATAACTATAAAATACCAGAATACTGAGCAGTGAAGCTTTAGCTCATAATAGCACTGCTATCTCATTTCAACAAGTAGCACGAAACCATCTAGAAGTAAAACTGGTCTTCGTCAGAACCAGAAACTCTGCTTGGAAGTTGAGAGCTTGTAAATAGGGGCATTTTTAACCGAAGTGCCCCTATTTACAGCCTGCCCTATCAACTAGGTTTTACGGTTGAGTATTTTGTCTCACAGTTTCTACATCCACTTCTAGGGATTCTGCAATTTGCTCAATGCTTAACCCTAACTTCATTAGTTTGGGAATCGTCTTTAACTTTGTCTCTAGTACACCTTCTTCTTTGCCTTCCTGATAAACTCTACTTTTTTTCAAAGAATCTAAATTTAGCATCACTTCAAGTTCCTCCCGGCTCAAGTTGCAAAATTTATCAATTACCACCGCTTTAATAAATTCTAAAACCTTTTCCTCTAAGGTGGCATCAGTTAATTCCTGTTGAGCTTGACTTATTAACTGTCTAGCCAGCTCTCCTGTTTTTTCTTGGCTTTTCTTCTCAACTATTAATCGCATGACTCCTACGGCTAGAGATTGGTTAGGAGTTTTTGCCAGTTCATCCAAATAAAAGCAACGTAAATTTGGTAAAAAGAAATTCAAATATCCAGGGAAATCCCCTTCATTACTTTTTGCATCATAGATGACAACAGCATACCATTCTTCATTAGGAGGTTGATATTGAGTCAAATAAAGAACAATCTTTGCAACGAACTGGTTGTAGAAATTATCATCTTTATACGATTGAGCTTCAATAAAATAAATTGGTTCATTCGGGTAAGATTCGGAAGTGGACAGCAATCCATCTAAACGAAACCCCCTCTGTTTAATTTCCGGGGCGCTGAATTTGTAGATGGAGGGGTCTTTTTCTGGTTGCTCAATGAGTTCAAAGAATAATTCAGGTATTTCTTTAAATATTTCATAGAAAAGAGGATCGGCAGTCATGCATTTTTTGCTACTAAAATTATTCTTTTACAATTATAAAATAAACTATTTATTATCTAATACTAAAAAAATAGTGATAAAAAAATTCATTTTAAATTTATTTAATGTATTACCCCTCTTCTGTCACTTTCCGAGTATTCTAAATAAAAGGATTAAAAGAAAAAAGTCTGGAAGGTGAGCAGGCAATGGATGTAGAATTACAAATCCTGAAACATTTGGCAAGAGATGCCCAGCCAACAGTCGCGCTCGTAGATGAATATTGTGCAGAGTACCTAGACCTGTTCAAAGAAGTAAGAAATTATGAATGTTTGAAATATTTGCACTTAGGGATAATTTCTCCAATCAAAAGAAAATCATTACCAGAGATAGCGAAAGTAGTAAGTATAAATTCAGCCCAATCATTACATCATTTTCTAGCCAATTCAGACTGGTCAGTAAATGAGTTGAAAAACCGAAGATTAAAGAAAATAAAAAGAGCATTAAATGGTCAGGCAATTACGGTAGTAATAGATGAAACAGGAGACAGGAAAAAAGGTAAAAAGATAGATTATGTGGCTAGACAATATTTGGGAAGCGTAGGTAAAGTAGATTCGGGAATAGTTTCAGTGAACGCCTATGGAGTTTATGCTAACATAACTTTTCCATTAATCTTCAAAGTATTTAAACCAAAAGGAACCCTCAAGGAGTCAGATCGGCAGATGTCTTCATCCATCTCGGCTTTTAAAACAAACTGCACCAGGCGGTGAATATCAAAGGTTTTATTGGTTGCGTTGCGGTAAATTAGGGAAAACCGTCCCGCTTCTGCTACGACTTTCACAAAATCTAAGGGTTTGCCTACTAATTGGCTAAGATTGCACCCCAATTGGGTCCCGCCTCTGGTAAAAATTTCTTCGGGAATGGCATCAGGTGCTAAGAGCGATCGCTTAGGATTGAGAAGTTACTTGCAGCCGATGAATTTTCCTGTTAGACCTATTTGTAATTTCCTTGAATGGACTAAGTAGATGAGTCAGCTATGGAGCCAGTTATACGATCTATTCGACACCGACGATGGCTCATTGCCAGATATTGAACTTAACAATCTAACGGCTGAGGAGATTGAGAATATTTACGCCTATTTGCGACTAAATTCTAAAATTGTTTCTTGCGGAGCATCTTTCTGGTCGATCGCAACTCAAGAGGAAGTTCCTGTAGATTCAGTTGAGAACGCTGCAAGTTTAGTTGTTAGGGACGAAGCTGAATGCTTTCATATTGTTGTAGGTGGACTCACTTTTGGAGAGACAGTTATCCCAGATTTGGGGATTTTTGTATTTAAGGACTCGATATCATTGGACTACCGCATGGGGCTTGAGTGGGGAAGTGCAGAGGTAGACGCTATGTTTGCGCTCTTTTCCAAAATTCGTGAAATTGCACCTTCAGTAGAAATTGAGTATCCAAATTATTCGTCTGAGGTTTGTGAGCAATTTAAGACAGCACTGGTGAGCTACTGGGGTGTCGGAATAAACTAAGTATTGTTTTGAGCTAGAGAAGCAAAACGTTAGAATAGTTTTACTAGTACAAGTTTAACAGCCTATGCTGCGTTTAGAACAAAACAACAGCAGAAATCGCAGAAGGTCGGTCGTTAAATTCAGAATTGACACTATGAAAATATTGACTCAACTCTATCTTTGCTAATTTTTTGGCGATGGAGCGATCGCATCCATCAAACGGTTTGGTGCAAAAGAGGGCTTTGGCTCGAGAAAGCGAACGAAGACACTCCTCCCTGCCAGACAAAAATCGTCAAATCTAGGGGTTTTGTGCCAATCAACTTTGATTCGCACTGTCGCTACCCGTACTGGTAGTTGACGGCGGGCAATTTCTGGTGGTGGTTCTACAACATATTGCCCAACTTCAATACGACCCGTACCTGCTCTGATTGTCTCTACTCGTCCAATCCATTGAACATCACTTGAGTTATTAAAGTTGATTTGGGCTTTTTGTCCAACGACAAGTTTCGATGCATCAGTCTCATTTATAAATGCCTCTATCCAAAGATTTTGACAATTGAGTAATTGAATAATCGATTTATTAGCTTCGACTATTTCCTGGGGCTGGGAATCAATTGACCAGATCGCGCCTGTTGTTGGTGCTAGAACTCTGACATTTTGTTGTAAGAGCAATTCTTTACTGGTAGTGGATAGTTGTGACTGAATACTCTGAATTTGTTTTTCAAGGTTTCTTTCTTGTTGCTTTAGGTCACTCAATGCAGCGCCAGAAAATTTCTCTTCATCTAATTCTAACGCAACCTTGTCAAAAATCAATTACCAAGATGTGCATCTAGACGGCAACCACTAGCAAATTGCCCTCATCAAGATTATACCCCTAAAACCAGCCGACTGCGGTGAATGTGAAGCAGATAAAATTCTGCATTTGCTACTTGTTCTAGGATAGATAGGATTTGCTCGGGACGCAACACTGTTCCGTCTTGTCGATAACTACCCGTATAACCTAGAATGACTGCTGATTCTCCTTGACGTTCAAAACACTCAACCACAGGAGTTAAGGACAAACTTGATGGTTCCACCACTTCTAACTCTTTCAAACGATCGCGCAGATTTACCCTCTGGCTTTTGCCTGATTTTGTAGTGTGTTCCCACCAAATTTCATCTTTTGCTTTGATTGTCTCAATCCAACTCTGCCATTCTACGGGTGTCGCTGCACCGCCAGAATAAGCTACAGCCAGCAAATACTCTGCTGCTTCCAACACTTGGGCAGATGCGGGAGCTTTTAAATCCAACTGTTCGAGTCTATACAGGGGAATATTTGATGGTAAAACCGCAGCTAATCTTTGCTGAAAACTTTCCATTTCAACTGGCTCTGTCAGATCGAAATCTACTATTTCACCACTGCTAGTAGCCCCTAAAGGCAAAGCACTGGCAATAGAGATGCGAGGATGGGGATGGAATCCGCCTGTAAAAGAAATTGGCAATCCTGCTCGTCGCAAAGCTCTGTCAAACAACCTTAATAAATCTAAGTGACTGACCAAAGCCATGTCACCGAGTTTTCCAAACCAAACACGCCAGCGTTGTACTTTATTAGTATTTGGGACAAACTCACCAGCAAATTTTGGAATGTCCGGTGGTGAAATTACGACATTGTGACCGAAGTCAGTGCTACAAACCCCACAGTGAGAACAACCCTCAAAAGAGCAATCTGGTACAGTTGCTGCATCTAAGGCGCGTTGCAGATCTTCCCTGAGCCATTTTTTATCTATACCAGTGTCTAGGTGATCCCAAGGAAGAGGTTTGTCGAGGCAATTAGGTAGAGAAACTGTTGCTTCCTTATCGCCCCGGTCTTCTTGTTCCCCTGTTGCTTCGGTTGCAAACAAATTCCATTCACCGTTTTCTACCAGGCGGTATTTCCAGTCCAAGCCAGCTTCGGAGATTGCAGACCCCCAAGCGTTGTATGCTCTCTCGATACTCTCATACCAGGAATCCATGCCAGCACCGAGTTCCCAAGCACGACGTACTACTCGACCAAGGGTGCGATCTCCTCTGCCGACAAAATCTTCCATTGCTGAAATCCGGACATCAGTGAAATTTACCTTAACTCCTTTGACGCCACGGAAAGCTCGGCGCAATAACTGTTGCTTGCGTTGAAACTCGGCTGTTGAAACTGAGTGCCACTGGAAAGGGGTATGGGGTTTGGGCGTAAAGTTGGAAATTGTTAAGTTAAATGACAGTGGTTTCCTACCTTTTGCGCGGCACTCCCTTTGTAACCAAGTTACCGTTTCCGCAATTCCCAACACATCAGCATCAGTTTCACCTGGTAAGCCAATCATAAAATATAGCTTGATTTTATCCCATCCCTGTTCCCAAGCTGTTTTGACACCCCGCAAAAGTTCTTCATTCGTCAAACCCTTATTGACAATATCTCGCATCCGCTGAGTTCCGGCTTCCGGTGCAAAAGTCAGTCCCCCTTGCCTTGTACCACCAAGGATATTGGCAATATTTTCATCAAATCTATCTACCCGTTGGCTTGGTAAAGAAAGGGTAATGTTCTCTTGTTTCAGACGATTTTTGATTTCCATCCCTACTGCTGGTAAAGACAGATAATCAGAACAACTTAGAGATAGCAGAGAGAACTCATTATAACCTGTCTGCCGCATTCCTTGCTCAATTGCTTCCACCACACGCTCCGGTTCCACGTCTCGCGCCGGACGGGTGAGCATTCCCGGTTGGCAGAAGCGACAGCCACGAGTGCAGCCGCGCCGAATTTCAATGGTCAGGCGATCGTGCACTGGTTGCATATAGGGCACCAACCCAATGGAATAGGCTGGCATGGGAGTTGCAACTCGCCGCAAAATTCGCTTTGGCACATCCGGACGGTTGGGGTGTACTGAGCCATCCTCTGCCATATCGTAAAACTGAGGAACGTATACGCCCGGTATTTGTGCTAAGTCCAGCAACAATTCTTTACGGCTGAGCCCCGCTTTTTTCCCTTCTTCCAACACCAAACCAATTTCTGGTAACAGTTCTTCCCCATCTCCCAAGGCAATAAAATCAAAGAAATCGACGTAGGGTTCGGGATTTGATGTCGCAGTTTGTCCACCCGCAAAGATTAACGGGTAGCAGAGGGGACTCGGGTACTCCTCTTGGGGTAGGGGAGACTCGGCTACTCCTTCTGGGGTAGGGGGAGACAAAATGGGATTTTCTACCTTGTCCCTTTTTCCCCTTTCCTCCGCCTCAAGCCGTTCCCTCCAGGTTAAGGGAATACCAGCCAAATCCAACATTTCCAGAATGTTGGTTGCTCCTAATTCGTAACTAAGGCTAAATCCTAAAATATCAAACTCAAGGAGCGATCGCTTTGATTCTACTGCAAACAACGGTGTATTTGTTGCCCGCAACTTCGCCGCTAAGTCAGATCCTGGTAAGTAGGCGCGATCGCATAACTGACGCGGCTGGGTATTTAAAATGTTGTATAGGATAATGTGCCCTAGATTGGATGCGCCTACTTCATAAACCTCTGGGTAAGTGAGAACCCAGCGTACTACTGCTGATTCCCAAGGCTTATGAACTGATAAGAGCTCGTTACCCAGGTAACGAGCTGGCTTTAATATATCCGGTGAGATTAACTTGGAAAATGCAACAGCCACTGTGCTATCTTCGAGCTACCTTATAATACAGCTACTCACCTCCAACCTTAGCATTTATTCGGTCTTTCTAGAGAGTCTCTCGTTTTAACTGTTTACATTCTCAGGCACACACCAGTGTTGCTGCTTCTAAAGGTGGGCAGGTAGCTTTAAACGCGGCTTCACCATCAAATATTTCAAAAACCCTATCTAGTTGAGTTAGCTCAAAAATCATTCTCAGGGATGGGGAAACAGAGCAAAGGCTAAAGCGCTTTCCAATTGTCTGAGCTTGTTTAAGCGCAGCCACCATGGCCATCAACCCCGAGCAATCTAACGATTCTACATATTTTAAATCCACTAGCAAGATAGAAACATCATCTTTTGTTAAAGTATTTCTCAGGTCTTTTTCAAACTCAAGAGCTTTTGTTCCATTTAAACTGCCTTGTGGGTGAATAACTGTAATTTTCGGATAATCTATTGCCAGCATTGTGACATCCTTAGTTTAAGCCAAGTAATTTTAAAGTTAGATGTATTTGACCATAATCCTTTTTTCCTCACATCGACCATTCGTCTTACGTCTCTTTGCTGAATCTTTGCCGAATCTTTATTGCCATCGCCTTTCTGTTTAAAGATTGTTTCAAATCTGAGAAATCTGTGTTCGGTTATACATTTTGACTTATCAAATCACTAACTTCAGGTATATAGCTTAAAAGCGTATCTTATAAGATAAAACTGTTTTTTGACTTGCTTTGCTTGAAATCTCATCTAGTCATGGCAAACTTCAATCGTTCATTGAGATGAAAACCCCAGTATTTTGCAGCTAACGGGGTTTTGACACCAACAACTGTTAACATACAAACATTCCTTGCTATGGGTATTCACGTTTTCTTTCAATATGACAAAATATTTCATTCTATAACTATCAAGCTATATACAATTCTTTATAAAGATTGCTGCTTTTAGCTGAACTGAATTTCCAAAAAGCTGTGATCTCGATCGCAGCACAATAGGGTTTTCGATCGCTTTTCGTCCCAAATATAACCTTGGATAATAACAATATAAAACAATTGGTTTATCTTGATATGAAAGCCAGATACTCTATTCGTCTTTTAGTAGAAAAAGCTCTTGACATAAAAAAACTAACTCCAGAGATAGAAAACGAAATTAACTTAGAGTTGACCCAAAGGGGTTATATATCTGACGTTGACTACGAAGCTTTAGAATTACTTATGGCAGAGATGGACGCCGGACGCGTTCAATTAGTTCCTAGCATTTAATATAACTTATTAAAATACCTTATATTAAATTTACGTATAATTGTTTTAACAGTTATGGTGATGCACA
The DNA here is from genome assembly GCF_054684315.1 of Scytonema sp. NUACC21. NCBI lineage: Bacteria > Bacillati > Cyanobacteriota > Cyanophyceae > Nostocales > Scytonemataceae > Scytonema > Scytonema sp. NUACC21. The sequence continues at coordinate 59,558 of NZ_BAAFZH010000075.1, read as the reverse complement.
TCTATATTAATTCATCTTGGCATCACCACCTCTTCTAGGTATTTTCTCGTAAGAAAGACTTTATATTTCCACAAAGCAGCTCTTCCGAAAGTGGTATGGGAAAAAGGACTGAGTTGTTCTGCTGACATTGTGCCAAATTGGACGGGCGAGGACGCCCGTGCAAATTAAAAGCGCAACAGCTTAAGAACTATTTTTCTGCGAGTGCCAAATTTGGTGAATAAATTGATTGAGTTGCTGCTTGGCAAAAGAGTCTAGTTCGGGTTTTGGTTCTTTTCCCAGAACCTGACTTAACAGACCAATAACTTCCACATCCAAAGCACTTTGAAATAAGCCAAGAGACCAAAGCAAGTCAGAAGCCTCTCGCAAGTCAGTTACTAGTGGTGGGTCTTGGGTAAAAGCGGCTAACAGTAAAGGACGCACCCAGCATAAATCACGGGAAGGCACCACTTGAATAACTTCTGCATACAGCCTCCTGTCGCCATGCTCTAAACACACAATTTGACCTGGTTGAAAGTTTGGGCTGATGTCCATAGTGATGCTGGAATAGCAAAATTTGCTCTAAAACCTCTTTCACTACGATTGTGCAACAACTGCCCTTAAAATGACCAAATTCGTGCCAGCAAAAATTTTGACTGCGCCGAGATCGACGTGTCCATGCTATACAATAGGTTAATAAGTCTTAAGCAATCGTTAGATAAGTTTGTTGTAGTAAATCACTAAAATAAGAGCAAAGAGCCGTGTCTGTCGAAACCCTAGAAAAGCGTTCAACATCGCGCAAGCTAGCGCCTCGATATAAAGTTTTGCTCCATAACGACGACTACAACGCTATGGAGTATGTCGTTCAAGTTCTACTGACCACAGTGCCTCACCTTACCCAGCCTCAGGCTGTCAGTATTATGATGGAAGCACACACCAATGGTCTTGCTTTAGTCATTACCTGTGCTCAAGAGCATGCTGAGTTCTATTGTGAAACCTTGAAAAATCATGGTTTGATTAGCACAATAGAACCTGAAGAGTAGAAAACAACAGTTGTTAAAAACGGAACTTCATCGGTTGTCACAGCGCCCCGCCCCTATTAGGCTGGGTTGTTTTGTGATTTGTTTGCTAGCCCTGTGGTTGCCCCTAGCTGCACCTTTTTACTTATTGGTTAGTGATACCAACTTAGTTAGTATAGTGACAATGGTGTTGCTATACGTTGAGTTTCTGATTTTGATTGGGCTGTGGGGCAAGCACATTTACGGTCAACCTCAAATACTGCAGCACTATGGCTTGGAATTTACAAGACACAATGGTGTGGATTTGTTACGCGGTTTGGCGATCGGAGTCATTAGTGTTTTAATTTTGTTTGGAATAGAAGGTGTTTTAGGTTGGTTGGTTTGGCAACAGCCCAACATTTTTTTATTAAAAATAGTTTTAGAAGGTTTCATTATAGGCTTAGGTATAGGATTTGCCGAAGAACTGTTTTTCCGAGGTTGGTTGCTTGATGAGTTGCAACGGGATTACAGTCCAAGTCTCAGCCTTTGGATAAATGGAGTGGTTTTTGCTGTATTGCATTTTATTAAGCCAATAGAGGCAATTATTCATACACTTCCTCAATTTCCCGCGTTGGTTCTGCTTGGCTTAACGCAGGTATGGAGTAAGCGCTGGCGTAGAGGACGCCTGGGTTTAGCAATGGGATTGCATGGCGGTTTGGCTTGGGGATATTACATTATTAATGTCGGGAATTTAATTACATATTCCGGACAGGTACCAGATTGGGTAACTGGTGTAAATAAGAATCCCCTAGCTGGGTTGATGGGCTTGCTATTATTGGTTGTGTTGGCATTTTGGATAAGGGGAAGGGCAAGTAGATTGGGGGGTCATATCATGTCCGGGTAAAGACTTATCATTAAGGCAGAGGGGGAGAGGGGGGGAGAGGGAGAGGGGGAGCGAGTTTTTTGGTTTTTGTACAAATTGTTTAATCATAACTAATTAACCGGACTTGATATCATAAAAATTGGTAATACCTCTATATTTCAGGTTGCGACAGAGGAATTTTAATCATAAATTCCGTACCCTGCCCCAGTACCGAGATACAGCGCAATTCACCTTGATGTTTTTCTATAATTTGATGGCTGATAGACAAACCCAGCCCCGTGCCTTTGCCAACGGACTTAGTTGTGAAGAAAGGGTCAAAGATACGTTGCTTTATTGCCTCCGAAATGCCAATACCATTATCAGTAACATAAATAGCCACTTTTTCACCATCTAGTAATTCAGTACGAATTTGAATTTGAGGTAAAAAATTTTCTCCTGCTTTATTTGCTCTTTCAAGCTTCTGTTCCAGAGCATCAATGGCATTCACCAGCAGGTTCATAAACACTTGATTTAACTGACTAGCATAACACCTAACCCGAGGTAAGTTGCTGTCATAAAGTTTAATAATTTGAATTTCTGGGCGTTTGGTTGTTGGCTGCAGTCGGTGTTGCAACATGAGCAGCGTGCTATCTAATCCTTGGTGAATGTTAACAGTTTTGATAATCGCTTCATCTAATCGAGAAAAAGTCCGCAGTGACAAAACAATATCTTGAATTCGTTCAGCCCCTGATTTCATCGAAGATATAACTTTTGGCAGGTCTTCCTTTAAGAAATCGAGATCCACTTGTTGTATCAAAGCTTTGATTTCTAAGTTTGGGTTCGGATTATACTCTTGGTATTTCTCAATTAGAGCAAGCAAACTTTTGGTATAGTCAATCACATAATTCAAATTACCACAAAGAAAATTGATGGGGTTGTTAACTTCGTGAGCGATACCAGCTACCAATTGACCCAAACTAGACATTTTCTCTGTTTGAACCAAGTGACTTTGAGTGCGCTTTAGTTCTTCTATCGTCTCTTGTAGCTGCATTGCTTTTTGACGTTCTCGCGCTTCGCTTTCACGCAAAGCATTTTCTACCTGTTTGCGTTCAACGACTTCCTGTAACAACTGGTCGAGTACCTGCTGAAGTTCTATTGTGCGTTGAAGTAATGCAGTTTCTGCCTGTTGTCGGCGTAAATCGTTTCGGTGGGCGGCTATGACATTGCTACAGGTTGCCAAAAATGGTTCCAAGTAGGTTATTAATGACTCATCATAACCATCAGGACGGTTAGCAATTCCGACCATGCCTACTAATTGGTTGTCTTTATAGAAAAACGGCAAGCCCAGAAATGAATTTAAGGGTGGATGACCGTCTGGTATTCCTCCCCGGTGAGGGTCTGTGGCTACGTTGGAAATTACAGGTTTGCCTGTGACGAGGACAGCACCGAAAAGAGTTTTTAGATTGTGAAATTCCATTCCCTTAGGTGCATTTTCCTCATAGAAGGTGCGTGTCTCTTCATTCGAGGAAATGTTTGTGATAGCGTGAGTTTTGAGGTAAGATTTACCTCGTACTTTCATGTGTGCTTCTAATTGAGGTTGACCATTGTCTGCGTAAATAACCTCTCCAATAAAACCGTATTCGCTTTGCGTCAGTTCTAAAAGATTTTCTAATAAATTCTCAAATAGAACGTGTGGGTTGGCATCCACAATGAATTGAGACTGGGCGACAGTGAGAGCTTTTAGCAAATTATGGCTTGCTTCTAGCTGCTGTAGTGTATCTTGCTGCGATCGCAATCCCAGAATTTGACTCGCTGTTTCTGAGGATATCATTTTCTTTTGGATAGATGCTTAAATATCATTTGTTGTATGTTGGATTGATAACATTTTGGCTGGAATATTAGTACCGTACCATTACGGACAAATGATAAAGCCTTCTTACTGTTTGCAAAAAATACACTTTTTGGAGCAACTTTCTCGCCACTAACCCGCTTTTTCAGCCACTGTTCCTATCAAACAAGCCCTGTCTAAATTAATACCGCTCAAAATGGCACCTTCTAATTCAGCACACAGTAAATTTGCCCCAGTTAAATTTGCACCGCTCAAATTCGCCCCTCTTAAATCAGTTTCTTCTAAATTTGCCTCACTCAATAATGCCCCTTGTAAATCTGCGCGATTTAAATCCGCTCCTTTGAGATTTGCCCCAGTTAAATTTGCACCACGCAAATCAGCCCCTCGAAAGTCAACACCTTGTAAATTAACATTCATCAAATTGGCACCATTTAAAAAAGCCCCAGCACAAGAAACTTCACTCAATTTTGCACCCATTAAATTAGCGCCCCTCAGGTTGCTACCCCGCAAGTCGGCTTCTGTTAAGTCCGCTTGCATCAAATTTGCTCCCATCAGGTTTGCCCGCAAGTCAGTTTCTACAAGAATTGCTCCCATTAAATTAGCGCCTTCTAAATGCCCGCCCTCAAGTCTAGAACCTGTAAAATTGACGCCAATCAGGTTTGCACCAGCTAAATTAATGCGGTGTAAATCAACATTTGATAAATCTTCGTCTTCTAAACAAGCACCAGGTAGTTGCTTGAGTTTTCCCGAACGAATTTCTTCTATATTCATCTAATACTGTCCTTTTTCACTAGTCATTTGTCCTTTGTATGGGTTTAAGATGATTTTCTTTTCACCCACCTACTTCATCGATCGCCCAAAGACCCAAAGTTGCCGATCTTGTTTTGCGTCACATTATTTAAAAGCGGGCTAAAATCCTTGCGGTGAGTTCAGTGCCTACGGTGACCCACGCCCAGGCTACTGGCTATCCCGTTGGGATAACATAGAACAAACAGTTCTATGCTGAGTCTGGTGAAGTCAGTTAATCGAATTACTCCAATTAACTACGAATGACTTCGTTTTGCCTAGTTCTCTTTGGGTGATACTATTTTCCGTAGCTGCTCGTGTGCTTGCTTGTCTTAGTCTCGCTATCTAGGTTACTATCTAGCAACCACACACCACTGCTAACTTTGGGTGTTATCTGAGGTAAGTCGAGTCCCTGCTTTAAGCCCATAACTAATATAGTTAGGGTATCTACAAGTTTAGGGTCAAAGCGGTGCGATTGGAGTTGGCTGCATTCCTCCAGGGCTTGGGTATATATGTCTTCTCGGTCGGGGTTCAATGTCCTTTTCTTGTTAACCCGCCACTGGAAATCTGCGACTAGGGATAGAATTCTTGACTCTAGAGGAATTTCATCCCCAGCCAGTCCTGCTGGTTCTCCCGTACCATCCCACCACTCAGTTTGGTGTGTAATAATTTGTGCGATCGCTCTCAACCTTGGCATTCTTCGCAGAACTTGTGTTCCCGGTACTAGGGGACAAGTCAGAGGACAGCTAGGTGCTTCTTGTTCGTAGCGAGTATGAGTTCCTGGAGGAAGAATACTTTCTGCCCGTTGTAATGGATCTATACGGTGCAACCAACCTGCAAGGCGCAGTCGTTTCATTTGCCATGCCGGAAGATCTAGAAGTTGTCCTATTGTTTCTGCGAGTGCCACAACTTCTGCTGCTGCCATTGGGTTGTTGACATCAGCGCTATCAACAATTTGTGCCATCCGCAAAAATGCTTGAATTTCGTTAGAAACCAAATTGCGATCTAGTGCTTGATGGCGAGTGGTTGTCGGGACGGATATATTGACTTGTCCGTTTTGGAGATAATCTACGACCAGGGAGGTAACTGCACTCAAATTCTCTAGTGCCCCGAGATTGGGCTGAATTTCTTCTATGTGGGACTTGAGTTTTTTTGCCAACTCCCCATTGTAGCCTTCAATGTGGGCGATCGCCAGTTCTGCTGTTTGCCGTACCAACTCTGGTTCAAATGTCCACAAACCGTAGAATTTGCGTTCTATATCTGATGCTGGTAGTCCAGAGGAGCCGTAATCTGCTTCTGACAACTCTTGACAAATCACCATTGCCGTGTATCCACCTGAGAGGATAATCAGGTGCCATTCCTGTGCTACTGGATCTGTTTGGTCTAATGAAACCAAGCTGACATTAGGCAACTGGCTTGTGGGGTGTTCCATGAACCCACTATCTGGGGTTGCCATGATGGTAATTTGGCGGGATTTTTTAGCTATGTCTGCATATCTTTCGGCTTCTTGTAGATACCACTTTCCTTGTTGGAAGGCTGTAATCACTAGGGGTTTACCATCATCTTGTAAGATGCGGTCTTCTAAGGCATGGCACAGAGACACTAAGGTATTTTTGTAGTAAACACCGAATTGAATTGGCTTTTTACTATGACGATGAGCTGTTTCTAGTTTTTGTAAAATTGAGCCTTCTAACATGTGATTTTATCAAATGACGCAGAGGAAGGAGGGAGGGAGGGCAGGAGGGAAGGAGGGAGGGAAAATGAGCTAGTTTGAGAAATTGAATGTAATAAACTGTTACTCAGTTATCCATTCTCCCTCCCTCATTTTCTAAGAGATAGTGACTAACTGTTTCTCTTTCGTTTCAACAGGTGCGGAAAGTGCTTCTTCTAGGTCGGCACAACCAAACCTTTCTTCTAATATTTTCATAACTTCGCGACCGAAGTCATTAGGATTTCGTTGCCAAGCTTGCAAGCAAACCTTACCAAAGAAGGAACCCAACGGTTCGGGATTCCACAGAACTTTTCTAAAGTTCCAAGGCATAAGGCTCATTGGGTTCCATCCTTGTTGGAGGACTCCTTCTTTTAAGCGTGTTGACGGGTGCATCTTGGTTACCATCTGATGCAGTGACACTGGGCGCAATAAAAATATGGCAATCGTTGAGAATATCAATAATTTCCTGCTGCTGTTTCCAGCCTAAAAGTTTGACAATATTATTAAGGTTGAGTTCGTCAATCAGGTTTTGGAAATGTTCTTTTAATAGACCATCGCCGATGATGTTGTACTCAATATTCTGGTTTATATGCGGTAGTTTTGCAATAGCACGAATGGCATATTCTATTCCTTTTTTTTCTACCAGACGACCTGTGGTTGCAATCCGTATTTTTTTGTCATCAGGTAAATAGCGTGGGGTGAAGGTAAATTTACTACAATCAATTCCCGAACCGTGGACAACTATTTTTTTTGAATTGCAACCTAATGCGATCGCTCGATTGCGAAAAAAATCACAGTTGGCGAGAAAAAAGTCTCCTTCTTGGAAGAGTTTTTCGTAAACGCGATCGCCTTGTTCTTGAACGTAGCTACTGATATCTATTCCGCGAAATGTTGTTATCAATTTGCCCTGCAGTAACCCCGTTTGCCGAAACACTAATCCCATTGAACCTAAAGTTCCAAATTGGCAGTGAATAATATCGTATGACCTGTCTTTAAGTAAAGATATTCCTCTATAAAACCACTTTAATGATGTCACTTGCCGACCGTATTTAAATATATTCAGCAATTGCAAACAGGACAAAGAGCCTTTATCTAGATTTGCAAGCAATAATGCAATGGCTTTGAGAACACGCCATAAATAATTATCTGGTCTAGTAGGGGGGTAATAAGTGCGTTCGAGCAAGCAATATTCTTCTACCGTAGGATGTACTTTAGAAACATTTGCTGGAGGCCCATTCAAGGCATAGATACGAACTTCATGCCCGCGATCTATAAGACCGGTGATTTGGTTTAAAATGAAAGCTTCTGATAAAACAGGAAATCGCCAAACTAAAAATGCAATTTTCATATTATCAATCCTTTGCGACTACTGCCATTGTTGAGAATATTTTGTAACTGATATAAAGTTGCGTAGCGATTGCCCAGATTCATGAGTTCGTGGTGAGTACCACTTTCTAAAATACGTCCGTCTTCAACATAGAGAATCATATCTGCGCGTTCCACCGCTCTAAGATTGTGAGAAATAAGAAACGATGTTGTCCGTTGAGTTAATCGTTCTAGTGCCTTACTCACAGCCCGTTCGCTAGCATTGTCCAAACCTGTGGTTGGTTCGTCCAGAATGACAATTGGGGCTTGACGGATAGCAGCACGAGCGATCGCAATCCGCTGCCGTTGACCACCCGATAAAGTCGCACCTCGCTCGCTCAAGATTGTGTCATAGCCTTGGGGCAAGCCCATAATAAAATCATGGGCATTAGCAAGGCGAGCAGCTTTTTCCACCTCTTGGTCGCTTGCTCCTAATTTTCCGTAAGCAATATTTTCCCGGACACTGACAGCAAACAGAATGCTCTCCTGCATAACGGTGCTAATTTGCTGGCGAAGAGAGTCCAAAGTATACTCGCGTATATCCTGCCCGTCAATCAAAATTCGACCTTCAACAGGATCGTAAAGGCGGAGGATAAGGCCGATCAGAGTTGACTTACCACTCCCTGATGGTCCAACAACACCTACTTGTTGACCGGGTTGTACCGCAAAGCTAATATCTTTTAATATTTTTTTATCTGGTAAGTAAGCAAAACTCACATCTTCAAAGCGTACTGCTCCAAAAAAAGGATGAGCTTCTTTTGAACCTAGCAAATCCCTGACACTTGGTTCATATTCTAAAAGTTCAACAACTCGCTCACCTGAAGCAGTTGCTTTGGCAATTTGCCCTATCTGGTTGGAGAGTTTTCGCATCGGTTCAAAGGCATTTTTCATATAGGTGATAAACACCAACAATTCGCCTGGGGTGAGGGCTTTGTGTAAAACTGCTTGCGAACCCCGCCATAAAACTACAGCCATAATAACTGCTGTCAACACCTGCACTGTCCGTTCGAGGGCTGCTGACAATCTCAGAGATTCTGTAACTTCATCTAAACTTTTTTTATTTTGCGTTGAAAAGATGCTTTCTAACAAATTATGGAGAGAAAGCACTTGTACCACCTTGATAGCACCAATTGTTTCACCTGTTGTTGAAGCCAAAACTCCTTCAGAATTGCGATGTTTGCGAGCAAACTTGCGAATACGACTAATAATACGGGTGGTCAAAAAAAGAAATAAAGGGAAAATAGTTAATGCCATCAGTGCCAGTTCCCAATTGAGCCAAAACATGACTGCCAACATCCCAATAAGAGTGACAATATTAGTCACTAAAGGTAGGACAGTTTTGACGATTGCAATCCGCATCTTTTCAATATCAGTTGTCACGCGAGTAATTAAGTCACCGCTTTTAAACTGTTGGTGAAAAGATAGGGAAAGACGCTGTATGTGGCTAAAAAGATCGCCGCGTACTTCTGACAAAACCCGAACAACAGCCAAAGAAATACCATAAGTACTTAAATAAGCAGTTATGCTAGTCAGCCCGGAAATGACCACCATTGCCAAGGCTAACAACGAGAGTAGTACCATTGGTGGTAAACCTTTGCTGATAATACCTAAAGAGTTGTTGTGAGCGGGTACGAGAATCTGGTCAAAAATGTATTTTAAAGGCCAAGGCTCCAATAGGCGAAATCCCGTTTCAATGAGTAGTGCAAAGAAAGACGCTGCAAAGAGGGCTTTCCGCTTGCGGATGTAGGGCGAAAACTTTAATAAAACCCGCCGTATCCCCGGTAAAACCACCTTTAAATCTTTTTCGTTAGAGCGATAACCCATTCACCATCTCTCCCTATTGTTCATCCTTCATCCTTCATCCTTCATCCTTTACTCTTCATCCTTGAGTTGGCTGTATTGATGCTTTAGGCAGCACAAATAGTAGAAGTTTTGTCGAGATACTCTTTGAGGAAATTTGCAGTGTTTCGAGCACCTTCTAAGTCGAAATTGTGGTAAGTATTTGTTGGTTTCTTTTTATTAAGACAAATCATAATTCTCTGAGCAAGATTGACAGGTTCTAGATCGCTTAAATGAATAACTTCTACAATTCCCATTTCTTCTAGCTTTTTGGTTCTGAATAACTGCTCCATATCCCGGTCATAATGTCCGATAGGAACTACGATTGCACGAACACCAGTTCTGAGAATATTCATAGTTGTATTGTATCCAGTTAAGCTAATGGAAAGATCGGCCTTTTCCATATAGTTTAGTAATTGAGGAGTGTATCTTTGGAGGTTAACATTACCTCGATTTAATGCTGCTTTCTCTAGCTGTGAAAATTGGGTGTTTGGCAGAAAAGGACCTGTAAATATTTGAATCTTATGGGAAATTTTATTTTCTAAAATCCTACCAGCTTCTATAGCGGACTCTAGCAGTTCATATCCCAATCTTCCACCACCAACGCTGACTAAAATTATTGGGTTATCATTGTCTATTGTTGCTAAAGCAATATCACCTTCTGCTACTTTCTCCAAGGGTAATTGCGCCACAAATCCAGTGTACTGAATTTGACATTTGAGGTCTTTGTATCTGGGGAAGCTGACTTCAAATGTTTGAAATTTGGGGTCTGAATGAACTAGAATCAAATCAAAATACTGGTTTGCGAGTTGACAGATAGTATCTGCTTCTTCAGAAAGGGTAGCCCTACCGATAACATCTCTGAGACTGCAAACAATTTTTGTATGAGGTAAGTCGATCTGTACGTATTCTAGAAGAGGAAGCAATTCAAAGAACAGCTTGTGTCTACCAAAAGGGAAAAACTCTGTAATTAAACAATCAGGCTGAATTTGAGCGCAAACATCAATCAGTTGATTTTTCCTAGTCTGTTTAACTTCTTCAATACTTTGGCAACCGTCAGCTATTTGGAATTTTCCATCCTCCAACCATAGAGACGGAAGATGTATGGCTTCAACACCTGTAGGAATTTTAAAGCCTTCAATAGGAGGACCACCATTGATAAAATACACTTTAAATTCTTTGACCAAACTTCGCACTATTTCCGTACTTCTAACAAGGTGTCCCATACCTGTTAAATACTGGCAATAAAACAATATTTTTTTCATGAAATATCCTCTATTTTTTGTTGCCCTACTAGGAGCAGGTTTAACTCATTGTATATACAAGTCAGAAATAACTAACAGGCTCTGGTTTTAGTATCAGTTTTACCCCTTCCTAGCCCTACCCTTATAAAAGAGAGGGAATTTTATTTATTTTTCCTTAACAATTAACCATTATTTTCTGATAAAAATTCTGCAGCTTTTGTTCTTTAACTGTTTGAGATGCCAGCATAGAAATATAGTGATTCACTACAGGCAAAGCGTTCATATCGAGAGTAAACGTGGATGAAATTGCCTGTTGTTCTAGTTGATTCAAAACCTCTTCTATTAAAATTTTTGAATTTATATCCTCTGGATGAATTGTTTTGCAAAGACCTAAATTTGCCATTCGCTCTGCTCGTATCAACTGTTCCTTAGATGGTTGAATGCGAGGCACAATAACAGCAGTTTTTTTTAAGGATATTATTTCGCAAACGGTATTATAACCACCCATTGAAACAATTGCATCCGCTGCGTTAATATAGCTCGTTAAGTCATTTGTAAATTCCCCAATTTCTACATGGGAGTAATTTTTTGCCTCTTGATATAAAACTTTTTTTTGCTTTTCTGGCATCTCTGGACCGCAAATAATGAGGCTTTTGAGGTTGTGGTGTTTTGGTAGCAGTGCTAAACCTAATAAATAGGTGTTAATTAACTGGTAACCATCTTCTCCTCCTCCAGGAGTCACTAAAATCAGTTTCTCATTGGGTTGTATTCCCAACTCTTGTCTTATTCTATTAGGGCTTTTTAGTTCAGACGAACGGCGAATATAGCCACAGAACCGTACTTTCTGCGCTACAAAAGCCGGAAATTGATATTCTTTTACGACATCAAAAACTTTTGGAGTTCCTACAACTAACACAAGGTCGTAAAACGTTTCAACAGCTTGATAATATCCGTGCTTTTGCCAGTCTGCGATCGTTGTTTCTGGACTATCTAAAATATCTCGCAGTAACAGAATTAGTTTGGTGTGGGAGAGTGTAGTTTGCAAATACTGTAGGGTTGTAGTTAACTCGTTTTTCAAACCATAGGGCTTTTTATCTATCAACAATAGATCGGGCTGATAATTTCTAACGATTGATAGTATTAGTTCCGAACGCAACTTTACTGTTTCATCAACGCTACACCCCAAGTATTTGACGGCTACATTACCTGTTTGTCCCCGGTTCAAACAGGGAAGTTTGATGTAATCTAGCCCCTTTGGTAGTCGAAAATCATGAAGCATTGGTGAACCAGACACCAGCAGAATGGAGAGGTTTTCGATCTCTCCAAGCAGATGTTCGCAAATCGCAAGCATTCTGCGAATATTTCCCAGACCGAAGGCGTCGTGAGAATAAACTAATAACCTCATTGTTTGATATCCCTCGATACTCTGAGTTTTGTGTCAGCTATCAGCCATCAGCAAAGTTGACCCATGCACATACTGACAACTAGTGATGAGTTGTTCATGAAATTTACATGAGAAAATTCTCATGAAATAGTTCTCATGAGTTTTTTAGCTTTAATCTTCAACTAACTCAGTTGAACTCGTACTCTTGCCAATAAATCTTGAAAGCTAAAGGGCTTATTGATATAGTCATTAGCACCTGCTTTGAAAGCAGCTTTTTTATCCCGCTCGTCCGTCAGTGCTGTCACAACGATAATTGGTAAGTGTTGGCCGTTATTTCGTAGCTCTTTTAGCACTGTCAAGCCATCTTTGATAGGTATGTTTAAATCCAGAAGTATCAAGTCAAAAGTGCTACTTTGAGTTAAGGCGATCGCCTGTTCTCCATTTGCTGCAACTGCGGTGTTAAAACCATTTTTTTTCAGACCTTTTTGAACAAAAGCAGCAAGGCGCTCTTCATCTTCTACAATCAAAATTTGATTCATGTCATGTAAAAGCAGGTATAAAAAATACAAAAATAGCAATAAGTGTTAGCTGTTTTGGAGTGACAGCTAAGCTGAGACACCTAACAATACCTAAAACTAATTCAAATTGAATAAAAATGATAGGAAAATTTTTGAAAAATATTATCAATCTCTAGTATGAATTACTCCAATCCACATTCCGCAGATGCGATCGCCCAGTCAGTACTATAGTAAACACTGATTTCTGTTCTCCATCACTCTCGCAGGCGATAGCCCATACCTCTAACCGTTTCAATGAGGTCACTGCCTAGTTTCTTTCGCAAATAGCCAACGTAAACATCAACAATATTAGAACCGGGGTCGTAGTCATATCCCCAAACCCGATCCAAAAGTTGTTCTCTACTCAAGACTTGATTGGGATGACGAAAAAAAGTTTCTGCTAGAGTAAATTCTCGGGTGGCTAGATCGATAGTGCGATCGCCAACTTGTGCTTTGCGAGTCCGCAAGTCTAAAACAATACCCTTGATTTGAAGAACCATTTCCTCCGGGCTTTGCGTTGTTTGGCGGTTTCGCAATCTCACTCGCACCCGTGCTAAAAGTTCCTCAAAACGGAAGGGCTTAGTCATGTAGTCATCAGCACCACCCTCCAACCCCGCCACCTTATCATTGATATCATCACGAGCGGTGAGTATGATAACAGGTAACTGTGCTCCCTGTCCCCGAATTTGTTCTAGAACCTCCAAACCATCTTGCCCTGGAAGCCCCAAATCGAGAATTAGCAAGTCAAAGTGATTACCCAAAACCATTGTCAAGGTTTCTTGAGCATCCGTTGCAATGGAGGGCATAAAACCATGTGCCCTTAATCCTTTCTCAATAAAAGCAGCGATGCGAGGTTCATCTTCAGCAATCAAAATTTGAGCCATAGGCGTTTCGTGGGAATGAAGGTGGTTCTATAGGTAAAACAATTGTGAAAATTGCGCCCTTTCTTGGCTGGCTGTGAAGTTTCACTTCACCAAAGTGAGCCTCAGCAATTGCCTTAACAATCGACAATCCCAAACCTGCTCCTTCAGAACGACGACGACTATTTGCAGCACGGGCAAAGCGTTCAAAGATACGTTGTTGGTCGGAAAAAGCAATGCCTTCTCCAGTATCTCGAACCCAAAAATGGACTTTACCCCTTGCAATCACAGATCCGATGGCTATAATATCAGCGTTTTTTGTGTATTGAACTGCATTTTGTGCCAGATTCATAACTGCCTGAGTCAGGCGTTGGCGATCTACAATAATTTGACCAGTGGCAGTTGCATCTAAAAGCCAGGTGCGGTTTCCCAGGGCTTTCGCTTTAGCAAATAACTCCTCTGTTATGGAAGTTACATCAACCCTTTCTAGCTGTAAAAAGTCTGCTTGTTCCGCTCTTGCTAGTAAAATTAGATCTTCCACAAATCGACTCATGCGGTCTAACTCGTCCAATAACAGTATTCGAGTTTCTTGCATCTCTTGTGGGTCATCTTCCATTAATTCTAAATGTCCCCGAATGATAGTAATAGGAGTTCGCAGTTCATGTCCGGCATCGTTGATGAAATTCCGCTGACTCATGAATGCTGCTTGCAGCCTGTCCATCATCTCGTTAAAAGTAGTTGCTAATTCTGCGATTTCACCCTTTCCCTGGACTGAAATACGTTTTTCCAGGTCACATTCCCCTATCGAGCGCGTGGTTGCTACAAACAAGCGAAGAGGAGCCAAGACTCGTCCAGAGGCGACCCAAGCTAGTACCAAAGCCACAAGCATAACTACACTACTGACTTGGACAATCACTGTTATAGCCTCTAGAACTTCTCTACGCTCACCTGCTGTTGTATGAGCCACCACAAAGACGCCAACAGTTGCCCCATTGATTTTGACTGGTTCTGCAATGTAAATGATACTGTTAATGGAGCTATCTGAAACTTGCTTTTCCCCTTGTTCTGAGTGAGTGAGTTTTGCCCAGTGCTGCATTAACTCCGAATCTTTTGCTAATACTGGTTTTGGTCGTCCTCTAGGGCTGGACTTATAAAATTTTCCGTTCACGAATGCAATCAGGTACGAATCGTCTTCAGTCAACTGGTTAAACAAAAAGATACTGAAAAAATCTTTGAGTTCTTCTATGGATGATGGAGATTTGAGATGCTCATTGCTCTCGTGACCGATTTGAGAATCGTCTATCTCCTCAGAATCTGCTTTCATCTCGTAAGGTATGGTTTTACTGGCAAGCAACTTTTTGAATGTTTCCATTTTTGCCTGAAGTTCCCCACGAACTCGCCCATCTACACGGGCATATAAGAATAGACGAAAAGCAGGAATAGAAACAACAAAGATGAACGTTATAATTAATACATACCAGAGAAGAATTCGAGTTCTTGCCTCTCCAAAAAACTTTTGCCAACCTTTGTAGAAGTTAGGCTTAGTGGCAATACTATCAGTTTGATTAATCACTTTTAGGATGATTTTCTGCCACACTGTGTTACGTTCTATCAGATTTTCAGAGTAGGATTTACTTTTTGGTATTGTAACCTGGATAATTATTTGGGGTTGTTAAAAGAAGAAATCTCCCATTCCATCATATACGACTGGATGGGAGTGATTTAGATACAGCATTTTTCAGGTAAATGAAGTACATAGGTAGGGGCTCTCGGCTGTTCGCCCTTACAACAACCTGTACCTCCTCCGCGTTGCAATCTGCTGTAAGTTTTTTAGAACGACTGTTCGTTGCTTGGTGTAAGTAAAGGAGGAATTCTCGCTACAATCCCTTTTTTCAGGGGTTCCGGTCGTTCTGCCCAAGGTAACAACCCTTGAGGATGAGTGTGGTACTTGTTAGCGCACTCTAATACCCCAGTAATTTCTACAGGTGACAAATCGGGTGATAAATCGCCGAAAAGATAAGTATATTTTCCTATAGAAGCAAAGGAAATAGCACAGGAACGACTGCAAGCACTCATGCACTCTACGGGTTGAATAGCAAATTCTTCTTCCAATTCCCAACCCTGACACTGTTGCTTTAGAATCTTTAACAACTTTTCTCCACCACTTTCACCAACACGCTTTCCATCTTTCCACTGACTTGCACAGGTGGTGCAGACAAATAGACTATGTTGTCCTTTCATTGATACCTCATGTTCTAAAGCAAAGTTTTGTTTATTCACATCTTGCAATCTTAAACTTTAAACTGCTCATCCACCGGAATCCTATAACCGTTTGCAAGGCGATTTGTCATATTTGCTGTAGCAACGATCGCCATCAATTCGCCAAACATGGGGTCGCTCATGCCTTTTGCTCGCCCACCGGCTGTGTGGGAGGCAATACAGTACTCACAACCATTTGTAACACTTACAGCTATATAAATCAACTCACGCATCAGCGGATCGAGTTCGCCGGGACTCGTCATAACTTCTTTCACCGCTTGCCACGTTCGCTGTAAGGTAGGAGGATGGTTCGCTAAAGCTTTCCAAAAGTTGTTGATATAATCAGTTTTGCGGGTGGCGCGGATGTCATCGTACACCAAACGGACTTCATCACTAGCTTGTTCGTATTCGATAAGATTAGTCATGTCGCGGTTATATCTAGTAGCTTCAGGTATTATCAATCTTTTACGCGTTTTATGATTACCAACTTAGAGTGTTTATCACAAGAAAGTTTTCTCAGTGGTTTGATGGAGCTTGCCAATCGCGATCGCGATTTCGCCCACATTTTAGAAACTTTTGGCACTCCACCAATATGGAGTAGAGAACCTGGTTTCCCAACACTTCTCCGCATTATTTTGGAACAACAGGTCTCTCTAGCTGCAGCCAGAGCAGTGTTCGAGCGATTGTGTCTGCTGGTCGTACCACTGACACCGGAAAATTTTCTCACATTCAATGACCTTCAATTAAAGGAAATCGGGTTTAGTCGGCAAAAAACTGTATACTGTTATGCACTGGCAAATGCGATCGTTAATGGTCAGCTTGATTTAACTCAGCTAGAGACATTGGATGAAACTGCCATCCGAACTGAACTTAAGCGAATTAAAGGAATCGGAGACTGGACGGTTGATATTTACTTGCTAATGGCGCTACAATATCCCGATGTCTTCCCTAAAGGTGATTTAGGGCTTGCTATAGCCTTGCAGAAAATTAAGGGTTTGACAGCACGCCCAACCCCAGACGAACTAGAAGCGATCGCAGAGAGTTGGCGACCGTGGCGTGCAGTTGCTACAAGAATTTTATGGCATTACTACCTGGAAAGCCGCAAAAGCAAACTTTAGATAACGAGCGTAAAATAAACTAGCCAAGCACTAAGCGATCGGAGATAAAAAGCACAGAGATTTTTATTCCTTGGGTAAGGCTGACACCAATAGGTGTCAAATCGTAAGCAGAAAATTGACTTTTTAAAATATCTAAAAGCCAGGGATACATTATAAGATTTTTGGGATATTTTATATTGTTCATATCATCCCATTAATTTGTTCTATTTGAAAAAATAAATGTGTTTTTGGACATCACAAAATCGAATGCTTCTGAGTATGATTGTTTATGATATTGTCTTAATTAGATCCAAAAAATAATTTCTTAATGGAGACAATATAAGTGACGTACACTCTTAAACACCGCCATCTTCGAGAAGGCGAATTTTGGTGTGAAATCCCTGCTTTCGCTAAGGTTTCTCAAAACGAATTTCTCGACTACAAATGGCAGATAAAAAACATCGAACTGTTTGTCGATGGCGGTATGGCACAGATTTGAAGCGCCGTCAAAGCGGTCGGTCGGAGACCATCGCCATTCGAATCCTCCAGTGTGAGACATTGGCAGAGATGTTAGGTCGGCTAAAGACACAGCGATTGGAAGATGAAGCACTGGAACGCCAACAGCCAACTTTGAGTGCAGCACAGCTAGGGGTAAAAGCTGCATTGACACTGTTGGCGAAATATTGCTTAACAATGAGCTAGCTCCATAACTTGTGTGGCAAGAACTTTTGGTACACGAATCGTAATTGTGTCTTTATTATTCCAAATTGCTTAACTAAGCCGCATTTTCACGTCTTCCTCCCCTGTTCCCGTGGCGTGATAATTTCATGTGCTCGAACTATTTACTGAATTAATCACACAATCATTTTAACTACTCCTGGTGCAACGGCATTAACGGTAATGTTATCTTTCCCCAGTTCCAGCGCCACGGATTTGACCAAACCTATGACGCCCCACTTTGTCGCGGTTAGCTACTCCAGCAACACCTTGGCGACCCCCAATCGATGAGATAGCAATGATTCTGCCACTTTTCTGCTTTTGCATCTGTGGAATAACTGCCCATATGGAATTGGCAACGCCTGTTAAGTTAACATCGATAACATCAGTTCTGTACGGTTTGCCAGACGGTAGCTGTGAATATTCTTAACTCCTTGTGGTTGAGCGATATCAAGCAATGCTATATCTGCACCTTGCCGCGCTAACTCAACAGCTGTTGCAAGACCAATTCCTCGCGCTGCACCCGTAACTAAAGCGACCTTGCCTGCAAGCGGGAGAGAGGATGGTGCTGGCGATGCTGCGGTTGCTGGTTTTTGAGGTTGTGCTTCTGCTTTTTTAGGAGATAGCCCCGCACCTACTCCCACTCCTGCAACTGCTAATGCTGCATTCTTAATTAAGTTACGGCGGGTTTGACTAACTTTTTTGATCCTCATCATTTTTTTACCCCAGATAAATTTGCCGTTGAAACCTGTTTCTGACTCTGATACAAAATTACATCGGCAGCAATTGGGGAGAATTGTAAATTCTTGCTCTTTTTCTGGAGTCAAGAAGTGAGAAGCGTCAATGAGTGCATATGTAGCGTAGCAGCACAATGAAAGCTGCATACCTCAAATTCATCATCATTCACTGCTATATGTAAACAAATTTTAATCAACTGTATTGTTTCTACTAACTACTAACCACTCACCACTAACGGTCGCCACACACTGGATTTATTGTGATAAACGTGCAAGAGCTAAGTCACGGATTAATGTAGTTCTAGAGTAAAGGTAGGTGCTCACAGAGTTAGTTTCTTCACTACTAAGCAATTTCTTAGCGTCAAGCTGTTTTAACAATTGCTTGACCAAATCTGTGTCATCGAGCCTGAGCAGAGTACTGATCTGGGTTTCTTCAATCACAGACCAGAGATAACGTAATGTTGAAGAGTTCACAGAGCATACCCCCACAGAGATGTTTAAAATCTAAAAATTTTAATTAAAACCAATAATTTTGGTTACTTAAATAATATTGTCTCAATTAAGCAATACTCAAACCTTTCTTGAGATTTATTTGTCTGTTGTTAGAACTCATGCACAAGTCGGAATTCAGGTAAATTTTATTTGTGTAGATGAATACAAGTTCTACAGAGTAATTCATTGGAAACAATATTGTGTCGTTTAATACAATTTGAAGATATCTTTTATTGATGACGTTCTATCTACAAGCAGGTGAAGATTAATTAACAAAATTGAATGATTGAAAAATTGGACAAACATCAATATTATAACTGCCCCTACTGTTTTGATTTGTTAACAGCGGGGCTTTTTATTTTTAATGCATGCCCAAAGCCATATGTGGTGGGTAGTGCTACGTACATTATTAGATATGGTGGGCAGTGCTACTAATGACTACGTACATTATTAGATATGGTGGGCAGTGCTACTAATGACTACGTACATTATTAGATATGGTGGGCAGTGCCCACCCTACAAATGACAAATGACAAATGACAAATGACAAATAACCAATGACAAATGACCAAGGACAAATGACCAATGACAAATGACCAATGACAAATGACCAATGACAAATGACCAATGACAAATGACCAAGGACAAATGACCAAGGACAAATGACCAATAACAACCTTCAGTTACTTTTCTTCATACTGACTTACTTAAAAAATAATTGACCCACTTTCGCTAAATCCACGTTACCACCAGTAATAATCACACCTACCCTAGCCCCTGGTGCTTTGACTACACCTTCTAACAGCGCTGCTGCTGCTAGCACCCCAGTTGGTTCAACGACAATTTTAAGACGTTCCCATAAAAAGAACATGGTGCGAATAATGGCGTCTTCTGACACTGTGACCATATCGTCAACGTATTGCAGCACCAGTGGGAAGGTAATTTTACCTAAGTAGGGAGTACGAGCACCATCAGCAATGGTATCGGGATTGTCTACAGTTTGGAGGGTTTTGGTGTGAAAGGAACGTGTCGCATCATCGGCAAGTGCTGGTTCTACTCCTATTACCCGACAGTTGGGTAAAACTGCTTTGGTTGCAATGGCGCAACCAGAAAGCAATCCGCCACCACCGCAACACACTAATAGCAAGTCTAAGTCCCCAACTTCTTCTATGAGTTCTTTGGCAGTTGTACCCTGTCCCGCTACGATGTGGGGATGGTCGTAAGGAGGAATTAATGTCAAACCCCTTTCCTGTAAGAGTGTTTGAGCTAATTGTTCCCTGTTTGTTTGCTTGCGGTTATACAAAATGACTTCAGCACCATAGCCACGGGTTGCGTCTAACTTAACGGCTGGGGCATCCTCTGGCATGGCAACTGTGGTGGGGATTTTTAGGAGTTGTCCGGCAAGTGCGATTCCTTGAGCGTGATTTCCAGATGAAAAGGTAAGCACACCTTTTTGTCTTTGTTCTTCGGATAGCTGTGATAGTGCGTTGTATGCACCTCTGAATTTAAAAGACCCCGTGCGCTGAAAGTTTTCGCATTTGAAAAATACTCTAGCATTCGTGCGATCGCTAACCGTTCTTGAAGAAATCACAGGGGTGCGGTGAGCAATACCTGCCAACCGCTTAGCTGCTGCTTCTATATCAGTTACAGTGACAGAATGATGCTGTGACATGAACTGCCATTCCCCAAATACAAATGACTTTAGACAAATTTCTGAGTGAACTCATACATGAGATCTACTCTGCCTTTCCGTAACATAGCAGGGTCTAATCTTTCTGTTGTGTTACACGTCATCAAAATCACCAACTGCTGCTGTATCTGAATACCAGTGTCCTCAATCACACTTTGGTATACGGTGCCATCTAACAAGCTCAAAATGTGTTCGGTTTTGTTGCTGTATTGCGCTACTTCACTTCCACGATTTTGTGCTAAGTTATCAGCTTCATTAACAATCAGACAAATTTTTTCTAAGTATGTGGGAGGGACAAAGTTAGCGATCGCATCATGATCCAAAATAAAAATCACATACCCTAAAGGCATGAGGATTTCTTTTGCCACTGCTTGTGTCCAAGCTGTTTTACCCGTACCTGGTTCTCCATGTACCAAAACAGCTAACTGCTTCTGATTGAGAATTGCCTGCTGTACGGTATCGGTAAAGCTTTGAATGTCTGCTGGAAAGCTACGAATGGGGAATTGATTGTGTACCTTACCGACACGACTTTGATAGCCACTTAGCATAACTGCTAAATCGTAAGTCGCTTTATTAATCAGTGGCACTAAGCTTTTCGCCATGATACTATATTGCCGTCTTCCCCTGTCATAAGCATCGACTTGTAGCCAAACATCGTGCTCAGACCAGTAGGCATAGACAGTGTTGATAACATCCAAGCGTTCCCAGCTAACAAATTTTTCTACTGGAAAATAAAACTCCCGTTCTAAATAATACTGTGTAATAATATCAGGGCGTCCCAATAAATCCAAAACACGCAACACGGTAATTTCTTGGAGGCGATTGAGAACATAATCAATAGGTATGCTATTGCGGCTGACAAAATGGACTATAGGGGTTTCCGTACTGAGCACATCTTTATAACGATGGTCTGGAGAGAGAGGATCGGGGGTGATATAGTTCCAAAATTTTTCTACCTCGTAGCGTGTATTATCAGAAACAACATTTAGTAAGTTAGCCCACCAAGTATAATTATTACGTCCCAAAATCTCAGCAATTCCACTAGCTAAATTCAAACTTTTTTGAGTAAATTCCTTTGTATCGTTACGTGCTAGATGCCAAACAAACTCCCAGTCTAACTCTCGGTGGAAAGGTCGCCAACCACTTTCCAGTAAACTTTGACGATTGCTATTATTTGGAGCCCCTTCATTGTTTCTGTAGTAATCAAAATCCATAAATTTTCATTTTGCAGCAGCGTTGATGTTATCCTTTCTTCCTGGGGTAAGAGCTTTATATAAAGTTGTCTTATTATGGCTGTTTGGCTTTGAACTTGAAAACGAACGTCATGTCATTTCTGCTTCATTAACCCTGTCAGCATTGTATACTTGATTCAAAATACTTGCATTATATCAACTAAAAATTTAAGTAAATTTTATTTATCATATTCCGGACAAAAAAACCATTGACTGTTAACACTCTACCGTCAACAGTCAACAACAGTATTAATGTAATTCCGTTCCTTCCTTACGCAGTAAGTATCTATCGCTAATTAATTTCAGGACTACCCTACCTATTTTTGGATGATTTCTTTCAACTACAGGCTGCACAACAACACCTTCCATTATACAGTCTCGGCTGAGTACGCTATTTGCATTATTGAACTGAGACACTGCCTCCCAGCTGTAAGCACCTTTATAAAGTATGGGTACTCTTGGTAAGGAGAACTCTTCGCAAAATGCTACAAACTCATTGTAATTAAGAAATTGACTACCATGACGAACTGCAAATACAGCCAGACCCAAGTCACCATTGTTCAAGCCGTATTTAATATCCTGAACACCATATATTTCGCCAAAAACTTGAGTTGCCAATGGCAGTTTTTGCAAAGCCATGTTTTCGTGGTAAGCACGAATATAGACTAACTTTTTGTTAGCTTCAGTATTTTTCCAAAAGTAGTTGTGGCTGCCAATGTGTGTGTTACCATCAGCATCGACTAAAACAGTAAAGTTAGTTCCGTGTAGCTTTTCTGTGACTGCGACTTCCTCACCTTCAATTAGCACATCTTGATAGCGTTTGAGGTGTTCCGGGCTGGGGAATTTATAGTGCCCGATCGCATTTTCCATTTCCCCACGCATTTTTTCAGGAATTGGATATTCGTACTTAGTCACACCAAAATGTGCAGTGTAATCATCTCCAGGTTTTCCTGTAAAATTATCGCCTACAGGAATGAGCAAACCCTCAGAAAAAATACCTCGCAATTTAGCAGCACGCAGTTTTTTAGAGTAATAAGAACGAATATTAAAATCATCTAAATATTGTTCTGGAATAACACTGTCAATAGGAAAGTAATAAGCTAAATCTCCAGGTTTAAAATTTCCTTTGGCCGTAATAACCTGATATGCCATCCCCTCTACATTGGCTATGTCCAGTCTATCAGCATTGGGGTGAGTAACAACACTCTTGATTTCAACAACCTCAACTTTAAGGGTGCTCATAATTTACCTCCCTTTATAAGTATTTTGAAAAAAATTAGATAGTTTGCAACAAACTATTGCTGTTAATTATTCACAGCAATAGCTCTACATGAAACCTACGATTGTATACAGATGCAATGGAAATATGCTTTGATATGGCAATCCTAAATCTTTGTAAAATTCTTCCTTCTCTCTTTTCTTGGCGCTCTTTGCGTCTATGCGCTAGCACGCACGCTAAGCGCAAAGTACAGGCTCCGCGTTGTCGTAGGCTATGCTCTTTGGGCTATACGCTATGGTAGTTAATTTTTACAACTTAAATAGGACTGCTATAGAGGGTCAACAATATAGGTTTAATCTGACTTTAGCCCCTCATAAAAGAGAGACATATTACTTTTATAATACACATACTACAAAATGTCAAGAATTAAAAATGAACCCATGAGAGCATGGGTACATTTGCCTCACTAGGGTGATTTTCACTTTAGTGGTGCCCGCCAATACCTCAATTGTTTCCTACACGGTCTTTCGGTGGGCAGCATACACCCTACAATTTCTCGTTTATTCACCTAAAAACCGCTGTCACGTACTGGTGCTCTAGATCTGATTGCGTAGTTTGGCTTATAAAAACGTTATAAAAAATACTTGATTTGACACAGAATTTAAAACACCGAGTTTGTTATTTTTCCGCAAGATTGGGCATCCTAAGTTGGAAGCAATTTCCTGTATGGTCACACAACTAAATAAAAGTTTATGAGATTAACTTCAACTTCAATTGCAATACTGGGTGCGATCGCTGTTTTAGTAAGTACTCCTCAAGTTTATGCTCAAACACCACCAGAAATGGTGAGCCCTCAAAGCACTCCAACTGAGATGCTCAACCAAGGGCTGGAAAAATCGAATGCAGGAGACTTACAAGGAGCATTGGCAGATTATACTCAATCAATCCGCCTCAACCCCCGCTATTCCCTCGCATACTACAACAGAGCCATAACACATTACGATTTAGGAAATAAAGAGGCAGCACTTGCTGACTACAACAAAGCCATCCAAGTCAACCAAAACTGGGGTAAGGGAGGACTCGTGGATGCTTATATTAACCGAGGACAACTACGGGATGAGATAGGTGATTATAAAGGGGCGCTCGCAGATTATAACCAAGCTATCCGCATAAATCCCCAAGATTCTGAAGTGTACTACAACAGGGGTATTGTCCAGCACAACACGGGGAATAAAAAAGCCGCAATTGCTGACTATACAAAGGCAATTCAAATCAACAATTGGACAGACAAAGGACCCTACTCTGCATATCTTAACCGAGGAAATGTACGATTGGAATTAGGCGATCGCAAAGGAGCACTGGAAGATTACACTCAAGCAATTGGTGCTAAATCCGATTATGCTCTAGCTTACAAAAACCGGGGCATCCTGTACTTAAACACAAAGAAGAGTCAGCAGGGAATCCAAGATTTGAAAAAAGCAGCAGAATTATTTCAGCAACAAGGTCATCAAACTAGGTACGATCGGGTCCTTCAAATCCTAAAAGACTATCAACGCTAATACGTAGGGTGAGCACTGCCCACCCTAAAATCATTTAAGCAATAATACTTAAGGTGGGCACTGCCTTGTGATTCTTCCGTATATTAGCCGCCAATTGGAGCAACTACAGCATCTTCATAGGCAGTATTCATTCCAATTTCTTGCCACTGCTCAAATTCTTGGCGTTCGGCTGTCCGCTTTTGTTCCCACAAACCGTAAGCGTCCGCCCCCAGCATCAATCTCAATGGCGGATTCTGTGATTCAATCGCTTGAATCATCACCTGTGCTGCCTTTCTCGGATCGCCTGGTTGTTTGCCGTTACTGCCGTAGAGATATTCTCGAATCGGCTCGACTACCGCTTTGTAATCATCAATTTCTTTCTCAGGCTGCATATTGGCATCTCCAGCGAAGTTGGTACGAAACGCTCCGGGCTCGACAATTGTTACGTTAATACCGAGTGGTTTAACTTCATCACGCAAGCCTTCAGAAAAACCTTCGACTGCAAATTTTGTCGCGCAGTAGAGAGCGAATCCACCCATCGAAGCTAAACCACCAATGGAAGTAATATTGACAATATGACCGGATTTCTGGTGGCGCATCACTGGCAAGACTAAGCGTGTCATTTCAATTACGCCGAAGCAGTTGACTTCAAACTGTTTTCGGATCTGCTCAGATGAAAAACCTTCTAAAGCACCAAGAGAACCTTGTCCTGCATTATTGACTAAAACATCAATCCGCCCAAAGCGTTCAATGGCGGCTTGAACAGATGCTTGTCGCTCTTGAGCGCTGGTTACATCCAGCCGAACAGCAATTGCATTCTCCGGGTGTGCTTGTGCCAATTGAGCAACTTGTTCGGGTTTTCGTGCCGTTAACACAACTTTGTCGCCACGCTCTAAAACTACTTCTGCCAGGGAGCGACCGAATCCGGTTGATGTTCCTGTGATCAAATAAACTTTGCTCATAAAGCTTCAATAGTAAGTGGCTTTTGTACAAAAAGGCTGAAGTATAAAGGCTAAAGGATGAAAGTAACAGGATTATACTATAAGCTTTACAACGAGCGTGCAATAGTAGCCTTATTTTCGCCAATTTGTACTACTATCTATCTTTTGGTAGAAATTTTGGGCTACCTTGCATTTATTAAGGAATATCTTCAGGCAGAATTGTCTATTTATCTAAGGAAAAATGCGTAGATAATATTCCCGCCGTCAAGTGATTCTTGCATCCAAAATTTCACCCATTTGCATGAGGGCATGAAAAAATTGATTGCTTTACCCTAGTAAATGTAATCAAACCAAAACAACATGGTTTGAAACATTATTTTTCTACAAAGACAGCCATACCTTTAAAACTGCCACTTCAGCGCTCTATGAAAGTAAAAGCCTTAGTATACTTAGTGCCTTTTCTGCTAGTTGGGCAATCCTCTGCTTATGCCTTGCAAGATACTCCTCGTTTGAGTACAGTAAACACTCAACGTTTGTCCCGTGACCTGGTTCCCTTCAACTCCCAAGACTTTTTCAATAAAGGACAGGATTTGATTGAAAGAGAAATTCAAATTCTTAGAGAGAGACAAAATCCCTCATCTAAACCCGTTCTTAAAGTAAATCCGCAACCTCAAATCGAAGAGCAGCCCACACCCACTATCGACAAACTTAAACTTTTACCTCAAGAGTAGCCATTATCTAGGGGCTAGTTTAATGTGGTAATCCCTACTACTCTTTTGCTAGATGTTTTTAGTTATGGCTTTTTTCTTAAAAAACATTGTTATATAAGATTTGAAATTGTTTGAGCGCTCGAGCAAAAAGGTAGCGACAGTAATTATGGATACTTTAATAAGTATTAGTATAGGAGTTGCTCTTAGTGCAGCTTGTGGCTTTCGCATTTTTGTACCACCTCTAGTCATGAGTATTGCTGCAATTTACGGGCATCTACCACTTTCGGCAGATTTTCAGTGTATTGGAACATATCCCGCACTTGTGGCATTTGCCGTAGCAACTTGTATTGAGATTGCTGCGTATTACATTCCGTGGATCGAGCGTGGGTTTGGATGTCATATTGATGTTGAGCAAAATTTTGCAGATAATAGGAGCAAGGAGGCAGATTTTTGAGCGATCGCTTACAATACAGAACAATGACGAGGGCAACTGTGTAAGGGCGATCGCTTCTAGGACGGCTCGTGTTGCCCATCGCACAAGACAATCGAGCCTTTTTTGGAATTGTCTCAAATGTTAACAATATAAAATCTGACTTTATGTTATAGTATATTTCTAGGAATTAAATTCGGTTGCACAATTTGTTTTTATCTACTTACAAGTGTCTCTCCGAATCTAACTCTCTGCACCATATGATTCTGGAGAAATTTTATGTCAATTTACGTTGGTAACCTATCTTATGAGGTTGGACAAGACGACCTCAGACAAGTTTTTGCGGAATATGGAACTGTCAAAAACGTCCAGTTACCTACGGACCGGGAAACAGGCCGTGTAAGAGGCTTCGCTTTTGTAGAAATGGGATCGGAGGCAGAAGAAGCTGCCGCGATTGAGGGGCTTGACGGTGCTGAATGGATGGGTCGTGACCTGAAAGTGAATAAAGCCAAGCCCAAGGAAGACAGAGGTTCTTCCTTCGGTGGTGGTGGTAGACGCGGTGGCGGTGGTGGAGGTTACTCCCGACGCTACTAAGATTACACAATTGAGAATCGCTATAGGCTTTGAGGTAAGCAACCTCCGAATTAAATTCGGAAGCTTCAGCTAGATCTAGCACTAGTTGGAGCCTAGCTTACCAGACTCAACACCGCTTCGCGGAAGTCAAAAGTATCAAGTCAGAATTCAAACATTTTTAATTTTGACTTTTGACTTTTGAATTTTGACTTCCCGTAAGGGCGGTACTACGTTAGCGGCAAGTGTTTAAATTCCTACTCCGGAATACGTAGCCGATTCCGTGACCCTAGAACCAAGCAATTAAACAAGCGTAAAGGTTTGAAGCTAGTGTTGGAGCGGAAAGTACCGACCGTTAACTTTGTCGTTCGCGGAGCGTGCCGACGAAGGAAGCATGGCTAACATTGCTCCTACTGGGAGGCTCATTTGAGCAAAAACCGTATGCGTACAGAGCGAAAACTTTGAGATAGTAACTGTCAAGCTCGAAAGTACATTACAAACGTAGACGCCCAGCAAGTAGCTCTAAGGCGGTATGGATAAAACGGCTTTGGGAATTAGCCGTGCCGTGTTTCCTCTACGATCTGAAGATGCGCGGTTTCCACACTCCTGGAGAATTTTAGATGATACTTTGGCTTTGTCTCCAACGGTTTCATCTTAAAGAAATAATTTAACTCTCGGGTATTTTGGGCAGATGTGTTGTCTGCCTTTTTTTACTCAAATTTACTGGATTGTTTATATCCAGCTGCCAATTCACTCAATTTAATAGGAGAGAGAATGACCCAAATAATTCTGGGTGAGAATGAAGGCGCCTATACCGTTTTGGTGGCATTGGTCAACAAAGTACATGAAGTCTTCTGGGCAACCGTAACGGGAGGTAGGTGCGTAGTACCCAGTGACTTGATAACCCCAGGAGCCATCAAAGGGGTGTTCGGCAACGGGTAATATTTCAATGTGGGTGTATCCCAAGTCTTTAACATAGGGAATGAGCCGTTCTGCTAGTTCCCGATATGTCAGGAAGCGTGCGCCCGGATTGAGTTCCGAAACGGTAACGACAGGGGAAGTTTGACCGTTGGGTAGTTTGGCGGGTTCTGCGCTGGAGGCATGCAACCAAGAGCCTAAATGCACTTCATAGACGGAGATGGGCTGCGTGAGGGGATCGGTGTGCCGCCGTTTTTCCAGCCAGTCGTCGTCACTCCAAGTGTAAGCATCTAAATCGCTAACAATGGATGCGGTTTTAGGGCGCGGTTCTTGTTGAAAAGCATAAGGATCGGATTTTTCGTAAATGTGCCCTTCTATGTTCTTAATTTCATATTTGTAATGTTCCCCTACTCCCAGTCCGGGGATAAACAGTTCCCAAATACCAGTTTGTCCTTTACGCATCTGGTGTTTGCGTCCATCCCAGTGATTGAAATCTCCCAGTATTGAGACGTTACGGGCATTGGGTGCCCAAACAGCAAAGTAAACACCCTTTACACCGTTAACTTCAGTGAGATGCGCTCCGAGTTTTTCGTAAATTCGATGGTGGTTTCCTTCCGCAAAGAGGTGTAAATCAAAATCTGTTAACTTGGGAGAACGGAAAGCATAGGGGTCATAGATGACTCGCTCGTGTTCCCCTTCTTTTATACGAAACTGATAGTTCACCAGTTCTTTTGTGTCTATCGTGCATTCAAAAAAGTGGGGATTGTGAACGCTTTCCATTGGATATTCTTTCCGTTCTTCAGGAAGGATCACCGTCACCTCACTGGCATTGGGTAGGTAGGCTCGCACAGCCCAGATGTTTTTGCCGTTCTCCTCTATGAGATGGGCACCAAGGACTTCAAAGGGATCTTGATGCTGATTCCAAACTATGCGGTTAATTTGTTCAGGGGGTATAGTTGTCATAGACATGGAGCTACCTACGCTAAATAAAGTGGCTAAGTAAACTTACTTTTTAAAAGCTCTATTACTATTCTTTACATTTATTTGCAAATTTTGTCTTTACAGTCATCGAACTTAGGTAAGAAAGGGCTGGGGAATAAGGGAGCAATTGTAACTATAGGTCTAAAAACGGGAAGAGTTGAAGTAAAAACTTACGTATTCGCAGCAGAAAAACTTGTTCTCGAATTTTGGGGTCGAGTTTTGGGGGAGGGATTACTGACAGTTGTGCTTGTAATTTTGCATACTCTGCAGCACTTAAAGGTTTACCATCAATAGGCGATCGCGCTGCCGTAATAATTTCCATCCGCAAGATTTCTTCCGGGATATCTTCCTGTGGTGGTAATGCCATAACCAACGATCCCCAATAGCTGCTCAACCCTACCATAATAGTAGTGCCAATGCTTAAAAGGATAAATATGATTCGCTTCACAGTCGAGAAACCAAATTCTGATTTTTGAGTAATGAATTTCAGGGTATTTTTTCTTTTCTCTATCCTACTCCTCACTTCAAGAGTTGGTACCCAGTACTGTTAAAAATCTAGTACTTGACCGCATGAATTCTCTTAGGTTATCTAGATCCGCTCCCCGACTTCTCTATGAACTCGGAAATCTTGCAGCCCCTCAAAATTCATATGGTGGACATTGGCGAAAATCAGGCTACTATTCCACGCTCGTTGTAAAGGTTGCAGTATAAGCCTGTTACTTTTATCCTTTAGTTTTCATACTTCACCTTTTTGTACTAGCCTATATAAACAAAGTTACTAAGAAACCCGGTTTCTACAAGAAACCGGGTTTCTGCAAAAACCTGGCAAGATGAAACACTGTTACCAGATTGTCTGTCTGTACAACTACCTCCTACACCCTCAAAAGACAGCCACTCTTTTATTGACAATTTGAAAACGTTGACTTAATCAATTTATGGAGGAGTGCTGCAACAATCCCAATCTATAGAATTGGCTGTCTTGAGATGACCACTTAGGGGCTTGGAGTTGCGGTTGGGCTAGCAGTAGGAGAAGGAGAGGCAGCGCCAGTGTCAGCAGGTTCAGCTGCCGGTGAAGTAGTAGCAGCTGGAGATGTTGTGTCGCCACCACCAGCGCCACCAGTACCACCACCGCCCTCGCATGCACCGAGAGCTGCTGCTAGACTTAACATCAAAGAAAGACCAAGGATTTTTATTTTCATAACTCCTCTTTCACCAATTGCGGCAAGAACAAATTTAGCCTGATGAATACGATACCCTATTTGTTGTTTTTTTTTAAGTGACTTTGGAATACAGATTGAGGTAAAAAGCTTGGATTCTTCCTATAGTTATAGAAAGAATGCAATTAAACCTAAATCAGATCCTAACGGCGTCATCATACCAAAAATTATATTTCTTGCACACTCTTGCCTGGAAAGGCAAGGCATTGTCATACTAAGGCAATGCCTTGTTTCTATACCCAAGGCGTCAAATGACCGCTTAAAATTGCAAAAAACCCAGTTTCAAGGGAGAAACGGGGTTTTAAGGGAAATGCAAAGATTAGTGCAGCTACCTATCAGAATACGCATATTCGGTGTAGGGTGTTACTTGATTCATTGGCTCCTGGCGGTTAACTATTGACTGTCAACTGTCAACTGTCAACTATCAACTATTTAGAGTTAGATTACTTTTTATCCAATCAGATTATGGCTATTGCTCGCAAATCAGGTGTTTCTGCAACGGGCAGCTTATCTCGAACAGCAGCAAAAAGTGACAGACATCGCCCTTCTGTCAATCAAAAGAAACTTTCCACACATCAAGAAGTCGCCCAACGGGCAAGGCTTTTAAGAACGAACCAAATTCCTTTGCCTGCTTTTTCTTCACCAAAACCTTCGGAAAAACGAAGGCGTCCTTCAGGAAATGTGCCAACTTCCTCACAGCAAATAGGGCTTAATACTTCTGGTACACCGAAAACTCTCTCACAAAGGCAAGAGCGAAGCAAACAAAAATTGTCAACCATTCCTGTTATGCCTTCCCAATCCATGCCATTGTGGTTGTTACGGTTGTACGGAATACACCGTCATTCTTCGATTGTGGCATTTCTGTTAGTGGCTGCAACGCTTGTAGTTTATGGTTTAACAGTTTATTCTCAAGAATTTTGGAGTCAGTCGTACCGGAAACTGCAAAACCTGCAGCGACAAGAACGACAATTGATGACAACCAACGAAACACTAAAAAACAACATGGCTAAGGAAGCACAGAAACAACCAGAAAAATTAGTATCGCCCTCGCCCAATAGAATGATATTCCTCAACCCAGCGCCTGTAACTTCAAACCCTCCTTCCAATACCAAAATCCCAATTCCTGAAATACAACAGCAAACCATCAACCCAACGGGATATTAGTCATTAGTCATTAGTCATGAGCATTGGGACAAAGGACGATTTTCATGCAAAAGTCACCAAGTAGAACAAGATTTAGGAACTTTCCCAAACCAGAATTTATTAAGCGTCGGCAGAGGGTTTCCAAACAAGGAATACAAAACCAAGTACCTGACCAAACCCAAGAGCAAGTGTCATCAGTGCGCCGCGAGTCGCTACAGAGGAAAGAAACTCTGCAACGCACTCCCTCGGAAACTCACGCACAGGATTGGCTTAACAATACTAAACCCCGGCTGTTTATAGTTTGGGGTCTACTCATGAGTGCTGGAATCGGTTTGGCTTTTAACTTGTACCAGTTACAAATTGTCCGGGGACCAAAGCTAACAGAAAGGGCACGAAATCAGCAAATGGTTAATTTGCGTCCTTTTATGCCCCGGCGTCCGGTCATAGATCGCAATAGGGATTTGCTAGCAATTGACCGTCCTGTATACACTTTGTATGCCCATCCCAAGTTATTTGCAAAATCCAATCAAGAAGTAGCAGTACTGCTTGCGCCCATACTGGATCGAGATGCAGCTGAGTTAGAAAAAAAGTTTGACAACAAAAAAAGTGGTATTACATTAGCTCTTACCTTACCTGAAGAAGTTGCCGATCGCGTGTCTTCATTACACCTCAATGGTATAGAGTTAATTCAAAAATATTCTCGATTCTATCCACAGCAGGATCTAGTATCAGAAGTGGTAGGTTATGTCAATCTTGACCGTCGCGGTCAGGCAGGTGTGGAATACAGCCAAGAGAAATTACTAGAGCGTTCCGTGCAGACCATGCGACTCAGTAGAGCTGGGAATGGAGCCATTATGCCGGATTATGCTCCTGAGGGTTTTCTCAATTTTGATGACCTGCGATTGCAACTGACTCTAGATAATCGCTTGCAAAGAGTTGCTCGCTTTGCACTTAAAGAACAAATGAAAAAATTTAAGGCAAAACGGGGAGCAGTGATTGTTATGGACGCATGGGATGGTTCCATACTTGCCTTGGCAACCCAGCCGACTTATGATGCCAATGAATACTCAAAAGCAGATATTTCACTGTTTAAAAACTGGACGGTAGCAGACCTTTATGAACCGGGATCGACCTTTAAACCTTTAAATGTTGCTATTGCTTTAGAAGCAGGAATCATCAAACCTGATGATGTTTTCAGCGATCCCGGTTCCATTCAAGTTGCCGATCGCACAATTAGAAATGCTGAAAATAAACGTTATGGACGGATTAACATAGCTGAAATTTTGCAACACTCCAGTAATATTGGTATGGTGCAAATCATGCAAAAATTGCGACCTTCAGCTTATTATGGTTGGTTAGAACGTTTGGGTTTGGGACAAAATGTGGATACAGATTTGCCCTTTACAGTTAACAGTCAGTTAAAAGGTCAGGAACAATTTCTTGCCACACCAGTTGAACCCGCAACAACCTCCTTTGGTCAGGGATTTTCTCTAACACCATTGCAACTCGTACAAATGCATGGAGCATTAGCCAATGGCGGTAGATTAGTCTCGCCTCACGTGGTTAAAGGGCTTGTGGATAGCAAAGGACAATTACACTATTTGCCCACACGACCAGCCCCACGTCAAATCTTTTCCTATGCAACGACTCAAAAAGTTGTAGAAATGATGGAAAGTGTCGTCGATGATGGCACAGGAAGAGCTTCTCAAATTCCTGGCTATCGCATCGCCGGGAAAACTGGTACAGCACAAAAAGCCAGTGCATCGGGTGGGTACTTAATGAATGCCAAAATTACTAGCTTTGTGAGTATTTTGCCAGTCGAAGCTCCCCGTTATGTGGTGTTGGCATTAGTAGACGAACCAAAAGGACAAAATGCTTTTGGTAGTAGTGTCGCCGCACCAATTGCCAAAACAGTGATGGAAGCACTGATTACCATAGAACAACTTCCACCCAGTAAACTCATACCTAATAAACTTATGATGCCCGCTCCAACTCCAACGACTACCCCTTAAGGAAATCAAAAGTCAAAAGTTACAATTTCTAAAGTTAAAAGTTAAAAACTATTATCCCCATACCCCTCATTTTCGGCGCTTTCTCGGCTCAATCTGTGTCTGAGGGTTGAATTTTGCATTCAACAGCTTCATTTTTCTTTATCACCTATGGGAGATGTAATAAAAGCTACTTAATGGAAATACTATAAATATTAAGGGCAGAACTCAGTCAATCGTTTGCATTTTAGATTGCTCATGACACATTTACTTGTTGTAGAGCAATCAATGTATAATGATCTATTGAACTGGGTTTTCCCATTTTTACTTTTGACTTTTGATGTTTTACTTTGGACGACTTATGTCCCCTATCGCAAACGCTGAAAAAAAAAATACGCAGATAGAGGAAAGAATAGATACAATCTATGAGCGTTCCGAACAGCAATTTATAGACCTGCTTGCGACAGAGGATTTAGACAAAAAACTCGAAGCACAACCTGCACTCAAGAGTGAGTTTGAACGCACCCTGTCTGTAGCTATTCGCGCTGCTTACCAAAATGGTGCAGGTGATAATGCGGCTCACCTCTTTCTTCAGCGCATACTTTATCGTATCAATAGGTTGAACCTGTTTTGGTACGACGACCTGCGGCACTATATCAACGAGCGCTCTTTTTATTTGTATAAAGTGCGCGACCAAATAGAAACAGCTTGGCAGGAGTGGGAAACCTCACAAATCGATATAGCAGCATTACAAAAACTAGATGTTCGGGGTGTTAAGCAAGCTCTTATTGAGCGTGCTGCATATGACTTAGATCCACCTTTGTCAGAAAACAGTCACTACATCCGCAAACAGATGAGTGAAGTTGGCTACCGTCACTTGCTGGCTATTGGCTCATTTGAGGGCTTGGTGGAAAGCAGCCACCTTCCCCGTATTCTGGGTGGCGCAGCTAATGCAGTACAGTGTACGCTGATGCGAGTCTTTCAAGAAGAGTACGGCAACGGTCGCTTACCTCGCAAGCATTCTACGTTTTTTGCTCAAATGCTCAACGAGTTTGGGATGAACACCGAACCAGAAGGATATTTTGATTTAGTTCCTTGGCAACTTCTGGCTTGTTCCAATCACAGCTATTTAATCAGCGAACGCAAGCGCTATTTTCTGCGTTATAACGGTGGGTTGACGTATTTTGAGATATCCGTACCTGCAACTTTCAGAAACTATGTTGCAGCAGGGCAGAGGTTGGAAGTCTCCAACGCAGCAATGAGTTATTGGGAAGTCCACATTCGGGAGGATGAGCGCCACGGTCGCTGGATGTTGGATGATGTGGCTTTACCTTTGGCGGAAATGTATCCCCATGATGCGTGGGAACTGGTTTTGGGGTACGACCAAGAAAAGCTGATGGGCGATCGCGCTGCTCGGGCTGTTGTGCAGTCAATACGTCAAGCAGAACAAGGTGTCTCATCCATTTAAGACATCTTCAAACTTAAAAATAAAATCGTCTTTACCTAAGTGCAAACCATTCCTTTAGGCATTAATTGCTTGCTAAAGGAATCTTTCTCAATTTCATCAAATGTCAATACCTCTTAGGGTGGCTATTTCCCACTCTAACAATTGTAGCCTACAACATAGTGATAGTCAAATGAAAGAAATCTTTTCTTGCCCTGAAGAATCTAGTTTCTATTCCAACTGCTTGGAAAACCTGGTTTTGAAAAATTGTAAAAAATCTGAATGTGTTGTTGAATTTGGCTCAGGAGATGGCAGCCCTGTTATTTATTCACTCTTGAGAAACAGGTTTGATGGGGTGATTCATGGATTTGAATTAAATACCTCTGCTTGGAAAGTCGCTAATTCAACGATAGATGAATACAACCTAGGTAATAAATACATAATTTATAATTCTTGCTTGTTTGATGCTTCTCAACCAAAAGCTGATTATTTAGTCGCCAATCCACCCTATCTCCCTGCGCCAGATAATGATATTTATATGCCTTTGTTATTTGGTGGAGAAGATGGAGCCACTGTCACGAATAACCTTTTATCATTAGGTTATCAAAATGTCCTACTTTTAGTATCTAGCTACTCTAATCCCAAGAGTACAATTGCTTACGCAAAAGCTAATGGTTATAATGTAACCAACTTTTTTGTTTTACCTTTACAATTCGGCTATTATAGTTCCGAGCCAAAAGTTAAGCAGCACATAGAAAAATTACGCAAACACGGAATGGCGTTTTATTCAGGCAATCATTACTACTTAGCAGGCGTTTTATTTCAAAAGTCTCAATACTGTGAAGTGGATTTATCAAATCAGCTAGCTCAAGTCATGACAAGTTTGTAGAACAGGCTATTCAACGTAGGGTGGGCACTGCCCACCATTCTCACTTGCTATTTAATGTAGCAATCCTCACCATTTTCCATCACTACAATTTGAGGTTTTTATTAGGTAAGAGTGACGACAAATGTTGGATTGCTGGTGGGCAGTGCCCACCCTACAATTGGGTTTCCAGTAATTGTCTTCAGTAATTGCCTTCATTTTTAGCCATCTGATGAGTGAGAACCTGTATCATTGCTACCGATAATTGCAAGGAAAATATTCCACAGCAATGATAAAAAAGCCGAAGCTAGCAATAAAAGCATCAAGCTAGCAAGAGTAGCAAAGGGAGAAACAATAAAGAGTAGTAAGAGTAAAAACAATAGACTAGATATTATTATCCTATTCATATTTTCTGAGGGTTTATTGGTTCCTATTTTCTAATTGTTATTAACTTTATTGGTTGTGCAATACCTTCAAGAGAGAATAATTGCTATCCCTCTTGGCATAGATAAATGTATTACAGGCAAAACAATATTTCATGCTATGATTGGGTAGTCAATGTATACAGTGTTGCACTCATTGCCAATCACTGCACATTTTACGGTGAAATTATATACTTAGGTAGCGATAGCAATGCTTGAAGGCAGAAACTCGAAAGCTCGGGGTGTAGACAGAGAGCTTGCAAAGAGTCAATTTGGAGTACCAATTCTTTCAAGTGTACAAGCTGGGTGGAACAACATCCTTGTCGAATACTGGCATATGCCTGCCCACGAGTTGCCCTCACAATTGTTATCAGACTATGTGATAAACCTGCATTTTAAACATTCAGCTAAAGCAGAGCTTTTGTGGGATGGGCGTCTTTTGAACAAGCACTTTACACCAGGTGAAATAACAATTCTTCCACCAGGCTTGTCATGTCAAGGGGTGTGTTTAGAGGATACTGACTTCCTCGTGCTGCGCCTTCAACCTACTCTCGTTACCCAAGTTGCACGGGAGTTAGGCTATAAAGAGGAAGTAGAGATTGCACCTAACTTGGGAACCATTAGTCCCCAAATTCAACACATTGGGCTGGCGCTTAAGACAGAACTTGAATCTGGATGTTTGTCTGGGCGTCTGTACGGTGAATCACTGGCAACTGCACTAGCGAGTTGTCTGCTGAACCAATACTCCACTTCCAGGCGACAGGTTCAAAATTGGACTGGAGGTTTACCTAAATATAAGCTCTCCAGAACTCTTGAGTATATCAATGAAAATCTGCAGTGTGAGTTAACACTAGCTGAACTGGCAAGTGTGGCGGAAATAAGCCCCTATCACTTTGCCCGCTTGTTCAAGCAATCAACGGGTTTTACTCCTCATCAGTACGTAATCAATTGTAGAATCGAGCAAGCAAAAAAACTACTGGCAGAGAAAAAATGGTCGATCGCTGAGATTGGTTTCTCTGTGGGTTTTCAAAGCCCAAGCCACTTCATTGCACTGTTTCGCAAGCAGATGGCAATGACACCAAAAGCTTATCGCGATCGCCTGTAAAAGTTGGATTGCTAGCTATTGTCCGTGGACGGGCAAGGATGCTCAGCCCAAAAGATTTGTCTTGAAAATTTGACTTACAAAACTTTTCGCAAGCTTAAGACATTTTCAGCAAAAAGCAAATATCATGCTGTTAACAACTTTGGTAAACTTATATGTAGTAAACAAAGCATTCATACTACAGTGAAATGCTCTACGCAGATCCTCAAATACCCACCTACAACTTAGGAGTGAGCCGCCGTATGTAGCAAGTTTCTTGTATCCCTGATTCATGCCAGATAGCTATTAACTCAGCCCAGGCGTTGAACCTGGGCTTTTCTTTACAAGTCGCTAAATCTCTAGCAAACCTTCTGGATTGACTGACAAAAGAGTTCGCCTCTGCAATCCCTCTCGGTATAAAATTTCATTAGCTGCTAGCAAACCACTGCTTGTCGCTCTTTCCATTAATCCGCAGGGAAAAGGCATTTTCACCCAATCTCCAGCAAATACCAGGTTGATAATAGGGGTGCTTGTTTCCGGACGTTCGGCGTAACTATTTGGTGGATATCCAGAAAAATTCTTTTGATTCACCAACTCCCGATGTAGCATCTTTGCTTGTTTTAACTCTGGAACAATTTCATAGAGTTCTCCCTCAAAAGTTGTTAACAATGCTTCTTGGGTGGGAAATTGTTTTTCTTTGTAGCAGTAGGCGTGTAATTCTACGACACTACCACCAGTGCGTTTTGCCCATTCGATAAATTGCTCCTGAATGCGGTGATACAAGGTGATGCTATCGGTGAGTTGGTAGCCTGATAAAGAAGTAAAATTACTGTGTTGCCACTCAAAATCGCGCTCGAACCAAAAACGACACACCGCAAACGGATCGGCAACACTCAATTTTTCGACTTGCTTTCGCACGACTTCATCAACATCACCTTTAACTAACTTAAAGAGTTGCTGTACGCCCGGTGTATCAGTAGCAAACACATAATAATCGGCTGCGATTTCTAGGGGCGAGTGCGAACTATCATTTGCTGCAGTCAGTTGCAAATTATCATTTTGACGCTCTACAACTTGATATCGAGGTAAATTCTGTTTTGCCGGACCTTTTAACACTTTACCATCAGCTGCAAAAACGGCTCCATGACAAGGGCAATGGAAATTGCCATCTTCTGACATTTTTACAGTACAACCTTGGTGAGTGCATTTGAGAGAAATCGCTTCCTCACTGCCATTTTTGAGGGCAAACACTTCATCAGCAGCACCAAAATATTGTAAAGACGCCCTACAATCTTGTAAAGACGAGCCATGGCGCGTCTCTACATTTTGTAGATGGTCAAATTGCGAGTATTGCTTTCTGTAATAATTTAATTCTGGTAACTAATAACGTTTCTGATTTTGAGTTTTTTAATGGTTTAAAAGTTGAAAATTGGTTTGTTAGTAAAGGTGAAAATTGAGCTATAGGTGAGTACGCGACAATGGGTAGTGCTGGCAGCGATTAGCCATATTTTGGCTTAAGAGCGATCGCCCAGGAGCGTGAAGGCTGTTTTACTGAGGTAATGGAGTTCTACAGCATTAAGAAACATAGTAATTAATTTCTTACCCGAGACTAGCACAACCCCTGTATAGAAAGGTGATTGAGAGCTTCGGTTGAGCAGGCGTATTGCTCGGTCGGAGGGAAGGGGGAGATATCAAAGCTTCTCTCCTTGTAGGGGAGCTAGTGCGTTGCTCTTCGGGAGTTGTAGCAACTGGCGTGAGAGGAATGGAAGTAGGGTTTTCCAGATACCGTGAAAAGTCAGCCTTAGTACGAGTGTTATTGGTCATTAGTAAGGATTTTAGGTCGTTTACATTTCGTAACACAGTTCTATTTATTTCTGTCAGTCCACCTACTTATCTTTACTCGTGTCTACAAACTGCATCTGCTTCTATCTCAATTAACATTGCCGGATTTACTAAAGATTTAACCTCCACCATCGTTGAAGCAGGCGGATTCTCACCAAAAAATTCTTGATGTGCGCGTCCATAGTCAGCCCAGCGGCTAATATCTGTTACAAACATACGGGTTCGCACTACACAGCTTGTATCTGCACCCAAGTCTTCCAAAGCCTTTTGTATGATTTCCAAACAACGTTTTGCTTGGGCGTAACCATCGCCTGGGGCAAATACGCCACCTGCTTCGTTGACTGGTGCAGTTCCGGATACGTAAACATGATTCCCAACTCTCACAGCACGGCAGTAGCCGACTATTGATTCCCAAGACGCGCCAGAAAAGGTTCTTTTGACTTGCATGGCTTTGTTTGAGCTTATTTTTCTAAAAAAATACAATATTATTGAAGCAAGTCTTGCTGTGTACCAACAACAGTTTGCTTAAGAGGAGTTTTAGACACAGAAGCAATATTTGATTTGGTTTCATGGCAAAGATATTCAAAAAGCTATGCAGCAACGACAATCTCGCTATATTTCTCTGAATGCTTTTTTTGATTGGGGGCTGAATCAACTAAACGTGGATCGATATCCCGATCTTGTTGAGTTACAAAGTAGGATTGAGCAACTATAGCATCTCCTAAATCGACTAACACAGCATAAAACAATTAAGTTCCTCAAATACTGTATCTATTTTGACCGTAGTCTGTGGTAGATTTTTAACAGTACTGTTTGCCCCCTCCATCTCCTCAATATCCACTACTATGAAAATCGACCGATTGCAGGAACTTAAGCAGAAACTGACGAAAGAAGCAGACTTGTCCAATATATGGTTATTTTATATGGATCATTTTGCAGACGATCCAAAATTTACTTAACTGGGTGAGCCTGCCTATAATGAATACCTAAATGCTGTTCTCCACAAAACTTGTCAGCAAATATTTGGCTCTACAATAAAGATTACGAACTTTTTTTTGATATACATTTCACAGTATCGGTTATTTCATGGACCTTTCCAAGTTGAAGGACGTATTGGGGGTGTGATTTATTTCGAGGATATCAAAATTGGCTTACTTGCAGTGTCGGCGGATTATCCCCCTACCGATGCGGTTAAGTATTCGCGTTTTTCTGAGATTCTTCAACTGCCGACACCTAATCGCAACGATCTCAATTGAAATCGGCATTTTTAGCCCCACGCGATACGGCTTCAGCCGTTAGCTTCGCGATCGCCAATCTTTCTCTTAAGTGCAAAACAGTTGACTAGTAAAACTTTATATAAAAATCCGAAATTCTTCGGTGGGAACTGCTTACGGTGTTGGGTTAGTTGCTTTCGCTGGAACTGGTGCAGTAGTAGGTTTAGCTGCATATGGTGCGAAAAAGTCAGTTTTTGGATAATTTGTAACTCTCTAGCAAAGAAAAATGATAAGTATTGTCACCCAGACGATAATTTGTCTGGGTGATGGTAGTTTCAATCCCTAATAGGGTTTCAAGTTAATTGTAATAGCTAGGACTTTTAGAACTGTAGGACTAACTAGTTTAGTTTCAATCCCTAATAGGGTTTCAAGTTAATTGTAATTCCCACTGCTTTAATAAAATCTGCCACTTGCGAGCGTTTCAATCCCTAATAGGGTTTCAAGTTAATTGTAATCCGCTGCTTACTTGTCAAAGTACGTTGGGAAGGATAGTTTCAATCCCTAATAGGGTTTCAAGTTAATTGTAATCGCTGCTTACTTGTCAAAGTACGTTGGGAAGGATAGTTTCAATCCCTAATAGGGTTTCAAGTTAATTGTAATGAAAAAAGGGAGTGGGGAAAAGTTTCAAGAAGAGTTTCAATCCCTAATAGGGTTTCAAGTTAATTGTAATTCCGCACTGGGGGTGATTTTGGGTGCTCTCCGTCAATGTTTCAATCCCTAATAGGGTTTCAAGTTAATTGTAATCTGTCTTTAAATCCGTAGTTTTCTCTTGAGTTGTTTTGTTTCAATCCCTAATAGGGTTTCAAGTTAATTGTAATACGAGCGTAGAAGGCAGAATATTCACTAATCGTGTTTCAATCCCTAATAGGGTTTCAAGTTAATTGTAATGCGGTCTAACGTGCGATCGCTAGAAGGCAACAAGCCAATAGTTTCAATCCCTAATAGGGTTTCAAGTTAATTGTAATCCCGATCGCGCTACCCTCTACCTCAAATATGACAGTTTCAATCCCTAATAGGGTTTCAAGTTAATTGTAATTGAGACCTGTTTGGAAGGCGTCCCATTGAAAGCAGTTATTGTTTCAATCCCTAATAGGGTTTCAAGTTAATTGTAATTGCTCTCGTAGGTTTAATAATAAATTTGATAGGGTTTCAATCCCTAATAGGGTTTCAAGTTAATTGTAATGTCAAAGCCGCGATGGAGGAGCTAAAGCAGTCAGGTTTCAATCCCTAATAGGGTTTCAAGTTAATTGTAATGAGGGCAGGTAAGTTTTAGATTTCCTGCCCAAGTGTTTCAATCCCTAATAGGGTTTCAAGTTAATTGTAATCACGCCTTAGTCAATCAAATAGTTGATTTGCCAGTTTCAATCCCTAATAGGGTTTCAAGTTAATTGTAATTAGTTGCACTC
Source organism: Scytonema sp. NUACC21 (assembly GCF_054684315.1). NCBI lineage: Bacteria > Bacillati > Cyanobacteriota > Cyanophyceae > Nostocales > Scytonemataceae > Scytonema > Scytonema sp. NUACC21. Next base: position 17,914 of record NZ_BAAFZH010000075.1, on the reverse strand, counting down.
TTCCCCTTGCCCTGCGTCCGAGCAAGTTTCAATCCCTAATAGGGTTTCAAGTTAATTGTAATTCTAGAAAACAAAAGCGTCGTATGTACCAAGCTGCCGTTTCAATCCCTAATAGGGTTTCAAGTTAATTGTAATCACCTTCATGCCTAAAGTTGAGTACAGACAGCGCTTGGTTTCAATCCCTAATAGGGTTTCAAGTTAATTGTAATGCCCCAACAAGAGTTGAGGCAAAATTAGATAATTAGTTTCAATCCCTAATAGGGTTTCAAGTTAATTGTAATGGTATTTAATCCAAAATCCTACTGGTTACGTATTTGAGTTTCAATCCCTAATAGGGTTTCAAGTTAATTGTAATTTTTTCCATCTTTGCCTGCAGTTTCTCAGCTGCAGTTTCAATCCCTAATAGGGTTTCAAGTTAATTGTAATTTCATTCGTCTATTTGGTCTGGCGGTCGCACGATAGAGTTTCAATCCCTAATAGGGTTTCAAGTTAATTGTAATTGGTGGACAGAGTGAAAAACGGCACCAAATCACCCTAAATGTTTCAATCCCTAATAGGGTTTCAAGTTAATTGTAATGGCGGGAGCCTGAAAACGAGTCTTTATGCAGTTTTCATTGTTCGGAATCGCGGATGAGTCTATCATAGCATCAAAAACGGAGATTGAGTAGAGGGTAAATCGCTGAAACGCTGTCTGTGTAAGGAGCGCGGATGGGTAGAGTTGTTAAAACGCTCACAAGCCCTGTATCTCAAGGAATCCAGCTATTTTGACCAATAGTTGTTTTCCAACACCTACCCATCCGCGAATTTGGCAACAAAAGTGAATGTAATATCAAGTTGTTTTTTCATTGTAAGGTAATCCTGAGTGGTGGGCAGTGCCCACCCTACAAAAATCTGTTATTGCCCTTTTGAGCGATCGCGCTCCACATTTCAATCCCTAATAGGATTCCAGTGACAGCAATTTTCAGGTAAATGAAGTACATCGGTAGGGGCTCTCGGCTGTTCGCCCGTAAAACTGGTGTTCCATCTACGAAAGTTCTGTTGCTTAATTTGCATTCCTAAAGATGACATTAGGTATTGAAAGATATATCGTCAAAACCTCTTTAGGCTCGATAATAGTAAAACCGCGATCGCCCAAATCACCATAGCTACACATTTCAAAGTAAGATTGGCGCTTGCAATTCCAGTTTACACGGCTAGTACAAGTCGGCGTAAATGAGGCGACTATTGTAAATCTCTCCAAAGCTTACAGTGTAAGCCTTTTAATTTCATCCTTTATCCTTCATACTTTAGCCTTTCTGTACTAGCTTACTCAACTCAGACACTTTTGACAACATAATCGAGAAACCTGTCTATGCAGCAAATCAAGCTTGCTCCTCATTGGTTGCGGTTTCTAATTGTTGCGGTATTGGTGGTAGGTGTATTCTTTCGCTTCTCTAATCTTGATAGCAAAGTTTACTCACACGATGAAACCCATACTTCATTACGTATTTCAGGATACACTTCTACAGAAGTTCAACGGCAAATCTTTAATAGTCGTGTCCTAAAAAAGGAAGCTTTTGATAAATTTCAAAGACTCGATTCAGAAAAAAGTTTAGGTGATACACTCAAGTCTTTAGCAATAGAAGATCCCCAGCATCCACCGCTTTATTACCTACTACTGCGAGCGTGGGCGCAAATCTTTGGTACTTCAGTAACGGCGCTCCGTAGTTTGTCTGCCATTATCAGTTTACTAGTTTTTCCCAGTGTATATTGGCTGTGTCGGGAATTATTTACCGTACCGCTGTCGGTTCCCTATGTTGCGATCGCACTCATGGCGATTTCCCCAATTCATCTTATCTACGCCCAAGAAGCACAAGAGTATATTCTATGGCTAACTACCATAATACTATCTAGTGCATCACTGATAAGAGCACTACGACTCGAAGCAACAGAACAGTACAAGCAAGAACATACTTCCATATGGGGACTGTATGCAGTCACTTTGGCGCTAAGTTTTTATACATCTTTATTGAGTGGATTTGTAGCAGTTGCTCATGGAATTTATGTCATGGCAATAGCAGAATTCCGCTGGACGAAAACACTAAGAGCTTATACACTGGCATCTTTAGCAGGATTTTCAAGCTTTATTCCTTGGATACTCTTTTTACTCTCAAACCTATTTCAATTTCAACGTACAACAATTTTGCCATCATCTAAGTTACCCTTCTTAGCCCTGTTTCCTGCTTGGCTAACTCAGTTAAGCCGGATTTTTGTTGACTTAGATTTAGGTTTTGAACACCCATTTAACTTTTTAATAACCCCTATTTTTCTAATAGGAGTGGGCTACTCAATTTATATTCTTTGTCTGACAACGCATCCAAAAGTTTGGTTATTTGTTGTGATGTTAATTGCTGTGCCAGCCATACCACTTATGCTGTCAGATATCATGTTTGGAGGAATACGAGCAACTGCTGAAGCTTATTTAATGCCCTCCTATTTAGGTATCCAACTGGCTGTTGCCTACTTAGTAGCTAATCAACTGTACAATGGAATTCTTGTACGCCGAAAATTATGGGAAATGATTTTAATTATAATTATTTTGAGTGGTGTCATTTCTTGTACAGTGATTTCCCAGAAAGAAACTTGGTGGAGTAAAGGCGTGAGTTACAGCAATCCACAAGTTGCCAAAATTGTCAATCGGGCTTCTCGTCCACTTGTCATCAGCGACTCTTCTGGCATCAATTTTGGAAACACGTTTTCCTTAAGCTATCTTGTACAGCCAAAGGTACGTTTTCTACTGGTAAAATCTAAAAATCTTTCCAAACTTCCTCAAGGATTCACTGATGTTTTCCTATTCAACCCTTCTAGCAGCTTACGTAAAGAAATAGAGAAAAAGTACAATACAAAAGTTCGGAGAATCTACGTTAATAGATATTACCAATTCTGGAAATTAGCTAAATCTTGAATCAACAGCCAGACGTAGGGTGGGCACTGCCAAAGATTCGCCTTTGAAACCCCATTCCCTTCTAGGGAAGGGGGCAGGGGGGTTAGGTCAAAACTATTTGGTGCATCTTATTTAAGTTGTAAAAATTATTAACCGCCAAGACGCAAAGAGCGCCAAGAAAAGAAAGGGAAATTTGACAAAGGATTTAGGATTGCTATAGCTAAAGTTATGCAGTATCATCCTCTACAACAATAAAAACTACTTAATAACAAAATTCTCATAAGATAATGAAGCATTGGTTACTGGCTCCACGGTGGTTTAGATTTTTTATTATCGCCCTGTTGGTAGTAGGTGTTTTTTTTCACTTCTTTAACCTTGGCAACAAACTTTACTGGCATGATGAAGTCTATACATCCATGAGAGCGGCGGGCTTCACGCGTAACGAAATTGACCAAGAGCTTTTTCAAAATCGGATAGTTTTAGCATCAGATTTACAAAAGTATCAGCGCCCTAAATTAGGCAGTACTCCCGCAGATACAATTCAATCTCTAGCTATTGAAGATCCACAACATCCGCCTTTCTACTTTTTGATAGCACGGTTTTGGATGCAAGCTTTTGGCAGTTCCCTAACAGCATCCCGTGTTCTACCAGTGCTATTTAGCTTGATGGGATTACCTTTAATGTACGCTTTGGGGCTAGAACTTTTTGCCTCACCAATCATCGCGATACTGGCAACGGTGCTGTTGGCTCTATCTCCTTTTGATATACTGTTTGCTCAAACGGCAAGACAATACAGTTTGCTAACGACTACTGCGATCGGTAGTAGTTTTTTACTGCTGCGGGCTATACGCTTACCCAAATTGGGAAATTGGGGATTATACGCTTTATCTAATGCTTTGGGCTTTTATACGCACCCCTTTTTTGGTTTGACGGTGATTGCTCAAGGGGTTTACGTACTGCTGTTAGAGTTACCTGTCCGCAAGCCCTCTTTTACTGGAGTTGATGAGCCCATCTCTTCTTCTGGGCGAGGGGGGAAATTGGGGTTCTTTGGTCGCGGTACAGGACACAAAACTGTCATCCAATTTTTGCTTGCGATCGCAGGTTCGCTTCTGCTGTACGCTCCTTGGTTAATTGTACTGGCAACTAATTATCAACGTGCTGCGGCAACTACAGATTGGACGAGGGGCAAAGTTGATTTTCTTTACCTGGTTAAATTATGGATACTCAGCTTTAGTTCCCTGTTTTTCGACTTAGATTTTGGCTTTGATAATGTCTGGAATTATGTGCCAAGGTTACTCATTCTTCTCCTTGTTGCAGTCGCAATTTATACCTTGTGTTGTCGCACGAGTCGAGGAACTTGGCTATTTGTCCTAACTTCAATTTTTGTGCCTTTCCTGATATTGGTTCTGCCAGATTTACTATTAGGAGGTAAACGCTCTGCTGTAAGCCGCTACCTCATCTCCTGCTATCCCGGTATACAACTGGCTGTTGCTTACTTGCTGGGTGCTCATATCCTGCAGGGACGCAAATTTTGGCGGGGTATCATGGTGGTAGTAACAGCAGGCGCGATCGCATCCTGTACGGTAAGCGCTTTCTCTGACACTTGGTGGAACAAAGACTTGAGCTATTCTAACGCTGAAGTTGCTCGACGTATTAATGCCATGCCTTCTCCAATAGTTATCAGCGACATTGGCGATGACTACACAAATACAGGAGACTTGATTTCCTTAAGTTACCTGCTGCGTGACAACGTCTCACTCTTGCTGCTGAGTCAACCCCCCCAATTAGAAAATGTCACTTCTCTACAGCAGTCGCTACAACAAGGGGAATCTTCACAACGCAGTCCTTTGCGATCGGCAGATATAGAACTTTTGGTATTTCGACCCTCTGGTAAATTTATCAAGGGGCTCAAACCAGCGCAAGGTCAGCTAGTAGAAGTTTTTATACCAGGAAGACTTTGGCAACTTAGAAAACAAAGTTAAAAAGGTTCATATACAGCATATTTCAGGTACGTGAAGTAGGGGCGAACGGTTGTTCGCCCTTATAACAACCTATACCTACTCTGCGTTTTAATACGTACATACGTGATTTTTTACACATTAACCTTAACTGAACCTTATTGGTATATCTTCTTAATTACCTCATATCTTGCACCACCATTTCCCAAGCGAAAATAATAGGCTGAAAAGCTTATTATTACGTAGGGTGGGCACCGCCCACCACCCCTTTATTGAGAAGGTGCAAGATGTCAGTTACTGGCAAAATTTAAAATGATTCCATCTGGAGCACGCATATAGAGTACTGGTGTAGCAAAGTCGGGTTTATCCAATCCAACTTCCTGAGAAATGGCGTTGCGGGTTGTCTGGATAGCAGTGTCTAAGGGATAGTTCAAGACAAGGGTACGGTAGAATTCATCGGCAAAAACCTTGGCGGTGGTATCGAGGATAGGATATTGCATGGCAATTACCGCTGGTATTCCCCGACGCACCAGGTTAGGTGCTATTCCTGCAAAGATTTGATGCTCCGACACCTCTGCTCCTTGACAAGAATTGAGCACAGCTAACCCCAGGCTGCTATTGCCCAAGAAGCAGTTGGCGAAACCTTCATCATCCAATAATTTAGCTGTCTTATTAGTATCTTCCAGCGCTATGTAGCCTTTGTTGTTCTCAAAAACACTATGCCCGATGAAGTGGAATATATTGTAGGGTTTTTCGCGCAGCTTTTGATTAATGTTGCGAATGGTTGCTTCTCGTATAATATCTAACTCTATTTTACCTGCTTCTATGTGTTTTTTCAGCGCTGACCGAATGAGGGTTTCTTCACCAGTTGCGTCTAATTTTGTTAAATCGGTAGGAGATGAAATGACAAGTAGCGCTTTCAGGGGTAATTTAGCGGCTATGACCCGTTTTTGCAGGGGAACATCAATATAGCGAGAGAGAACTGTTTGGGTGTTGTTTCCTAAAAAGCTATTGGTTTCCTCGTCATAGAGGAATTCCCAGGGGAGAGCGGCTAATTGGGGAGATTGAAATATCAAGCGCAAGCGGACGCTATATCCCTTTGCTTGTGCCCCCGCTAGTGTAGCATGGAAGCGAGTGTTAATTTGGTTGGGAAAAAGGGCTTGGTAAAGTTTACGACCCAGTAATTTGAGCAATTCGCTATCTGTTTGTCGAAGCTTAATTAATTTTAATGTTAAGTTAATCTCGTTCATTTCCAAGTGGAATTCACCCAAAGCCTCACCTTGTTCTGAAGAGGCGCGAATTTGGTTATTTCTATCAACCAATATTTGAAAATCTTGGTATTTCATAGTTTCCGATTCGGTTTTAGTCGCCTCTTGAATTAAGGGAGAATGAAAAAGTTCGTGGTTATAAAACTTGTAACGCTCTTGAATTTCTGAAATAATATTCTTTGCATTGTCTACCCCATTTAATCGTAACTGCCAAATAGGAGAAAGTATTTCAGAACTACCAGTTTCTCCTAATGCATATGCAGCCCACAAACGCACAAAAGAGCCTTCATCATTCAAAGCTTGAATCAATGCTGCTACTGCCTGGGTATTTTGGATTTTTCCTAATGCATATGCGGCACTCCCTCGCACAAAAGAATCTTCATCATTCAAAGCATTAATCAATACTGCTACCGCCTGGGTATCTTTGATTTCTCCTAATGCTATTGCAACGCTCGAACGCACAGAAGAATCTTCGTCATTCAAAGCACGAATCAATGCTGCTACCGCCTGGGTATCTTTGATTTTTCCTAATGCATCTGCGGCACTCTCTCGCACAAAAAAATTTTTATCATTCAAAGTATGAATTAATACTGATACCGCCTGGGTATCTTTGATTTTTCCTAATGCATCTGCGGCACTCTCTCGCACAAAAGAATTTTCATCATTCAAAGCATGAATCAATGCTGCTACTGCCTGGGTATCTTTGATTTTTCCTAATGCTCTTGCAGCGCTCGAACGCACATCAGAATCTTCGTCATTCAAAGCATGAATCAATGCTGCTACCGCCTGGATATCTTTGATTTTTCCTAATGCATCTGCGGCACTTCTACGCACAGAAGAATCCTCATCATTCAAAGCATGAATCAATACTGCTACCGCCTGGGTATCTTTGATTTCTCCTAATGCTCTTGCAGCACTCGAACGCACATCAGAATCTTCATCATTCAAAGCATGAATTAATACTGCTACTGCCTGGGGATCTTTAATTTTTCCTAATGCTATTGCAGCACTCGAACGCACAGAAAAATCCTCATGATTCAAAGCATGAATCAATGCTGTTACCGCCTGGATATCTTTGATTTTTCCTAATGCATCTGCGGCAATTCTACGCACAAAAGAATTTTCATCATTCAAAGCATAAATTAATGCTGTTACCGCCTGGGTATCTTTGATTTCTCCTAATGCTCTTGCAGCACTCGAACGCACATCAGAATCTTCATCATTCAAAGAGAAACTCCAAAAAATATTAAAGCAGCGTTCAACAAAGCCCGCGAAACCGGAGCAGTATTATTCTTTGACGAAGCTGATTCAATTCTTGGCAAACGACTCACCAATGTTACCCAAAGTGCCGATCACGGAGTCAATGTTAGCCGTTCCGTCATGCTGTTGGAGTTAGATAAATTCAATGAGTGCGTAATTTTTGCTACTAATTTACCAGGAAATTACGATGGCGCATTTGTGCGAAGAATTCAAGCACATATTGAATTTGAACTTCCAAACGAAGAATGCCTTCTACAATTATGGAAATTATTACTACCTATAGAAGTTCCGTGTGCTAATGACGTTACCGTTGAATGGTTAGCGCAAGAGTCTACAGGTTTAGCTGGTGGAGATATTCTCAATGTAGTTAAGTTAGCTGCAAGCCAAGCTGTTGTCCGGACTGGAGAAGAGCGAAGGATTTTGCAATCCGATATTCGGAACGCAATCACCCAAGTCAAGCTTGGCAAAGAAAAAGTTGGTACTGGATTTTCTTATCACAACCAACCTACTACAACAGCAGTCAAAGAAGAAATAGTTTCACCTGAAGAATTGCCTTCTCAAGTTCGTGAGAAATACGAGCAAGTCTTGCAACAGGATAATGTTTCCGATGCTATTGCTGTTGGAAATTAATAAAGAATAACTCTATGTAAGGGTGGTGTTTCAGATGTGTTGAGGATGATGTTTATATCTATTTTACAGCAAGTATTTAAATAACTGAATCGACTCTGTAGGAACGCCACTCGTCCATTCTTTAAGCACTTTTTTTATTAATTCGTTACTGAAAATAATTACATGAACTGCGTAAAAGACCACATAACCAAGAACTTTCAGTTACTTGTTGGAACACTAAGTCCAGCAGAAGCTTTGGCTCGACTAGTAGATGACAAATATGGTGTCGTTTTGGATGAGCATTCAGAACCAGTAGCACTGGTTTTGGCTGATGATTTAGAGCGAGCGAAGAACCAAGGTTCTACCTCTTTATTGGATATTAAGGTAGGGTTCCCTCCTACTATCATTGTTGGTTGTCAAGTGGATATGCAAGACCTCGTGAAGTGGGAAAGTATTATCAAGCAGTATGACAAAACTAAGGGAGCAATAGTCATCGATGATAATACAGTTGTTGGGATATTAACTGTTGCAGCTATTCACGAATATTTAAAAAATCGTGATTATCAATTGCGCGGTAACATAGGATCTATTGGTGACAGTGGTTTAGGAGGGAAACACCAGCAACCAAAGTGCTCCGTTCGGTGTGCTAAGTGCGATTTTGCCAATAAGTTGTCTTTTTTCAATCGGAAAAAACTGCCCACCTGTCAAAATCCTAATGAACCAAAGCATCCGCTAACACTCTCTTAAGGAAACAGTTATGTTAAATGATGTTCTCAAAGAAGCCCCCGGACTTCTTGGTCGCCGTTTCCTCATGAATGCCTTTTTTCCCAGTTTTCTTTTTTGGGGATTGGCGATCGCAGTTGTACTTGCGGGACAGGGAGATTTTGTTAGCGTCTTGAAAGAATGGAATCAACTAGATAGTATATTAAAAGCTTTGCAAATTATTGGCTTTTTTAGTTGGATTTTATTCTTCTCTATTATCTTATCTAGCCTTTTTAATACAATCCTACACTTTTATGAAGGCTACTGGAATTTTCCACTCAGTCGATTATTAGAAAATAACCGTAAGAATTGGTATCAAGCTCGTTTAAAAGACTTAGATAAGCCAGTTAATTATGAATCTATCTACTTGTATTATCCCCCAGAACCAGAACAGGTTATGCCAACTCGCTTAGGCAACATTCTCAAAAATGCTGAGCTATACTCCTTCTATCGCTATGAGATAGATGCTGTTCTTATCTGGCCGCGTTTGTATAATTTGTTTCCTGAACGTTTTATTCAGACTATTGCTGAAGCAAAAGGCTCTCTAGACTTTATGCTTGTGGTTTCTGCTTTGAGCGGTATTTTTGGTCTAGTCACTGGTGTTTATTTAGTAGTTGTTCAGGCATCTGGATGGCTTTTTCTAACGTGTTTTTGGGGAGGATTATTCTTAGCGATGTTCGCTTATCATAGCGCTTTAGAAAGTGCCTTACTTTATGCTCAACAAATTAAAGCAGGCTTTGACCTTTATCGTAATGAATTATTAAAACAAATGCGATTAGAACTGCCCAAAACACCCTCAGAAGAGATTGAACTCTGGGATAAGATTCATCAGTTGCTTTATAACAGCAATACTACAGTATTTTTACAGTACAAAGATCCTGATGCAGCTAAAACTCAAAACTCGCCATAGTGTCTATGAAAATGCTCTTCAAACAGTGGCTGTTTATACCATCCCTCAGCCAATGGATAACTATACTGGCTTTGTTTGTTGGAGTTACCGGGGCTATTTACCTCGAAACTCAAACGAAAATTGAGATTCAAGTTCCCAAACGGGATTTACCTGTCTATTATCAGATAAAACCAGACGATCTCAGTTCAAAAACTTACGCGAAAAAAGACATTCCTTCAAAGATTTTAAAAGAATCGCAAGAACTTGTAGGTCGTTACACCCTGACCAAAATTTCTAAGCAAAAGTTTTTAACTGAAAAACTTCTTAGCTCTAAAATCGATCCGAGTCGCTTAGTTGATACTGTTGCCGTTGGTATTCCTGCAACACCTGCGATGATATTAGGTGGTAACTTGCAAGCAGGCGATACTGTAGACATGACCCTTGTTCCCACTACAACTAAGACTAAATCTTTACCATCTCCTATAGTATTTCCTAACATCTTAGTGTTGGATGTAAAGCCAGTATCTCAAGGCAGTACTTCATCTACATCTGTAGTTGTAGTTGCCTTACCCTTAAAACGTCAACAAGACTTTGCTAGCAAAAGCTTTGGTGCAGCCTTCTTGCTTACCCGCAAGCTTTAAGTTAGTCAAATTCAAGTTAAAACAATAAAAATCTGGAATGCAAATTTTGAACCATGTACCCCAATTAATAAGTTAGAGAAGGCAGCTATTAAGAAACATAGGGAGTAGGAAGTGGGTTGCTAATTCCAAATTTCACATCACTAACCAGCCTTTTACCTTTAACTAAACTATATTGTTATAACAACTCCTATGGCTATACTTAACAAATCTGGGGTTACTCCCATAAGCTTTGATAACGAAATCGCAAAACTCACTAAAGGTTTCACAGGTCGTGAATGGGTGTTGGAAGAAATTGAACGTTGGCTCAAACACTCTCAGGAGCGCTTTTTCGTTATAACCGGGGAACCCAACAATTAGGCATTTTTAGAATAGTGGGATAGGTTCAAAGTTTGCACGATGGGCATTACAAGCGTTCCCAAATACTCGCTATCACATTTTTTTGTAACATTTATCACATAAAATCTAAAATAAAAGTGAATTTTCATCTGACTCTTTACATTCCGTTAAAAGTCTGGCTAGAAATAACTCCTGGTGGGTGTAGGCTTCTGGCACGCTCGTAAGGTTTGCAGAACTTCCTTGCTAGGGCGGCACGCTCCGCGCCATCGCACTCTCTATTTACAACCTAACTACTCAACCAGCGATACAAGTTGTTTAAGAAGTGTGGATACAGAAAAGTGTATTTTTAAAAGCCAGATTTAACGTGTTGAGAAAACCTTTAACACGTTAAATCTTTGAGTGGATACAGAAAAGTGTATTTTTAAAAGCCTGATTTGACATTCAAAGCAACATAAAGTGTAGCTGCACCATTTGGTGTTTTTTCTTATCTTAATGATTAAAGCTAAATGCTGACTACCAACAGTATTAACAATCAGGGAGATAAAACCTATGCCGCATCATCCACCACAATCTAATAAGTCCCCCCAGCAGTCAAATAACTTATGGAAGAATTTGCCCAATATCCTTAAAGGATGTGCTGCTATAATAAGAGCCATAAAATGGAATGGAGGTATCACCTCTATCACAGGGATATTGGTAATTGGCATACCCTCTACTATATTAATAACAAAAACTGTTTCAAGTTTATCACCAATTCCCCCTCTACCAAAAATCGATTACGAAATTGAATCAAAATTTGACATGGCTGATGCCTTTTCTGAAGGGCTAGCACGTGTAAGAATTAATGGCAGAACAGGCTATATCAACCCAACTGGTAACATTGTAATTCCGCCAACTTTTGATGGTGCTCAAAGCTTTTCTGAAGGACTGGCACTAGCATGGACTTATGGTAAGAACAGGGGCTATATTAAGAAGGACGGAACATTCTCGATTCAGCCACAATATGCAAGAAATGCTGCCAACCAATTTTCTGAAGGATTAGCACGTGTATGTCCTACTAGTATTTGTGGTTATATAGACAAGAATGGGGAAATTGCCGTTGAACGGAACTTTAGTGGTGCTGGTGACTTTTCTGAAAATCTAGCACCAGTAAAAATTGATGACAAGTGGGGTTACATTAACACAAATGGTAAAATTGAGATTGAGCAAAAATTTGATGAAGCTCATAAATTTACCCAAAAGCTAGCACCAGTAAAAATCAATGCCAAGTGGGGTTACATCGACACCAATGGTACCATTGTTATTCAGCCACAGTTTGATAATATTGGCAGCTTTTCAGAAGATTTGGCACCAATAAAAATTAACGGCAAGTGGGGTTACATCCACACAAATGGCACCATTGTTATTGAGCCACAGTTTGATGATGCTAAAATCGATCCCTATTCAAAATTTAGATGTGATGTCGCAGAGCCACGCAAAAATCTACATTCCGGAAATTCAGAGCCAATCAACTGTCACAATTTAGAAAACCGATATAACTTCTCAGAAGGGTTGGCATCGGTAATGATTAAAGACAAGTGGGGTTATATCAACAAGAAGGGTGAAATCGTAATCCATCCACAATTTACACGAGTTAGCAAGTTTTCTGAAAGGCTTGCGGCGGTATGTAATGATAACAAATGTGGCTATATTAGTAATCCCTTAACACAATAGGTAAGCATTGACTCTCTCCGACCTAAAGGTTCGGAGATTCCCTAGGAAGTTTTGCCATATTTTCTAGGTATCCGACTGTCAGGTTTAGTATATTCACTTAAATCAAAAAGACTTAACTGAGTACTTGTTACCACACAGGCATGGTGCGCTTCCGCACTCCCGATTTATTTTAGGTGAAAAGTGAGCCATCATATTAGGTAGCTGCTAACATCAGAAAGACGAAAAATTTATTGATAAAGCTACAGAGGTTTCTGATTATGACTCAAGACGACCCCATCCGCCCCCGCCCTCGCCCCCAACCAAGACATGAGTCAGATGATGGGAGACCTCGCCCTCGTCCCCGGTCAGAAAGACCCGAATATGATGAACCGGAACCGGAACCAGTTTTTGGACAACATATCCGCTTGTTAGATGTCGATAAACCTGAAGGACGGGTTATTTGCGAATGTTGGCATTGTAAAGAAGGTATGTTGATTCAGCACCAGCGCGAACCACAGCAGGAAGAAATCAGGGTTACTTGTCCTCATTGTGGCAGGACAGGGATTAAGTTACAAGTAGCAAAGATTCTGTCAGTTATTCCTATTCCATCACCTTGGCAGTCAGTGTCTTAATCTTTGTCTAAAGCTTTACTTGCAACACGAATTCATGCACTTTTCTACCAGTTGCTAATCCTGCAAGTATAACAATTTAGTTGATTCTTTGCGATTCGATATAGCAGTACAACAATATGTACTGCTACACCCATCGTTGAGAACCCGTTTATAGTGATGGTCACAACGCGGACAAAACCTCGGGCTTTTCGTGAAATGGTATAGGTGTAGTTTTCTGGCGAGAAGGAAGTCATTGTTAATAAACACGACTGCTAAATTATAGTTATTAACAGCGTTCATATTTTTCTCTATGAAAAAAATTCTATGCCTCACAGCCTAGTTCTGCATTTACTTCCTCAATCTCCCATTCCACAACAATTCTTAACTGGTAGACATCTCCATGCACTGTTTCTTAACCTTGTTAGTTCTGTAGATAGAACACTAGGCTCAAGCCTTCATGACGCTACTGCTGACAAAGCTTTCACTATCAGCCCGTTGCAAGTCAAAGCTAACCCAACAAACAAGAACAAAACTTCAGAGCAAACTTTGCAATGGGAACACGAAAAACCCATACCCACGGGAACTCCTTGTTGGTGGCGCATATCTTTGCTAGACGACACTCTCTTTGGTCAACTGACTCAACTCTGGCTCAATCTTAATCCTTCTCATCCTTGGCACCTAGGACCCGCGAATCTATATATTACTACCATCCTTGGCACCCCTCAGCCAAAGCAACCTTGGGCAAATGCCACAACCTACGCCCAATTATACGAGCAAGCTTCCGATAGCGATCGCCAAATTGCCCTCAATTTTTGCACTCCCACCAATTTCCGCCAAGGTCATTTTGACGCAGCTTTACCAACTAGGGAATGTGTTTTCAATAGTTTACTTCAACGCTGGAATAAATACAGTGGTATTGCTTTACAACCAAATCTAACAGAAGTCATTTTCCCCAGTTTCTTTAATATTCGTACAGCGGTAGCAGTTGATTCTCGCAGCAAGTTTATTGGTTGTGTCGGCGAAGTGAATTATCGAATTTTAGGAAATGTCGATCCACTGATTATCAAACATATCAATGCCCTTGCTGATTTTGCTCTCTACTGCGGTGCAGGACGCAAAACTACAATGGGTATGGGAATGATGCGGCGATTGGGAATATGAAATATGACTGCAAGTCATTTTGCAGCTACATTTCAGCGCTACTCTTGCGTGCCGCAGGTTAGATAGCGCAACTACGAACTTATATGTTTTTCTTTGCACTTTCAACCTGCACCACCAGGAATTTTAAGGTACTGTTTATTTGGAAGTCCCTAAAGAACGTGGAATATAGGGAGGTGCGATCGCTTTCTGACAAGCCAGTACTGTTTTTAATAGCTTTAAATTCAGACCCAAGCCTTTCGTAGCAACTTTTTCAGTATGTGTTCCTCTTAATTTAAAAAAATCTACGTATTTTTGAGCTAATTCATTACCTAATTGAGCCAACTCTATCATTTTATCTACTGCTAATAAATCCAGAATGCTATCATGTTCCCAATCAGGAAGAGCATCTAAATCTAACCAGTTAGCCACTTCTTTTGATGAAAAAAAGCCATAGCCGTTGAAAAAGATGTAGGCAAAACTTACCTGTTTACCTAATTCATCAATATCTATGTTGTTCATACAATCTATGAAATTACAACTAAACCCTATCTGTAAATAGGGGCACAAAAGCTATATTTGATATAGCGAATATATTAACTTTTTATCTCAAAACTAAATTGTATTGTAAGGTACAAGAATTAGAAACTTGTATTCAGGAAGTAAGATTAAAGTACAGACAAAGCACTGTCATTGAAATTTGTAAGCTTGGCAGTGGTAGTTTGAACTTTTCTGACACAACGAGGGAAAAAAGAGAATTATATCCGTTTTCATTTGGATGAATTAAGAGGTGTTGTTGTTTTGCAACCTTACGGACGTACCTTATTTAGGAATCCTTGAAGCTTTTGTGGGATGGGTATCTTTGTCCGTCTCATTACGGAATTTAGAAGTGCATTCGTGACATAAAACAATTTGATTAGATGTTGGGTTTCGTGACTCAAACGCCACTTGCTTCAATGGGGGGAACCCCCAAAACGCAGTGGCTCCCCAACCTACGGACTGATTTTTTTATCCTTGATACTTCATCCTTCATACTTTATTGTGTGTTGGGTTTCGTGCCTCAACCCAACCTACGGGCTGTGGTATGTCTGAGATTAAATGTTGCGTAGATCTCCTCAACCCAACCGACGGACTGATTTTTTTATCCTTGATACTTCATCCTTCATACTTTATTGTGTGTTGGGTTTCGTGACTTAACCCAACCTACGGGCTGCGTGCCCGTTCTACAAGAAATTTTTGGATACTTTGTGATTTGGAAATCTCTAAGTAAAAGGTAAAAGGCAAAAGGTAAAAGAATTTATATTTCCTTTGTCCTTTTTCCTTTCCCTTTTTTTTACACCTGATGCTTATTTAATATTAGCTTTAGCATCCCTCACTGCAGCAACAAAAAATAATCCTGTCAGTGGAATGCTGAGTGCTAAAATAATTGCGGTTGTTTGGGTGCCTAAATCTGGTTGACCGGAAGAAAGTTCAAAAATTGAACCAACTGCTGCTATAGCTGCAATACAAGAACCAGCTAGAAACAAACCGCTTTTTGGAGTCATTGTATTCACTATCAAACCGCCTATGATACTGGTTTTACTGCATGATGGGAAAAGCCGTGCTTAGAAAGCTCTTGTGCTAAAGCCAAAGAATTTTCTACTCTGTCTACAAATACTACACCGTTAAGGTGATCCATTTCATGCTGAATGCAGCGTCCCAGTAAATCTCCAGCTTTTAACGTCCTCGGACGCCCGTTCTCATCTTTGTAGGAGACTTCTATGACTTCGGGACGCTTGACATCCAAATACACCCCTGGAATGCTCAAACACCCCTCTTGAGCAACACACACTTCGCGACTGACCTGTTTAATAGTGGGGTTAATGAGTACCAAGGGGGGATTGGCTGGGTTATCTGGTTCGCAGTCAATCACAATCAGTTGTTTGTTGATTCCTACCTGAGGTGCAGCCAAACCAATGCCATCCTTGCTATACATGGTTTGGAGCATATCGCGAATGATTTGGCGAAGTTCCTCGTCTATTTTAGAGATGCGTTTTGCAGGTTGACGGAGCACGCGATCGCCCAAATAGTGAAGTTCTAATGGAGGATTTTGTAACTTTTTCTTTTCAACGGCGATTTCTATAGGCATAATCGTGTAACTCGCTTCTTTTGGGTAAGTCTTATAAGTATAGAGACGCGGCATACCTAGTCTCTACAACCATCTTAACAATTCCGGTTCCTGGTTAAAGATTGTTTGAAGTTAAGTAGGTCGGGATGAAAAAAGGTAACTGGGAATGGTCGTCCTTAGTCCTTAGTCATTAGTCATTTGTAAGGCTTTCCGCCATATTTAAATTTTGTAATATAGTTCTGTTTATTCCCACCCACCTACTTATACTATTTCACGAAAAGGATGATACAAATCGTGAGTGTAGAGACGTGCCATGGCGCGTCTGGACAAAATTTATATTTATCATGATTAAAGTTCATAAGATACAATCGTATCTCCAAAGGACAAAACTAGAGGCGTGGCGTGTTTAAATTCTTCACCAAATCCGACTACCTACTGAAAGAGACCTTCCTCGGTTTGCAACGTGGCGGATGGATGAACTGGGCAGCCGTGAGTACTGTCACCGTGTTATTGTTTTTATTCGGCATGAGCATGCAAACTTCCTGGCAATTAGAACAGCTGCTCAATCAATTTGGCAGCCAACTGGAAGTATCGGTTTATCTCGATCCGGGTGCTCGGGTGGAAATGATAGAGCCACTTGTGGCAAAAATGCCAGAAGTCGCGTCTATTCAGACAATTACCAAAGAGCAAGCTTGGACTAAGTTAGTTCAGGAACTGGGAATCTCTGATATTGACGGTGCCACTCAGCAGCTTGGTGATAATCCTCTGGTGGATGAGTTGAAGGTCAAAGCGCAAAACTCTTCTGTTGTACCCACTTTGGCTACTCAATTGGCTAAATTACAGGGAGTTGATGCAGTACAGTATGTAGATGAAGCATTAAAACGCATTGCCCAATTGCACCAAGGTTTAAACTGGGTTTCACTAATTATTACCACTATCCTTACCTTAACAGCAGTTGCCGTCACCTCAACCACTATTCGCCTGATTGTCATAGCAAGACGGCGGGAAATTGAAATTATGCAACTGGTGGGGGCAACTTCGGCTTGGATTTATTTGCCCTTTATTTTACAAGGAATCATTTTTGGCGTTCTTGGGGGCGCGATGGCTTGGGGTTTTATTAGCTGCCTTCAACAGTTCTTCGGCAAGTGGCTGGCAAACCAACCCGAATTTATTCAGTTTCTCACCAATGGATTGCAACTGACTGCCTTGCAAACGCTGTTACTACCCCTGATTCTCCTGAGTTTTGGTGCTGTGGTGGGATTATTGGGAAGTTTGTTTGCAGTGCGACGATTTGCCAAAAGTTAAGTCCAACTAAGTAAGTGGACAGAAATAAATAGAACTGTGTTACGAAATGTCAACCGACCCGAAATCCTTACTAATGACGAATGACAAAGGACTAATGACAAAGGACAACGTTAACTGGTTAACTTTATTTATACCGACCTACTTAACCTTAACTGACTATGCAATCACAATGGGTATCGTTGCTGAAAAATCTTGGCGAATGGCAAGGTTCATTCACTCGCCTTTCAACTCAAGGTGAAATTTTAGAAGATATTCCTAGCGTAGTTTCCCTAGAAGGGCTCAATGATAACCAGACAATTCGTCAGACAATCCGTTTGGGAGGAAATCAAAAAGTTTTAGAATACAGTACACTTGGTCGGGGTGTGCTGTTTTTTGAAAATGGGGCGTTTTCTCAAGGTTCTATTCAACTCGCACCA
>NZ_BAAFZH010000074.1:0-104087 GCF_054684315.1 Scytonema sp. NUACC21 | reverse complement strand
GGCTAACGTCTTGCAGTTGCATCGCGGAGCGGAAGCGGTTCATCGCTTGAATAAACAGCCCATAAGCCCGCACCAATACTATGCGATGTTGTTCAAACTTGATATCTTGGGCGATGTGCTCAATGATTTGCCTGATTTCGGCTCCTTGGTCTTTGAGCGCTTGTTTCAAGTCAATGAAGCCGTTTTTAACTTCTAGCCTCAATTGCTGTACTTCTTGTCTCAATTTAAGTGTTTGGTGTAAATTTACCGCTGTCAATGCAACAGCTGCTACTGTTCCGACACCAATTAGGGCTGTAGTTGCTTGTAGCACTCCCAAGCTTGTTTGAATAGTTTCCAAGCCATTCAGTACTGCAGTAAATCCTTTATGTGTTTGATACATTTGAACTCCTGCAGTTACAAACTGAGAAGCCGCTATCAGGGGAGATAGGGGACTATTGTTGACCGTGAAACCGATAGCATGGGCAGCGAAGCGTCCGGTAACTGCATCTTTAACCATGCTAATCGGCACTCCATTGCTAATGACTTGTACATATTTACCAGTCTCAAGACCAGCTTGAATTGCAGGAGCAAATTGGAACAACATATTTCTACATGACTGAAAGCTAATTTGTTCGAGCTTAGCTAGTTTCAAAAGGTAAAACTAACCGTATTTACTCGGGACATTTGGTTAAACTTTGACTAAATTTGGGCATACTAAATCCAGAAGTTGCGAGCGATTGACAGATTTTATGGATACTTCACTCATTAGTTCTGAAGCAACAGATTTATTGTCAAGCATTACCGGGCAAAAGCTGAACCAACGAGATCTCACACCTCCCATAATATTTTTAGCAAATTTGGTAACGGTGCTAATTGGAGTCATGTTTGTAGATGGTACAGTTGCAGAGGAGGAGAAACATCGTCTACTGACAACACTTTACCGATTTAGTCTTCAAGACAGTGATGTACGTCGGTTAACACATTTAATGATTAAAGGCGTCAGAGAGAATCAAGTTTATAAAAAAATTAATGATTTACTAAAGCTAGCATCTCCACTATCAATATCAGAAAAGCTTTTATTAATTAGCTTTGGCTATCAAATGTCAGCCGCAGATGGCGAAATTAACTTACGGGAGAAAAAATATTTGGAGATAGTAGCCAAAAGATTAGATATTAATCCACTATATTTAACAGTTTTAGAGGCAGCCTTCACTCATCAAGAAAATGTCAATTTGAGCATTTTAGACGAAATGCATCTTTTACTTAATCCTGCTTGCTTCCACTCATTGGACGCTGTATTTGTGAAAGCTGCAAGCGATATGCTAGCATCTCTACCTACTCAATCTAAAGACAAAGCAATTCAACAGCAAACAATTATCTCCTATGGAGAGTTGAAAAAGTTTCAGGAAGAATGCCAAAAACTAGATGCTTTTTGTTGTGATATTTTTCAGATATTGCAAGATTGTAGCATACGCGGTTTTCTACCTATTACTTTTTCAGAAGAACTAAGCGAAGTCTCTAAGAAATTACAATTGCAAAAATTCCGACTAGCAGTTATAGGAGAGTTTAGTCAAGGAAAATCGACTTTACTCAATGCTTTGCTAGGTCAAGAACTTCAACCAGTGAGGGAAATTCCTTGTAGCGGTACAGTAACAGTTTTGAAATATGGAACTCAAAAGAGAGTTATTTGTCGCTATAAAAATGGGCAAGAGGAAGAAATCCCTGTTGAGCAGTATCAGCACAAAGCAACTATTTCAGAAAATGCTGCGCTTGGCTGCCTTGGTGATGAACTAGCACATTTAGAAATTGAAGAAATTGTGTTTGAGCATCCAGATTTAGAATTGTGTAGCAACGGAGTGGAAATTATAGATTCTCCGGGTTTAAACGAACATCCAGATCGCACTGCAATTACGCAAAAACTCCTTAAAGATACAGATGCAGTTATTTTCCTAACTAACGCTACACGTTCTCTCACTCAAGGAGAACGCGATCTGCTTCTAGATTTGAAAACACAACTAAATGGTGGAAAGGAAAATGAGCCAGCTGATAATCTTTTTGTAGTGTGCAATTTTATGGATTTAGTGCGTACAGAAAAGGGGCGCGAGCAAGTTCAACAGCGTATTGAAAGGTTTGTCAAGGGTCAAGCCCCTATTGTTGCTGGCAATAGCCGTGTTCATTTTATTTCTGCTCAAGCTGCAGCAGATGCAATTTTTACAGGAAATGAAAACGAATATCTAAAAGCTTTTCAAGGCTTTACTCAATCTCTTGAGAAATTTTTAACTCTTGAGCGTGGGACATTAAAAACCAAGCGACTTGCTACTGAGGTTCAGAGGTTGATTCAAAAGTCTTTAGATGGGCTGCATCAAGCTGAAGATACTTTAAATGGTAAGGTCAAAATTTCTGAAGCAGAAAAGCTAAAAATACTAGAACAAATTGGAGAAGCTAGTGGACGTGATGTCAGAATTCGTATACTGGCAAATCAAATTAGAGAGCAGGCGTTTGAGCAAGCGGTTGAATCTTTAGGTGAGTGGTATGAAGGTTTAGGCGATCGCATAGCTGAAAAAAGTCAACAATGGTATTCTGAACACAGCCCTGTATGGAGCCAAAACAAACTTATTCAAGATTACATCAATCAGTTTATTAGAGATTTATCACGAGAATTAGATGACTGGGGCAACAAACAACTTAAAGATATCATCTTACAAGAAAATCTCGAAATTTTAAATACTCATATTGATTATGAGCTAGATGCTATTAAAGCTAAGTTTACTAATTTGGAACAGCTAGTCAAAACTAACTTTAGCGAGCAACTTCAAATTTCAATTGACGGTATAACAGATGATTTTATGGGCTTGGGAGGAATTGGAGGTGGTCTTGGAATAGGCGGTGCTTTAGCGGCTGGATTAATAGTATTTACGGGAGTAGGATTAATTGCGGTGATTGTCACTGCTGTAGCAGCTGCAATTGCTAGTTCATTCGGATTGGGAATGTTAGACGTTGATGGGTTACACAATCAAGTCAAACAAAAAGTTTTTGAAATAGGATTTGAAAAGTTTGATAAGTCAATAGATGAAGTTATCGCTAAACTTGACGAAATCCTTTATTCAGTATTTGATAGCCGAGTAGAATCAGCAAGTCGAGTGATTGTACAAGCAATAAAACTTTATGAACATTTGATAGAACAGCAGGAAAGAGTACATCAAGAAACTTTAGAACAACGTGAGTTGGAAAAAGCGTGGATTTACCAAAAACGCCAAGAACTTGAGAGAATGCATTTCGGAGTTTGAAGGAAGCACTTCTTAAAGGATGTTTGAAAAATATATTGTTAAACATCGCAAATTTTCTCGACCTAACCTCCCTGCCCTCTGGCCCTAATCCCCATTCCCTATGAAGAAATAGGGGTTTCAAAGCCTCTCTCCTTATAGGAGAGAGGTTTGGAGAGAGGTCTAGAGTAAACTTTAAAAAAAAAGACAGGCGTTTTGCCTGTCGCAGTAACTGATGATTTGGCTCTAAAACTTAGAAATTCATTTCAGCAGCCTGAACTTTCTCAACCTGCTTCTTCTTGAGAACGAGCATAGCTTGAGCCAACATAACAAGCGCAACGAAAGCAATCAACCACTGAATTCTAGAAGCATCTTGCAGAACAATTTCGCCGTCATCTTGACCGAACCCACCAACGTTGGGGTTATTTGTCAAAGCGTCACCAGATTTAACTGCTTGTCCTTCAGAAACAATGAGTTCTGGTCCGAGGGGAACTGTATCTACTACTGCTTCCCCAGATTCGCTTTGGATGCTGACTTCGTACTTGGTGTTACCGTCTTCATCTTCTACTTTGGCAATCTTGCTAATGGTGCCGGTTGCAGAAGCGGTGTAAACGGCATTATTGCTCTTTTCACCAGTGGGGTAAACTTGTCCGCGACCTCTGTTTGCACCTAGGTGAACGGCATATTTACCAAAGTGAATGTTTTTATCTGTTGCAGGGTTAGGAGAAAGAACGGGGAAAACAACTTCCTGATATTGTTCGCCGGGTAGTGGTCCGACAAGGACGACGTTTTCCGAATCTTCTTTGTAGGGTTGGAAATAAACGTCACCGATTTCTTCCTTCCACTCTTCAGGGATGCGGTCTTCAGGAGCAATCTTAAACCCTTCGGGAAGCATCAGCACAGCACCGACGTTTAAGCCAACTTTGGAACCATCCGCGCCTACCTGTTGCAAGCTGGTGTCGTAGGGAATTTTTACCACGGCTTTAAATACCGTGTCAGGCAGAACAGATTGGGGGACTTCTACTTCTGCTGGCTTCGCCGCTAGGTGACAGTTAGCACACACAATCCGCCCTGTTGGTTCGCGAGGAGTTTCGGGGTAGGTTTGCTGCGCCCAAAATGGATATGCTGAAGCGGCTTGAGGAAGGGCTATATCGCTGGTGAAGAAAAATGTCACTGTAGCGATCGCTACGAGTAATGTTCTCACAATTACTCTAGCACTGCGAGTTACACTCGCTGTTGTAGAAGCATTTCTCATCTCTATAAGGACAACAAAGACGACGATGGTTAATAGTTATGAGTCATTTGTCATTCGTCATCAGTCAAGAATTAAAAAAGAATACTTGACTAAGAACAAAGGACTAAGGACGAAGGACAAAAATTTTTATGCCCACCAAGGGTTTTCACCGGTGCGGAAGTCTGTTTCAGTCCAAGGAGTGAGAACGATGTTGTCCTCTTCTACCTTCGCATGGCTCAGAGCCAGAGATAACGGTGCTGGACCCCGGACAACCTTACCTGTAGCGTCGTACTGGGAACCGTGACAGGGGCATTTAAATTTGTTTTCTGCCGTGTTCCAAGGAACAACACAACCCAAATGGGTACAAACGGCATTGATACCGTAGTCGCCAATCGCCTCTTTGCTGTCCACCACAATATAGGTGGGATCTCCTTTAAGTCCCTGAACGAGAACGCGATCGCCCACATTATGGCTTTCTAAAAACTTGCTGATGCTGACATTGTTACCCAGTTCGTCTTTTGCAGTTGTTCCACCACCAGCTCCACCAGTTGCTGGGGGAATAAAATACCTAACGACGGGGTACAAAACTCCCAAGGCGACTCCGGTTACAGTTCCAAAAGTCAAAAGATTCATGAATTGACGTCGCCCCATATCGGGAACGTCCACTGATTCAGAAAATTGAGCCATAACCTACGCGTTCTTTGTGTATGTTGTTAACAAATGTGACGTTTTTACTCAATTGCGTTCCCCATAAAGTAGGGAATCAATGCTCGCCAACGATGCCGAAACTTGCTTTACTAAAGATGTTTCCAGCATCTTTCTTAGTAGCATTACATTTCTTTATAGTCCTATCATACTTGAGTAATGGAACTTAACATCATAACTAAATGTAAAAATCTGTGAGAAAAACTATGACAGGACAAGAGTTACACCAACTGTTGCTTGAGAAGTGGGGACGCTCATACGATGTGCAGTTACGTCGGACACAAGGTAAAATATTTCTACAAGTCATGTGGAAATACTTAGAGCAAGCTTCCTTTCCATTAAGTGAGGCTGAATACGAAGAGCACCTGAACAGCGTTGCCAGTTATCTCGATAATTTAGGCGGAGCGACACAGGTGCAAGCGTTTATTCGAGAAACGCGAGAACGCCCGCGCCTTGGCAAAGCTGTGAGCATTCCTCTGGATTTGGGTGAGCGTGCTACAGAGTGGTTAGTGTAATCAACCAGTGTTGAATTGACAACTTATTGGCAACAAAACAAAATGGTTTTTAAACATTTTCATAGCAAGCGCGATCGCACTCCCAGGAAATTGATAATGCGATCGCGCTTAATCCCAAACTAACTTTTAACCTACAAGTAGATGCCACTTATCGACAACAGCATGAATAACATGATGGGTGATGGGCAAACTATCAATAACCATGCCAAGGCACAACAGCATCATGTAAGAAATGGAGAAGAGAAACAAGCCTTTAGCTAATGTACGATCTTCTGGATTCTGCAACAATTGCCAAGCTTTGTGAATAAAAATAGTTCCCAAGGACAAAGCAATTGCCCCATAGACAATTCCACTCTGGTGTAAAGGATAAACCAGTAATATTGTTGCTCCTACTGTTACCAGAGTGTAGTACCAAATCTGCTGGACTGTTGGTTTTGTGCCAGCAACCACTGGTAGCATTGGTACGCCAACCTTTGCGTAGTCATCCCGAATCATTAAAGCGAGAGACCAAAAGTGAGGTGGTGTCCATAAAAAGACGATCCCAAAGATGAGCCATGCTCCCCAGCTTAATGTCCCAGTTACAGCCGCCCAACCTACCAAGGCGGGAATTGCCCCAGCTGCCCCACCGATAACAATGTTCTGGGTACTGTGACGCTTAAGTAAATGGGTGTAAATCAGTACATAAAAAACAATACCAGACATTGCTAGCAGAGCCGCTAGTAGGTTAGCAAAAACGGAAAGTAAGGTGAAGGAGATGACAGCAAGTGCAAGAGCAAAAATCAGAGCATCTCGGGGCTGTACTTTACCTGAAGGCAGAGGACGATGTCGCGTCCGTTCCATGTCATAGTCGATATCTCGGTCATAGACACAGTTTATGACCTGAGCGCTTGCAGCTGCCAAAGTGCCACCAGTAAGTGTGACTAGCAACAGCAATGGGTCTACTTGCCCCTTAGCTGCGATCCACATACTCCCAGCTGTAGTAATGAGTAACAAGGGAATAATTCTGGGTTTTGTCAGCTGGTAGTAGCTTTGAATAACTTGTAGAAATGTTTGGTGGTGGCGAGAGACATTAGTCTCGATCATTTTGGCAATTTTTCCTTATTTTTCAACGAATTGATACGCTTCCCATGCTCAAATTTAAGAGTTGGCATTTTAAGATTGAGGAGCTTTACGATTTCAGAATCATTAGTTACTAGCAGCCGTATTAATTTCCCGATACGCACAATAAAATCACCCCAATCCTATCCCCTACCTGTTAGCAAAAATGTAGCCGTAAGTAGGGAGGGGTTTTGCGAAAATAATCGAACCTGAGGTAATGTTGATGATTCCTTTTGGCAACCAATAATTAACAGCTCATAACTAACCATCCTCAATCCAAAATCCAAAACCTCAAATCAATTAGAGCTAAGCGAATGTGTGTAATCACGGCTAGCAGCCCAATCACGCAGTGCTAAAACTGTGAAAACCACCAAACTACCCAGCAAAGTGGCTCCTATGGCTTGGTGGGAGACAGTGAGGGGTTCAACTTGGAGATGCAACCGAAATGTGGCAAGTCCCAAAAGAAGTTGTAAGACCAATAATCCACCAGCCAAATTTGCTAACCGTCGTAAAGCAGGATGCAATGCTGGTGTACGCCAAGAGAGAAAGACCACTGCCAACGTCGCGATGGTTGGCGGCACCAAGCCTAAAATATGGCTATACATTACGGCACAAAGTTGAGAGGTGCCAAAACACTGGTGTAATGCCCAGCGAGAGCCTACTAAGGCACCTAGTATACTCTGCAGATATACTAAAACAGCTGCAGCTAAACCTACCCAAGGTAGTTGACCAACGGTTCCTGTTCCTTGGTAAGGGGTTAGTGTAGTACCGATAACCAACAGGGTAGTGAAAAACAATAGTGCTGTTCCCAAGTGGGCAGTGACAATATCAAACCGCAAAAGTTCTGTCACGGTAAGTCCGCCCAGTACCCCTTGAAAAACTATCAAAAACAAAGCAAATGTGGATGCCCAAGGCAGCCATTTTGGTAGGGAGTGACGGTGCCACCAGGATAATGCAACAAGTGCGATCGCGCTGATACCAATTAATGCTGCATCCAGCCTGTGAAACCACTCCAAGAATACTTGAAAATTCATCTGCTTGGTTGGCACTAATTCTCCGTAGCACAAAGGCCAATCAGGGCAAGCTAGTCCAGCATTCATCACACGGGTGGCACTGCCTATAGCCATCAAAATCAAGGTGGCGACACACATTCTCCACACCAAGCGACGAATTCGGTCCTGTGGAACCCGTTGAGGCGCAGTCGTTATATTTTGTTGTTCTAGGACAAATTCGCTCATGAACGATACCTTCTGCCCACTTTTAAGAGCTATCTACGTTCCAAGATTTTGTGATTTTGTCAGTACTGAACGGACACATTGCTTCTATCAAGGTACGCCTCGAAGTTTTGGGCAGCAGAAATTTCCCATCGGAATTTTCTTTCGCCTGCAAGTGTCCCACCCATCTCCACCCTAGCGTAGAAATTCAAAGGATAGCGATCGGTTATGACTATACTGTGAATCACATAAGCCACTTTTTGCCTGAAGCTTTAGGGATTTTTCAAGTTGTCAGGCTTTTGAGATGGTATTTATTCTAAATCCTTGAAATTTCTCCCCCTTACTGGCATCCACCCTTTGGCACATCTGATGATTACTTTCTGTTCAGGTTTGGAAAAAGAGCCTAAAAATTAATAAAAATTTTAGCCTCTTGCCCTCCATGTCTCTTAGGCTGGACTAGTGTAGTAAGTGAGTATAGTGCTCAATCCAACGTAAAGTCATTAACTTCAGTATTAACCGTGAAAATTCCAAGTTCAATCTGGACGTTACTCATTGGCATTGTGCTGACTCTAGTCAGTCTGTGGTATGGTCAAAATCATAATCTCCTGCCAACAGCAGCCTCAGAGGAAGCTTCTCTAGTAGACGGTTTGTTTAACGCAATGATGACTGTCTCTATAGGTATCTTTCTGTTGGTGCAGGGTGTTTTACTATACTCAGTCATTAAATATCGCCGTCGTGCAGGTGATAATTCAGATGGTCCGCCAGTTCATGGAAACGTACCATTAGAAATCCTGTGGACAGCTATTCCTGCTCTTATCGTTATTGGTATATCTGTTTACAGCTTTGACGTATACAACGAAATGGGTGGCTTTAATCCCCATGCCGCCCATGAGCCTTCCATGAGCCCACAAGCAATGAAAATGCCTGGGGCAGCAATAGCGGCAACTTTATCTGATAATCCTCTAAGCACAGACCCCAACTCAAATCAAGAAAAAGCTGCTGAGGCAATGGAAGATCCAGCCACAGCCGCAATACGTAATTCCGACCAAATTCCTCAATTGCGGAATGCTCCTGGTATAGGAAGTGTCGCCCCCACTATCGGACCTACACCCGGAAATGAAGGCAAACCACCAGCACTTGTGGTAAACGTTACAGGTTTGCAGTATGCTTGGATATTTACCTATCCAGAAACTGGTATTACTAGTGGTGAACTCCACGTTCCCATAGGACGTGAAGTTCAGGTAAATCTGTCGGCAAACGATGTGATTCACGCTTTCTGGGTTCCAGAGTTCCGCCTAAAGCAAGATGCGATCCCAGGACGGCAAAGCGAAATTCGTTTTACACCCACTAAAGAGGGTGAGTACCCGCTGATTTGTGCTGAATTATGCGGTCCTTACCACGGTGCTATGCGGTCACAAGTTGTTGTGCAAAAGCCAGAAGAGTTCCAACAGTGGCTGCAAGAACAGCAAGTTGCTAGCAATGAACAGCTAATGCAAGCAGTGGCTGTGAATTCTGCTGAATTATCTCCTTCAGAATTCCTTGCTCCTTACACTCATGAAATGGGCATTCAGCCAGAACTACTACACCAAATTCACAATTAGTCATCCGTCATGTGTGATTGGTCATTAGTCATTCGACAAATGACCAATCACACCGGACAAATGACACTGGACAAACAGAAGATTTTCTATGACACAAGCCCAAATTCAAGAAACAGCCAATATTCCTGCTCGGATAGAGGAACCAGGACAAAGAAACTGGCGAGATTACTTTTCCTTTAACACCGACCACAAGGTTATTGCAATTCAATACTTGGTTTCCACGTTCATTTTCTACTGTATTGGTGGCGTGATGGCTGACTTGGTTCGCACGGAACTGCGAACTCCAGATGTGGATTTTGTCACCCCAGAGTTGTACAACAGTTTGTTCACTCTGCACGCCACAATCATGATTTTTTTGTGGATTGTGCCAGCAGGTGCGGGATTCGCTAACTTCCTGATCCCCTTAATGATTGGGGCAAAAGATATGGCGTTTCCACGCCTAAACGCTCTTGCTTTCTGGATGGTTCCTCCTGCAGGAATATTGCTGATTGCTAGTTTAGCGGTGGGCGATGCACCAGATGCAGGTTGGACTTCCTACCCTCCCTTAAGCTTGGTTACGGGTCAAGTTGGAGAGGCAATCTGGATTATTAGTGTCCTTCTGTTAGGAACATCCTCAATTTTGGGGGCACTGAATTTCCTCGTCACTCTCCTCAAAATGCGTACTCCAGGCATGGGTTTCCATCAGATGCCCTTGTTCTGTTGGTCGATGTTTGCCACTTCAGCATTGGTTCTCGTATCTACGCCCGTGCTTGCAGCAGGGCTGATTTTGCTGTCCTTTGACTTACTTGCAGGAACAACGTTTTTTAATCCGACTGGTGGAGGCGATCCCATTGTCTACC
Source organism: Scytonema sp. NUACC21 (assembly GCF_054684315.1). NCBI lineage: Bacteria > Bacillati > Cyanobacteriota > Cyanophyceae > Nostocales > Scytonemataceae > Scytonema > Scytonema sp. NUACC21. The sequence goes on along the minus strand of NZ_BAAFZH010000074.1, from coordinate 93,639 downwards.
AGCATATGTTCTGGTTCTACTCCCACCCAGCAGGTTACATCATGATTCCCGTAGGTTGGGTTGAGGAACGAAACCCAACACATCGCCGATTTCATACCTGTAGGTTGGGTTGAGGAACGAAACCCAACATCATGTAAATTTCTATAGATCCCCTTCTGAACATAACGATGAAAACTAGAATATTCCCAATCCTTGGGTGCCAGAACTAATCCATGCTTCACAGGATTGTAATGAATGTATTCTACATGATTGATAAAATCTTTTTCATCTCGTATATGATGTTCCCAAAAGCGACGTTGCCAAACAGCCTGCTCCTTTTTCTTTTTTCGAGATATCGATATTTCACCTTGATAAATACTTGTGCATTGATGACTGAAATAACTTTTGATTAATCGCCAACGTGTAGAAAAGTTACTATCCCCTTTTGGTAATGTCCAAATAGAGTGAATATGTTCGGGTAAGATAACGATCGCTTCAATTTTAAAAGGATGTTGCTGCATCACGTATCGAAAAGCATTCCTTAGCAGGAAAATATTCTGTGGTTCACATAAAAACTTGCGTCTTTGGTGAGTCACGATAGTAAAAAAGTATGTGCCTCCGTCAACTTTGAATCGACGATATTGCATTTTTTGTTTTAAATCTGAGTTTAGACAATTGATAAACCTTAGAGGAGCGAGTGGTAGAATTACCCTGATTTTAATCTGTTTTCCTTTGAGCCAAAACCATTCCACATCAGGGAAGTATTTCAAAATTATCGGGTTGATTTTGCTATGAATAAAACAGTAATGATACTGAAGATCGAACTTACGCAAAAACTAGGGTGATATAAGAAAATTTCATTGAAATTTGCTGTGTGTAGTTTCGTGACTCAACCCAACCTACGTTCATCCTTTGTCATTAATTGTGTGTTGGGTTTTGTGCCTCAACCCAACCTACGTTCATCCTTTGTCATTGATTGTGCGTTGGGTTTCGTGCCTCAACCCAACCTACGTTCATCCTTTGTCATTGATTGTGTGTTGGGTTTCGTGCCTCAACCCAACCTACGTTCATCTTCGTAATTTATTCAAACCAACCTACTCAAGCTGTAAATCTTCTGTGTAACTAACTGTTCGCAACAAATCGATGAAGGCAATGTACCGGGGGGTAATGTTTGTCGATCTAATTGCACTTGCAGGTTACTCATGGGGTCAATGCCAGAAGAAATTAAAAATTCTAGCTTTTGGATGTAAGGCAGACCTAGCAAGCTGTCCAAAATTTCGGACATTGCTTGTACGTAAGGGTGCCCTTTCTCCTTGTACCAATCGGGTGCTGCGACATTGGCTTGGTCAAAACCCAGATGTGCAATTAGGGATGGTTCATCAAAGAGGGCAATGGCTACCGGTCGTGCTTCTTCCTGCAATAGTAGATCGTGACTTTTTGCGAGATGCCGCAGTTTTTCCAAGCGATCGTAACGTTCTGTCACTGCTTTCGGGTCATCTTGCCAGTGAAGTGCCACTGTAACTAGATAAGTTTGTAGCAACATATGACCCAGCTTTTTCGCTTTTGTGGTTAGGTAGTAGGAATTGTAGTCGTTTGCCTCTATAAGAAGTGGCACGCGGTCTACAACTTCTAGACCGTAACCTTTTAAGCCTGCAATTTTTCGTGGATTGTTTGTAATCAAGCGAATTTTATGTACGCCCAAGTCCATCAGCATTTGTGCGCCCATACCGTAGTCTCGCAAATCGGCGGCGAATCCCAAACGCTGATTTGCCTCCACGGTATCCAATCCCAGGTCTTGCAAGGAGTAGGCTTTCAACTTATTAACTAATCCAATTCCCCGTCCTTCCTGTCGCAGGTACACAACAACGCCCTGACCTGCGTTTTCTAGCATTTTTAGCGCTGCTTGCAGTTGCATCCGACAGTCACAGCGTAAAGAACCCAAAGCATCTCCGGTAAGGCATTCGGAGTGCATCCGCACCATAACGGGGTTGTCATCAAATTCTGCAGGATTACCCTTGACAATAGCAACGTGTTCTGTGTTGTCTAGAGTGTGTCGGTAGGCGTAAATTTTAAAGTGACCGAATTGGGTGGGTAAATCAGCGACTGTTTCCCGTTTGATGAGGCGGTCGTGCTGAAGACGGTAACTAATTAGATCGGCGATAGTGATAATTTTTAGATTGTGCCCTCTGGCGTACTCAAATAGCTGCGGTAACCGTGCCATGGAGCCGTTTGGGTTTTGAATTTCACAAATCACCCCAGCTGGATATAGTCCAGCAAGTCGGGCTAAGTCAACGGCGGCTTCGGTATGCCCTGCGCGTTTGAGTACGCCTCCTTCTTTGGCACGAATGGGGAAAATGTGACCGGGACGACGCAAATCTGACGGTTTTGTACTTGGGTTGATAGCAACCTGGATAGTGCGGGCGCGGTCTTCTGCTGAAATGCCTGTAGTGACTCCCAGTTCCGGTCCGGCATCAATACTGACGGTGAAAGCAGTTTGGTTAGGGTCTGTAATATTTGTCACCATTAGTGGCAAGTCGAGCTCGTCTAAGCGATCGCCCATCATTGCCAAACAGATGAGACCCCGTGCTTCCACTGCCATAAAATTAATTATGTCGGGAGTCGCAAATTGGGCAGCGCAAATTAAGTCGCCTTCATTTTCTCTGTTTTCATCATCTACTACCACGATAAGGCGACCGGCTTTCAGGTCTGCCAGAGCGGTGTCAATCGAATCAAATTTAAAACCTTGGGTTGAAGTGGTACTATGCTGCGACACAGGCGATCCCCACCTACCAGACGTAAATTTTTTTAACAAATGCTTGTCTTTGATTGTACCTCTTTTAGACTACTTCGGCAGTCATAAAAGCAAGATTAGTTAACATAAACGAAGTCTGCCTTAAAATTGGTTCTTAATGGTGCCAGAGTGCAGCAACACTTATATAAAGATAAACCTTTAGTAGGGGTCTAGAGCCCTCCCGGCATAGCATTTGTCAACGCGCAGCGTGTCGGCGCTCCTAGGCACACCGCCCTGTGCTCCTACTGAGTTGCGAATTAACTAAGAGAAGGATTTTATTTCTATGGGCAATTGTAGACGCGTACCGGTTGGAATTGTTGGCGCGTCAACCTATGGCGGAGTACAGTTAGTGCGGCTCCTAATGGATCATCCACAGGTCGAACTGGTTTATTTGGGTGGTAAAAGAAGTGCGGGAAAACCGTATGCGGATCTCTATCCCCATTTGGCTCACATAGTTAACCAACAAGTCGAGGCTGTAGACCCAGAACTCATTGCTCACCGATGCGAGGTGATATTTCTCTCTCTACCCAACGGTTTAGCTTGCAAAATTGCACCGCAACTTTTGGAGAAAGGATGTAAGGTTCTGGATTTAAGCGCAGATTATCGATTTAGTAATTTAGCAACTTACACAGCTTGGTACGGCACGGAGAGAACAGATCGTTCCACTGCTGCAGCTGCGATCTATGGGTTACCGGAACTGTATCGCGATCGCATTTCAGAAGCACAAATCGTGGGGTGTCCGGGTTGCTATCCCACAGCCAGTTTACTTGCACTTTCTCCACTTTTAAAACAAGGGTTGATTGTGCCAGAAACCGCCATCGTTGATGCCAAGTCTGGTACATCTGGCAGTGGTCGTGAAGCAAAAATCAATCTCCTACTAGCTGAGGCAGATAATTCCTTAGCTGCATATAGCGTTGTCCGTCACCGCCATACTCCAGAAATCGAGCAAATTTGCAGTGATTTGGCAGGGCACGAAGTCAAAATCCAATTTACACCACACCTTATGCCCATGGTGCGTGGTATGTTAGCAACAGTTTATGCAACACTCCGCGATCCCGGCTTGGTACGAGACGATTTAATTACAATTTATAAAGCTTTCTATCGTAATTCTCCTTGGCTAAAAGTTTGTGAATCTGGGGTTTACCCGCAAACCAAGTGGGCTTGCGGTAGTAATCTTTGTTACATTGGTATCGAAGCTGACCCGCGTACCGGTCGCGTTATTGTCATGTCGGTCATTGACAATTTAATCAAAGGACAGGCGGGTCAAGCAATTCAGTGTCTTAACCTGATGATGGGCTGGGATGAGACACTGGGTTTGCCAAAGATGGGGTTTTATCCGTAGTGGTTAGTAGTTAGTAGTTTAGACTTACCACTAACCACTAACCAGCAACAACTCCTACTTAGGACCCAATCCCGCAGTACCAGCATAAATGGCGCGATCGCCCAGTTCATCCTCAATTCGCAGCAAGCGGTTATATTTTGCGACACGTTCGCTGCGGCACAATGAACCAGTTTTGATTTGACCGGCACGGGTTGCGACTGCCAAATCGGCAATGGTTGTGTCTTCAGTTTCTCCAGAACGATGGCTAATAACTGACCGGAAACCATTGCGAGTCGCCAAGTCAATTGTTTCCAAAGTTTCTGTCAGCGAACCAATTTGATTGAGTTTAATCAAAATAGCATTACCAGCTTTGAGTTCAATCCCTTTTTGCAAGCGGCTGGTATTGGTTACAAACAAATCATCCCCCACCAACTGCACGCGAGAACCCAGCTTTTGCGTCAGTAATTGCCAATTTTGCCAATCCTCCTCGTGCAAACCGTCTTCAATTGACACAATGGGATATTGGTCAACAAGTTTGCCGAGGTAATCAATAAACTCAGCGCCAGAGTGAGGTTTGCCATCATAGACATACTGCCCATTTTTGTAAAACTCACTTGCTGCAACATCCAACGCCAAAGCCACTTCTTCCCCTGGTTTGTAACCAGCCTTCTGAATAGCTGCAACAAGTAATTCCAACGCCACTTGGTTTGATTCCAGGTTCGGGGCAAAACCACCTTCGTCGCCCACACCAGTCAGTAAACCTTTGTCATCCAACACTTTGCTGAGAGTAGCAAACACTTCTGCACCCCAGCGCAACGCTTCTCGGAAAGAAGACGCCCCAATGGGGACAATCATAAATTCTTGAAAATCTACGTTGTTAGCTGCATGGGCACCCCCGTTAATAACGTTCATTAACGGTACTGGTAACAAATTAGCCAATGGACCGCCCAAGTAGCGATAGAGGGGAATTCTCAAAGATTCAGCACCAGCTTTGGCTGCTGCCAGGGAAATCGCTAGAATCGCATTAGCACCAAGATGGGATTTGTTAGGGGAACCATCCAAGGAAATCATGGTGCGGTCAATCAGTTCCTGGTTGAGAACGTCCATTTCTGCTAGCTTAGGAGCCAGCACTTCATTCACATTCTGTACTGCCTTGAGTACACCTTTACCGCCATAACGGCTTTTGTCGTTATCTCGCAGTTCGTGTGCTTCAAAGGTGCCAGTAGACGCACCACTGGGAACCTGCGCCAATCCTGTAGCACCGTTGACCAAATACACTTGTGCTTCAATTGTAGGTCTGCCGCGAGAGTCGAGAATTTCGCGAGCAATTATAGCATCTATGGCAGTATCAAACATGGGTTTTTGGTCCTTTATCATTTGTCAAAAGTCATTAGTTGTTTGTTAATTGACTAATGACTAACAGTCCAGTGACTGTCCGACCATTAGCATAGGGGTTTCAGAGGCTATATGCGCGTAGATTAATGAAGATTTCCAAGAGTTTGGTTGGGAGATAGGAGTTAGTGGTTAGTAACCCTTCACATAACTTCCTCACATTTTGGTTTTACTCTGCAATTAAATCTATCCCAAGAGAGATGAAGAAAATGACCCAAAAGAAAGCAAATCCTTATCTTTCTCTAATGGAGATTCCCGCTGGATATCTCAATATTATGGGCTATGTGGATGAATCAGAGGTAAATGGTCCCGGATGCCGTGCTGTTGTTTGGGTACAGGGGTGTTTGCGCGAGTGTCCGGGTTGTTTTAATACTGAATCTTGGTCTTTTGAAATCAACAAACTGGTATCCGTTGACCAGCTAGCTGAAAAAATCCTCAGCAATCCTCGCAATCAAGGGGTGACATTTTCTGGAGGAGAACCCTTTTGGCAAGCCCCTGCACTGGCTTCTCTGGCGCGTAAGGTAAAAGCCGCAGGACTTAATGTGATGTCTTTTTCAGGATTTACTATCGAGCAACTTCAATCTCAGTACGCACCCGCTGGCGCTCAAGATTTATTGAAACAGCTTGATATTCTGATTGACGGTCCTTATGTGGAGTCCTTAACAGTGAATTCTCCACTTTCCCCTGTATCTTCAAGCAATCAACGCGTTCACGTCCTGAACCCATCTTTGCAAGACCAAATAACTTGGGCAAGCGACCAGATAGAGATTCATATTTTTAAGGATGGAAGCCGTCTCATTACAGGTTATCGCGGGGGGTTGGAATTGACTGGGGAGTAGGGGAAACTGGGAAGACTAGGGAGAAATTACCAATCTCCAATCCCTAGCCCTCAATCCCGTACAATAAGTGCGGAACCATCAAAGCAAGATAATAAGGGGACAATTATGCGACTCCTGCATACAATGCTAAGGGTTGGAAACCTTGAAGAATCTTTGAAGTTTTATTGTGAACTTCTGGGAATGAAATTATTGCGGAGAAAGGATTATCCAGGGGGAGAGTTTACTCTAGCTTTTGTTGGCTACGGTGAAGAAAGCGACCATACCGTTCTAGAACTGACTTATAACTGGGGTGTAGAAAAATACGACTTGGGTAATGCTTCCGGTCATATTGCCATTGGAGTTGATGACATCTACGCTACCTGTGATGAGATTAAAAATCGTGGCGGTAAAGTTGTGCGTGAACCAGGTCCAATGAAACATGGTTCTACAGTTATTGCATTTGTGGAAGATCCAGATGGATATAAGGTAGAACTGATTCAACTGGGTACTCAAGGGTCTGCGGCTAAACAAGAAACAAAACAGCAATTGATTGCTCAGTAATCCCAATCAAAAACACAAGTGTGATGGAGTTGAGCGTTAAGCAATGCATACGGCAGGGAATTCGTTCGCAAAAATTGTTAGTTGGGAGTTTAGCCAGTTGTGGAATTTTTAGCCTACTGTGCTTTCCCTCTACAGCGAATTCTTTGCCTTCTCTACAGCAGGAAACTACTGTTTTAATTTCTCTGGCATCGGATGTGGCGACATTGGCAACCGATGATACAACGGATTCAACGGATGGGTTATCTGTAATAGATACGGATAACTCATCTGCGACAACATCCGTTGCCCAAGGCTTTGATGCACCGACCTCGGTTTCTGAATTATCTGATGTCCAACCGACTGACTGGGCTTACCAGGCATTACGATCGCTCATGGAACGCTACGGTGTCCTGACTGGGTATTCAGATGGCAAGTTTCGCGGTAATCGCCCTCTGTCTCGTTATGAATTTGCAGCAGCTTTGGCAGCTACTTTGGATAAAGTCGATAGTTTAATTGTCAATGCTATTGGCGAGCGCTACATACAGGAGGACGTGGTTACTTTAAGGCGGTTGCAAAAGGAGTTTCGTTCTGCCTTAGATCAATTAGAGCAAAGAATTGACAGCAGTGGCGATCGCGTCACCCAGCTAGAAGCAAATCAATTTTCTACCACGACTAAATTGCAAGGACAAGTTATTCTTGCTTTAACTGAAGGGAGCAATTCCGATTCTACCATTATTGCCCGCGAACGCTTAAATTTCTTAACAAGTTTTAACAGTCAAGATTTACTCCTAACCCAGTTAGAAGCAGGTAACAACGGTCTCGATACCATTGGACAGGCGCAACAAAAGAACATCAACTTGTTAGGAACAAGTGGTTTCATCGCCAATGGTGGTGGATTGGACTACGTGGGAGTAGACGCCAATCTTAGACTTAGGCGCTTGTACTATACCTTCCGCCCGGTTTCAGATTTAGCAGTGACTGTTGGGACAAAAATGTCACCACGGGATTTTATTGACCGTAACAGCTTTGCTAACAACGAGGCAGTTGACTTTAGTTCTAGTTTTTTCCTGAACAATCCTCTCATTGTCCAAAACCAAATTGACCGAAATGGCGGCGCGGGTGCGGTTCTCACCTGGAATCCCAGTAGCGGACCATTCACTTTACGTTCTCTCTACATTGCTGCAGATGCTAACGAGCCTAACAGCGACAATGGTGGGGGTTTTTTTAGGGATAGATATCAAGCAAGTGTAGAACTGGAATACTCCGCCAGCAATCAGTTTGCACTCAGACTACAATATACTAGTGCCGCAATTAATAACACGAACATTGATGCCTTTGGTGTGAACGCAGAGTATACCCTTAACCGGAATGTAGGGGTTTTTAGTCGCCTGGGATTTGGGAATTATCAGGGATTCAATACCGCTATCAACCAGGATCTGGATTTACATTCCTTCAGTTGGGCAGTAGGATTTGGTCTTCGCAATCTTTTCCTTCCAGGGACGAATGTAGGTTTTGCTGTTGGTCAACCTTTCGTTACTGACGATTTGGGAAATGCCAGTCAAATTAACTTTGAGACATTCTATAATCTTGAGTTAAACGATAATCTCAGTATTACCCCTACATTATCAGTAGTCACAAATGCTGATAACAACACTTCCAACAGTACTATTTGGCAAGGTACCCTAAGAACAGTGATTTTATTTTAATGGATAGTGGATAGTGGTTAGTGGAAAGTAGTATTATTTGCTACTAACTACTAACAATTAACAACTAACCACTAACAACTAACTACTAACAAGTATCTAATGCCAAATTGCAACCCCGGATACAAGCAAAGACAACACAATGATGCTTGGATATTAGTTGAGAGTCACATCTTGCACTCAGTGACAGTTTGCAAAGCGTGGGTGAAGTACAGACTTTAGTGACATGCTTGATGCAAAATATAACTCAAACCAACTAAGTACATCAGTTTAAAATCTAAAATCTAAAATTGTAAAGATGCAGCCTACAGATCCGAATAAATTTACTGATAAAGCCTGGGAAGCAATTGTCAAGTCACAAGATATTGTCCGTGCATATCAACAACAGCAACTGGATGTTGAACACCTAATGATTGCTTTGTTAGAAGAACCAACCGGGCTTGCAACCCGCATTCTAACTCGATGTGAAATTGACCCTTTCCGCGTACAACAGCAACTAGAAGCATTTACCCAACGTCAGCCAAAAGTGGGCAAAAGCGACCAACTTTACCTTGGCCGTAGCTTGGATTTGATGCTAGACCGGGCTGAGGAATCCCGAAATAGGATGAAAGATGGCTTCATATCGGTCGAACATATACTTCTAGCTTTCACTGAAGATGAGCGCATCGGACGGCGAATCTTTAAGAGTTTTAACGTAGATGCTGCGAAGTTAGAAGCTACTATTAAATCTGTGCGTGGCAGTCAAAAAGTGACAGACCAAAACCCAGAGTCTCGTTACGAAGCCTTACAAAAATTTGGTAGGGATTTGACAGAACAAGCCAAAGCTGGGAAACTTGACCCGGTAATTGGACGTGATGATGAAATTCGCCGGGTTATACAGGTATTGTCTCGCCGTAGCAAGAATAACCCCGTACTGATTGGGGAACCAGGGGTAGGTAAAACGGCGATCGCTGAAGCATTAGCGCAGCGTATTGTCAATGGTGACGTTCCGGAATCTTTAAAAAATCGGCAATTGATTGCCCTAGACATTGGGAGTTTGATTGCTGGGGCAAAATACCGAGGTGAATTTGAAGACCGTTTGAAATCAGTTCTTCGGGAAGTGACGGAATCGAACGGGCAAATTGTCCTGTTTATCGATGAACTGCACACCGTTGTCGGTACTGGTTCCAATCAACAGGGGTCAATGGATGCAGGGAATTTGCTCAAACCCATGTTGGCACGGGGAGAACTGCGGTGCATTGGTGCCACAACTCTGGATGAGTTCCGTAAATTTATTGAGAAAGATGCAGCTTTAGAACGGCGCTTTCAGCAGGTGTTTGTGGATCAACCAACTGTGGAAAATACGATTTCCATTCTTCGGGGGCTGAAGGAACGTTATGAAGTCCATCACAATGTCAAAATTTCTGACTCAGCCTTGGTAGCAGCAGCAACACTATCATCAAGATACATTTCCGACCGCTTCTTGCCAGATAAGGCGATTGACTTGGTGGATGAAGCTGCGGCACAGTTGAAAATGGAAATTACTTCCAAACCAACAGAATTGGAAACCATTGACCGACGCTTGATGCAGTTGGAAATGGAGAAATTATCACTAGCTGGAGAGGAAAAGACAACAATTCAAACTAAGGAACGTTTGGATCGGATTGAGCAAGAAATTGCTAGTCTGACAGAAAAACAGCAGGAATTAAACAATCAGTGGCAAGGTGAAAAGCAGCTGTTGGAAGCGATTAGTGCTTTAAAGCAGGAAGAAGAAAAGCTGCGGGTGCAAATTGAACAGGCAGAACGGGCTTATGACTTGAATAAAGCAGCACAGCTCAAGTATGGCAAATTGGAAGGAGTACAGCGCGATCGCGAAACCAAAGAAGCAAAATTGCTAGAAATTCAAAGCACGGGAGCCACTTTACTGCGAGAACAGGTAACAGAAGCAGATATTGCTGAAATCGTCGCCAAATGGACGGGGATTAACGTTGAGAAATCTTGCGGTTTCTTAGCGAAAGAATCCCTAACTATATTGCTTGCAATTAGTTGGGGTGCGTTCAAAGTTAAACTCTGGGGATTTGCAGCCCTGCACAATAAAATTCTAGAGCTATACAAACAAAGCCTGCCCACGCAGGCTATGCTTGTTTGTATGGAACGACTGCGTTTCCAAAGCGATAATTTTCTGCTTTATGACTACTGCACCAGTCTCACCCAAACTAGTCACTTTTGAAGAATTTACAGCATGGCGTCCAGAAGGTGGGCGCTACGAACTACATAATAAAGTCATTGTCGAGATGCCTCAACCAAGCGGGAAGCATGAAAATGTTATTGGGTTCTTAGCACGTAAAATAACTGTAGAGTTTGACCGACTCAACCTTCCCTACCATATCCCCAAAACGGCATTAGTTAAACCACCAGAGCAAGAATCAGCCTACTCTCCAGATATTTTATTAATAAATCGCGACAATCTCCCAAATGAACCGCTATGGGAAAACGAGTCCACTGTTTCCCAACCTGCGTCTATTCCCTTAGTAGTTGAAGTTGTCTCAACTAATTGGCGAGATGACTACTACAAAAAGTTCGCCGATTATGAAGCAATGGGTATTCCTGAGTTTTGGATTATTGATTATGCTGCACTAGGGGGAGGTAAATTTCTTGGCAACCCCAAACAGCCTGCCATTTTTGTATGCCAGTTACTTAATGGAGAATATCAAATGAATCTGTTTAGGGGCAACACTTCAATCGTATCCCCTACTTTCCCTCAACTGAATCTCACAGCCCAGCAAATTTTTGATTCTGCTTTGTAGTTAGAGACTAGTAGGTGGGGCTAAAGCCCACCATTTTTAAATTGCGGGCACATAGCCCTACCTAAGTAAGTTTCAAAAATCAAATTTATGTAGGTTGGGTTGAGGAACGAAACCCAACATTAAATCGAGTTTTTAATTTTCATTCCTCAATCTCATACCAATTCTGTATAAAAATGCGCCGAATTATATAACAAACCGCGAAGGCGCAAAGGACACAAAGAAAGAACTAAAGATAGTAGGGTGGGCACTGCCCACCGTTGTTAAATTGCTGGTACATTGCCAAGAGCAGCAGAAGCCGATCCATGATTCGTAGTGTTGATAAAATAAAAGTAGAATACGGAGATTTTCAGACACCAATAGAGCTAGCTGAGAAAGTCTGCCAGAAATTAGTAGCACTTGGTGTTCATCCTCATGTAATAATTGAACCAACTTGTGGAGTCGGTAACTTTATTGAAGCAGCTTCAAAGTTATTTCAATCAAGCGACAAAATAATTGGAATAGAAAGAAATCAACATTACTTAAGAAAAATTGAAGAGAAACAGCAGATTCTTCAAAATAAAAAAATCGAGTTAATATCTGGAGATTTTTTTCAAATTAACTAGACATCAATAATAAATGATATAGATGGAAGAATACTAGTTCTTGGTAATTTTCCCTGGATAACAAATTCTCAGCAAGGCACAATTCATGGTACCAATTTACCCAATAAAAATAATTTTCAAAACCATAATGGTTTAGATGCAATTACAGGTAAAAGTAATTTTGATATTTCCGAATGGATGTTAATACAAGTTGTGCAATGGCTACAGAAACGAGATGCTTATCTTGCCATGCTTTGTAAAACTTCAGTTGCTAGAAAGTTATTGAATTATCTCCATTCCAATCATCTCAATATTGCTAAATTTTCTAATTTTAAAATAAATGCAAAGAAATATTTTAACGTAGATATTGAAGCTTGTTTATTATTTTGTCAGTTTGATTCTAGTTCAAAAAAATATTTTTGTGATGTGTTCAGTAGCCTTGAAGAATCAAATTATTATCGAACAGGTTTTCGTAACAATATCTTAATCAGAGATGATGAAAAGCGCCCAATCAAATCCAGTATCTTGAATAGCCTGAATCTAACAGCTTTGACAAAGTTCAGCTGAACCTCCTCCAGTAAAAATCTACTAAATAGACCTCAAAAGCCTATATAGAGAAGAATACAGGCTTTTGTCTAGAGCGTCGGTACAGTAGTCAAGCAGAGAAGCAAAACACACATTTTCTCTCTACTGCAATCCTTGATATTTCGTGAATGTAGAGACGAGCCATGCTTAGTCTCTACACAAGGTTATTTATGATTTCTGTACCGATGCTCTAGCTATTGATTTAAACTTAATCCCTTATTATGGCAAGCCTAGCGATCGGGAATTGCCCTATATATATCTGCGCCAAGCCAAATCCGGTACTTGTTCCTTTTACGCTTATGCAACTTTATACGTTTTAATGAAAGGAAAACGTGTAACTCTTGCAATTAGAGGTGTAAGGTGGCTAGATACAAGTGTCGCTATTATTACTTATCTATTAGCAGAACTTGATGCACTTCACATTCAGGTAAAACAACTTTATCTTGATAGAGGATTTTTTAATGTTCCCGTCATTCGGTGGCTACAAGCTTTAGATATACCTCTGCTTATGCCAGCAATAAAAACAGGAATAAAAGGAGGAATTAAACAATTTTTAAAAGGGAGACAAAGCTACAAAACTACATATACCATGAACAGGAGAGGAAGTCAGGATAATTCCGTTACCTTTGAGCTATGGATTGTTTGTAAATATAAAAAGGGCAAACGACATCAAAAGGGGGTAGAATACTTCGTTTATGTAGTTCATAAGGTCAAAGCCAATTTATCTTATATCCATCAAGATTATAAAAAAAGATTTGGAATAGAAAGTAGTTATAGGCTGAAAAATATTTGTCGAATTAGAACAACAAACAAAAGACCTGTTTTAAGATTATTATTTGTCGGTGTCTCTTTTATTCTGGTCAATATATGGGTTAATCTTTTATGGCTAAAAATTAGCCTAAAGAGAAAAGGTGGAAGATTAATTTATCGTGAATTATTTAGTCTCAAACAGATGTTAGCTTTCTTGTGTCAAGCAGTTGACAAAATATATGAAGTTGTTGAAGGTATTTATCTTCCATCAGGCTAATTGTGAGAAACTCAGTTGCTACCTGTTGATAAGTAATTTTTATTAATGCTCCACCTACTTGCTTAAACAGCAACTGATAAAAAGTATCATTGACTACACAATTTGTTAGCGATCGCCCTTTAGGAAAAAGTTTGTGATCTACTGAATGTACGTGTCAATGAAAAGGGGCAAGGAATAATCCATATTACTAAAGGGAAAGGAGATAAAGAGCGCCACATCGTTATTGCTTTGGAATTAATGACCGATTTATTATCCAGTCGCACTACAAATAAACCCAATGAGCCTTTATTTAAAAATTGTTATGGTAGCTGCCTAAGCGATCGCTATATTCGGGAAATTGTTAAACAAGCTTGCGTTCGTGCAGGAATTAAAAAACCTGTTAGCCCCCATTGGCTCAGGCACTGTCATGCAACACACTCTCAAAAAAGAGGCGCTCCACAATTTTTAACTCAAAAAACTATGGGACATGCATCGCCAGTACAACTTTCCAAGTACAGCCACGTCGATCCTGATGACAGTAGCGGCTTATATCTGCCACGCTAATTGGGACAGTACAAATTTAGTTCTCCTTTGTTGCCAAAAATCAACATCTTATGCCACGTCCTAAACGTAGCCTGCAACCCAATTTTTGCTATCACATCACCACTCGTTGCAATAATCGTGAGTTTAAATTAAGCCGACATGAATGCCGAGAGGTTTTTTTGTATGCTATCAAAAAAGCTATTAACAAATTTAATTTTAAGCTTTATGCTTTGTGCATAATGTCAAATCACGTTCACTATTTAATTGAGCCAACTATACCAGAACACCTCCCTAAAATCATGCACTGGTTAAATTGGTATACAGCGATGTGTTTTAATCGCATGCTCAAAAGAACTGGTCATTTTTGGGAGAAAAGATATCATAGCAGTGGCTTTGATAAAACTGATTATACTAGAGCATTAAATACCCTCAGATATATTCATTGTAATCCCAAAGCATCGGGAATGCAGTCAGGATTTTTTTATGATTTTAGTAATTACGGAACGTATGATAGGTTAACTGATGATGGGTTAACTGAGTGGCATCCTGCGTTTTTATCTTTGGGCAAATCGTTAGAAGAATGTGCTTCTAAATATAGGAGATTTTGTAAGAAATATAAACCTCAGTCGAAACCAGAGAAGAATTATCACTGGGGAAGTAAGTTGTTACCCAAGCTGGTGAAGGAGAAGAAGAAAAAGGCATCACTAGGGCAGATGCGATTGCCTTGGGCAGAGTGGGAACCTTTAACAACAGAAGTCCAAGCAGTGGCTGAAAAGTTTGTACTAGCTAATTGTTATGACCCGAAAATAGCGATGAAGTTGTTCTTTTAACGATGGTGCCAGGTATCGAAAATCGCCAAATGCTTATGAATTCGTAGAAAGTGCTTATGATGACAAATCTTTATGAAAGGCTAGAATGCTTTATGTGCTAGTCTTCTTTCGTCTGGGGGTGAAATTCTATTTCTGTATTTAAGTATACATAAAAACTCATTTTTTTTTTGTAGTATATTGTAGTATCTTTGTAGTTTCGGGGGATAGGGGGTTGTTGTAGACGGGGTTGGGGGTTGATTTGGGGGTTAGCTCGTCACCCATCTTCGTCGTTGGATTGTCCGATTCCAACTCGAACGTGGATTCATTATTGAACGATTCTGAATAGAAAATTTCCCACGATCTTCGCTTGATCTCTTGAAGCTCTAATTTCCAATAATATGACTCAAACTCCATTCGCTTGCATAAAAATTGCCCCTTTTCGTTTAAAAGGCGCTCTTCACTAGACGGTGTTTTCACACAATCACAGACATCGTCGATACCATTCCATGAGCGTAGAGAATCGAGGGTAAGTATATGGTATTCAAAACGCTTAGCACACTCAATTTCTAGCGTCAACCATAAAAATTCCAACCATTTCAATCCCAACCACGATTCCAAGTCTTCTTTTTGAGAGTTATAACGTCGGATAAATCTTCTCTCAAGTTTCCCTGCTTTCTGCCTGATATCTTCATCTATATCTATTATTTTAAATTTCTTTTTAATAAGAGAATCAAACTTAATCAAGTTATCATCAGGAACATTCATTTCCTTCAGCCGAGCTAAAATCTTTTCGTAACCCTCTAGAATTATGTAAACCTCTACTCCTTTCGAGTCCACGAACTCCCGAATCTTTTTGTCGTGCTGTTCATCCATCTGGGGGAGATGAACCTCAGTGTTAGTTACCCGTCTCATTATTAACTCAAAGAGAAGGGTTGTACTAAATATTACCTTATTACTTAAACCCCAATCCAAGTTGCTCATTCTCAATATTATTGCTTAACTTCTCTTGGCTGATTAGTCTGATTAACCTTGGGTGCAACTGCACCGGGGTTTGAAGTCTCCTTTTTTACCGATTCTTGTAATTCGTCAAGTGCATCCCAATCACTTCCTGATTGAGAAGAGGTGTCAGAAGAGTTGATTGCCATGGAATGCTCAGCAAAATGGTCGTAGACACCTTCATAGGCATTTTCGATGATATGTACACCAGGCTTAACCTCTTTGACTATCAACTCATCTAATGGTTTAATTCCGCTTGGATCTATCATAATCTAAATTCCCTATCTTAATATTCCTGATAGAATACTAGCTCCTACCATTATACTGCGATAAACATTTCTAAGTCTCTTTGGATTAAATATATCCTGAGTTTGAGTGATGGTATCTATAGACAGAAGTCCAATAAGAGCATATTGGTCAATAATGCCTTGGAATTTGTGAAAATGAAAATTTTGAAATTCTTCATATTGTTCATCTGTAAGTAACGTAATTGTTTTCCAGTTAAATATGGGAACAACAATCGTAGTCTTTTTATCCTTTGGTATTTTGTTAACTTGAGCTTGAGTGATGTTATATTCAGAAAGGTTTTCTCTAAGATGTTCAAGATTTTGAATAGCAGGTTTTCGATGAAGCCAAGCATTTGACCAAGCTCCTTCATTCTTCATTTCTATTTCCCAATCAATATCTGGATCGTGATCCATACCATATTGATACACGATAGCGAATTTACCTTCGTCAGTTGACAACATAATATAAGAACGACAATTACTGAGAGTTTTCCTTTCTTCCAGTTCTCTCACAGCTGTTTTTAGTATAGGTTGAACCAGACGCGGAGGAGTATATAGGGCTTGCAAACGTTTAACGGTATTTTCTTCAACTTGTTTCCATGGTAATAAATTAGTTGCTATGAACTCCGAAGCCTTACGATATCCTCTATCAAAAAGTCGTTCTCTTTTCTCTTTATCAATTGAAAAATCAAGTGTACCTATATCTTGTGGTAAAGGAATGGGTACATGATAAATATTATCTATCACCTGTCTTAGTAAGTCATCGCTTGACTCTAGCACAGTTGCCAGCATATCACCCAAAAACTCACCTAGCTGATATTTGTTAGGCTGAGCAGGGCTGATATCTTCTGAATTACACAAATCAAATGCTATTACTGGTTTGCGGTTAATAGACCTCTCCTTCTCAAACAGGAATATTGGCAAGTTGCTACTCAAACCACCATCTACTAAATAATTACCATTTTCAGATAAAACTGGAGTAAAAACAAACGGGAAACACATTGATGCCCGTACTGCTTTAATAACAGAATAATTTAAAGCTTCTTTTTCTTCATTTTGTGGATATATTACAGCTTTATGCCTTTTAATATCGGAAGCAACAACTTTGAGAGGGAAACATCCTAAATCTTTGAGATTTTGAAAAGTAATATCTGTTGCGTTTTGGATTTTTTGTTTTAAATCCGAATGACTGTTTTCTACTTTTGGGCTTTTTTGGATTTTTTCTAGGAGAAATTTAGTAAGTGTTTTGGCAACGCATAGTCCTAAATTTTGATTAAGATTGTCAATTAAATCTTTATTTTGCCATAAAAAGACAGTCTTAAAAAAAGAAGTGATAAATCCTTGAGGAATTTTTTTGAACCGCTCTAAGTTATTGTCAGCACCATCCAAAAAATCATTAAAATTAATTTCCTCAATCATTATCTCTCTGATTTGTTCTGGGGAATATCCAACGCTAGCAAGTAAAGCTACAATACTTCCTGCTGATGTACCGCCGTAGCCTATAAACTTAATGCCACCAACTTCTGCTGCCTGAAGACATCCTACCAGCGCAGCACCCTTAACCCCGCCACCGTCTAATATAGCGTAAGCTTCCATAGGCATAGAGAAGTCCCCGCACGTATTGTACTAAAAGTATTTTTAATACAAAATAATGGTATTTCTCAGCTAAAAAAACAATACTCATTATTACGCATCCTGTAGTGTCACAGAATTAGCCGCAAAATGCCAACACATAAAAAAATCTCCAAGTCCCAAGATGCAGACAGAATGCGGCTTACAGATATCGTGAATATTTTACTACTAGTGAAATTAAACAGGACTGACGCAACTGGCACAATTGGTTTAGATGCGGCTTCGCCACTGCAATGTTAGTTTAAGTATTAATGCAATGCTGAAAACTTTGGCGATCGCTTAGATATCTTGCCCTTCCATAAAAAATTCCCTTAGTGCCCCCTGCGTTTCGGTTGCGAAGTTTTCTGCTAAACACTCAAGAACTTCGTCTAAAGTCTCTGTGTCTGTTATAGCCAATTGTTTTGGTGAAAAAATCAATTATCTTAATAAAACGATACACATCACTGGAACTTGACAACTAATCCAGAAAGCATCGAGAGAATAATGCTTTAAAGCTTTCAAATAACAAAGTCTCCAAATATTTCTTGTGGTGCGGGCGTCTCGCCCGCAACTTATATAAAACGGGCGGGGACGCCCATACCACATTCCGGGAGAATTTTGGAAATTCCTAAGAGCGCTAAAGCGCAACTACAAACCAGGTTTACTGAAGGGGAAAAATATCAATACAATCAATCTCGGCAGTATTTTCGCCCTTGCTAAAGCGAATCGCGTTGATTCCAGCATTTAACTGTACTCGGGTAATGGTGTTTAGCCAGTTGTCCCATCCCGTCCACACGTATCTCATTGCTGGCATTTGTTTTCCATTAATAAATAATTTGTGGCTAGCTTGCTTCCCACCTTCGCTTCCATTTCCAAATCTTACTGACATATTGTAGAGTCCCCGCTTTTGTACCCGAACGCGAAACTCTACGTTGCTCTGTGGGGTATTAATGTAACCAACTTTTGCGTTGTTTGATGCGTTTGCGGTGGGTAATTTTTTAGCAACACCAGTCACGCGAGCATCTTCAGCCTGATAGCGATCGCGTGGAGGTTCTCCACCTGGTAGAGCAATGGCAGAGTTCACAGGTACTGGAGAACCAAAGTTAGGAGTCCCATCGCGGTTCCATCCAAATCGTTGAGCTCTTATATGTCGATTCCACCCAGCTGCTAGATAGTTGGCTGCATGATAAACAATCCAGTCTTCTTTGTTATTGGGAGATTTCACAAAGCTGCTATGTCCGGGACTCACCACGCCATTATTGGTTTGAAACACTGGCTCTTTATATTTACGCCAAGAAGCGGGAGATAGGAGGTTACTGCCAACTTTTGCTGTTAATAAACCCAAAGAATAATTATTAGTCCAACCTGCACTGGCAGAGTACACGAGATTAATAGTTTTGTCTTTAATAATAACCTGTGGTCCTTCATTCACAGTTGGAGGGCTGCCAAAAGATTCCCATCCATAAGTTGGGCTTGAAATCTTAACTCGCGAACCACTGAGTGTAGTTGGATTGCTCATGGGTGCAATATACAAGTTCTGTTGTACGTTATTGTCACCTTCCCATCCAGACCAAATAAAGTATCTTTTCCCACTTACAGTTAATACCGTGCCATCAATTGCCCATTTATCATTTTTTTGGTCATATATCTTGCCTCGATCCACAAAATTTCCTCGAAATGGATCGGAGCTTGCATTTTCAAGGACAAACATTCTATGGTTGGGATTGTTCCCATCATCAGCACTGTAATATATGTACCACTTTCCATTTATGAAATGTAATTCGGGTGCCCATATATTCCGACTATTTGGTCCTGACTTTGGTGGTGTCCAAACTGTTTTTCTTTCTCCCCCGGCAATACCTGAAAGTGTCAAAGACCGCCAAATTGTAATATTTTGATTTGTTAAGTAGGTCATGTAATAGTAGCCATCTGTGTGTTTATACACCCAGGGGTCGGCTCCTGTTGAAGTGAGAACATTATAGAAATTAAAGGTTTGAGACCTTGTAAAAGTGTTTTGAACCGCAAGGCTAGAATTTACTACAAATGGTAGATGACCATGAGCGATCGCCCCAGAAATGATAACCAAAAGAGTACTAGCAATGAACAATGCCCACCATTTGCGGAAATAACTAATCATTATGAATGTTGAAACAAAATTTAATTCAAAGTATCCAGAGCTACCCCCTAGCCTTCGCAACTCTTGTGCAAATCTTTGAGTGCGTTGTTCGGCTGCTGTCAACCTTTCTTCTGGCTTTGGGTATCTCACTCTTTTGCGATCGTAACAGTACAACCAGTCTGTGTGATTCCCAAGTAAGTTCCCTGATAAGTAGCTCAACCTAATTAAATGTAAAACGCTCGACTTGGTACTGACCTTGTATAGCTCTATTTTCCATACCATCAATAATGGCGATTATCTACGGCAGAGCTTCGCTTAACGCTAAATCGTACTTACTATGGCGCGGATATTCGATAATGGTGGGCAGTGCCTCACTACGGCGGATATTCGATGGTAATGGGCAGAAGCCTTAAAGGCATTATAGTAACGCTCAAAGAAACTATTGCGATAATGAAAAAGAAAGACTGATGCAGCTATTCGTGCATTTCCCATGCAGTAGAGGAGATACCCACTATGACTATCAAAGAATTGCTTCTCCAAGAAATTGAATCCTCCTCAGATACCATTCTGACTGAAACGCTAGACTTTTTACGCTTTTTGAAAACCAAGGAAACCCAAGCACAGCTAGTTTCTGAAGTGGCAGATTCTCCCGTTAACACTACAGTAAATTCCACAGGTCGCTCACTGCTCGAACATTTAAAAACAATTGGTAAATGGGAAGGTGATGATTTACAAGAATGTCTTGAGCTAGTTTATGTTACTCGCGGCAAAGCCAAATTTGATGACGAAAACCCTTTTGAATAATGTACCTGTTAGATACAAATCACTGTAGCCAAGCAATACTTGGTAATGCTAATGTGCTTTATCGCCTTTTGGAAGTAGAAAATTCTGTGATTACAAGCTGTGCCATCGTTCAAGGCGAACTGATAGACATGGCAGAACGTTCTCAACGCAAGGAAAGTAACTTAGCTCTCATTCACCGTTTTCTAACGGGTATATATATCCACAATATTGATGGATTTACTGCTACTATCTACGGACAACTCAAAGCCGCTTTACCGCAGACACGAGGTGTGACAATTAATCCAGCCTGAGGATCTTTGCCTCTGAGAATAACTTCAAATCCTCGGAAGAGTTCGGCATGGGTCCAAGCATTGACAACTTGTCCATCTTCTATTTCTACACGAACATCTAAATCGCCTTCAACTCTCCCGACTGGCGATATGTCTAATGTTTGAATTCCCATGTTTGTCCTTTGTCTTTTGTCCTTTGTCTTTTGTCCTTTGTCCTTTGTGGTTTTACAAATGACAAACCAATGACTACACTGTAAAAAAGTCCTCTTCTGCCCACTCTGGCATCGTGTCTTTCGAGACAATGGTGAGTAGGGCGTAATCTTTTTTGTTGACCCCTGTTGGCAAGTCTTTAGGAACTCCCATGACAGTTTGTGTTTTAAAGACGGTTCCCGGTTTGAGGTCGTAGAAGGGAAATTCAGGTTCGGTACAGCCCAAACAAGGCATCCCAGCACGAGTTTTGGACGAAACTCTGTTCCACAAGATACGGTTGCAAGAAGAGTGGGTCATTGGTCCGCGACATCCTAAGTCATAAAACAAGCATCCTTTACGCTGACCAAATTCACTGGTTGATGCTTTGTAGGCAAAGTGGATATTGCGGGTGCAGCCTGTTTGAGTGTAAGTGTTGAAAAAGGTTTGCGGACGATGTAGTTCGTCAAGAACTATATCGCCCAGTCGATTTGTGGCGATCGCAACTAATATTTGAGTAATCCAATCGGGATGAGCTGGACATCCAGGAATATTGATGACGGGTAATCCCGATTTTGACCGAAATTCTTTGCCTAAGAAGCCTCCTTCTTGACGTTTGAGATATTGCAATCCTGTAGATTCGCTTGGATTGGGTGGTATTGCGGGTATTCCTCCCCAACTGGCGCAGTCACCTACTGCTACAACATAATTGGCAACTTGTGATAGGTCGCTCAACCAGTCTTTCATAGGGCGCTCGGCAAAACGGTTCCATTCTCCTGTCCCGTTGGGAGCATTTACTACTGTACCTTCAAAGACTAAAATGTCTAAAGGAATTTTACCCAAGAGACATTCCCACAGCATTGTCTGCAAATTTGCACCTAGCTCCAATCCTAAAGATGGGTGCCAAAGTATATTAATACCAAAGTCAGTAATTAAGTCGCAGACTGTGGGTTCTTCAGCATTGAGAAATGACATGGTGTTGCCCGAACAAGCACCACCCTGCAGCCATAGTAAATTAGTCATCTGCTATCTTTTCTCTATTGTTTATCCAGCACAATTCAGGCAATCAAAAAAGTATATAAAGTATGAAGGATAAAACCTGAAGAATTTATACTTCATTCTGCATTAAGTACAAGTTCCTCAAAATTGTTAGCTGATATCATTTTTCTAATGTTTTGCATCCTTCATACTTTACTCTTTATTTAATATCATGTATTTTTTGATTCAATTGTTTATTTCTTACACAAATTTTTAATTTTTAGCTAAAAATATCTTCAAAATAGAACAAAAAAGTTTTCCGAGTAACACATTTTTTTTGAAGCGAAAGCTAATATGTGAAAAATGATATTCTTACATAATTTCACCTTAATGTATGGGTACGGCAATAGCCTGCCCATACTGATTTTTCAATAATATAACTATCAAAACTGCATCTTTATAACTTTATTTAATTATGTTTCAAAATAATTAGTAATTTAAATACGAAAAATATATATAATTGGTTGAAGAACTTTTATGAGTTGTGAAAAATTCAGGTTCTAATTTTTCTCTTAAATATCAAAATATTATAAGATTTTAAAAAAATAATATAATATAATGAATATTGAGGCACAACTTCTATCTTTTTACAGATAAAGTGTTTTATATTTGAAGCAAATCGCCTCAGGGAATCCAAGAAGCATTCATTAGACTTTTCTTGAACAGCCTTGGCGATAGAATCACTAAGCTCTCTTCATCGCCCAAGTTTAGAGGCGACTCAGGGGACTTATTCAAGAAGAGAAAGCTCTATGCTCGGGGATTTATTTGCGTAAACTCTCAAGAAACACGTCCTGTTATCTACAAATATCAAGTTGTAGGGGAAATAGTGTTTCTTTTATGTGTAACGAAAGTGCTGAAAATTTCAATTTTCTACTTGTTTCCTACTTCACTAAGAAACGGTATAGGCTGTTACACATTTCCTTTCTGTCAACTGCAAGATGAAGCATAAAATACAAGGAAAACGCCATCAATAAATTAAGCGGCTTGTATCCATCTATCAACCCATTTTTCATCCTTCATCCTTCATACTTTATCCTTATTTTGTCAATTTTTGGAATCTTGAATTATTTATGATCTCTAGCATAACAGATTCAGCAGTAAAGGCAGCGATGGCTGTTATTGCCTCTTCACCAGCCACGGCACAGGAAAAAATCCAGATGCTGATTGAGATGGCGCAGGGCTTTCAAAAGAAGCCAAAAACGGCTCAAGATTTATGGAATGCCGTGTCTTTATACAACCAAGCATGTGATTTGTGTGGTGAGGAGTATCTGCTGTGGAAAGCTAGGGCGAAGGCAGGAATGGCAAGTACTTTAAAAGCGATTCCTGATATTGGGGCGCAATTGCTGTTAGAAGCAAAAGAACAATTAGAAGAGGCGATTCTAATTTTGCAGCAACTTGCTTTACCAGAGGAAGTAGCAGAAGCCCATATGAATTTAGGGTTGGTGTTACAGTCACTTGTGCCGTTTAACTTAGCACGGACAACTGATAGCATCCAAGCTTACCAAAAGGCATTGCAAGTGTTCACTTGTCAGAAGTATCCCCAAGAATATGCAATTTTATACAACAATATTGCGATCGCTTACCTCTCCATGTCCGTAACATCGGAACGGGAATACTTGCGCCAAGGGTTAGCAGTGCAAACCTTTGAGGAAGCGCTGAAACATATCCGACTCATTGACCATCCTAGAGAATACGCGATGTTGCATAACAATCTCGGTAATGCTCTGCAATATTTACCGAGTGCTCATCCCTTAGAGAATATTTTACGGGCTGTTAGGGCCTATGACGAAGCGTTAAAAGTGCGCGATCGCAAAGACACACCTCTTGAGTATGCTAACACAATTTCTAATAAAGCTAACGCCCTATTAAATTTACCCGACTTTCCAGACAAACCAGAATCTGGGAACCCTCAAAATCTTGCACAATCGCGTGCTTACTATCAAGAAGCGTTGGAAATTTTTACTCAACACGGACAGATAGAACAAGCCCAGATGGTAGCTGATATGTTGCGGGAAATTGGGGAGAGTTAGGAAAAGAGTTAGTAGTTAGTAGCTATTGGTAAAACCACTAACAACTAAGCATTAACCATTAACCATCAACCACATAAAGGAGAACATGGCATAATGACAGACATTTTGACTAATCCTTGGGTAAAAGAAGTATTCACAAGTTTAATGGCTGGTGACTTAAATCTAACAACAGGATTTGTTTGGTTTTTGGTAACAGCAGCCATATCTATGGTTGGCGGTGCTATTGGAGGGATGATTTTAGCCGGACGCGATATCGGATATCAGTTTTCTGCGCTACTTGGTGGATTATTTGGTCCGGCTGGTGCAATTCCTGGAGTTGTTTTAGCGCTGATAGTACTGGATTTATTAAGAAGTTTTTAGGAGGATTCATGTTAGAAATAGGATGGTTTACCGCTAGATTATTTTTTAAAGGAAAGCTATTGCGCGATCCTATGTATTTTGTAAGGCAAACTTCAATTGGCATTGTCATAAGTTCACTCATGCTGTTCTTACTTGCACAAGCTAAAGTGAGTCTCTGGATAACAGTCACGATATCTAGTTTTGTGACTGGCTTAATTATGCCGTTTTTGCTAAAAGATTTGAAGTTGAAGTAAGTGATAGCACCAACAAACAAACAAAAAACAACAGAACTTGCCAACAGATTATCTCTTTCCCTGGAAGGTGCAGAAGTTCTTCTGGGAAAGAACCTGGAACCAGGGCAATTAGCAATGCCTGTAGCCCCCAGTCGTAGAGAAATGTTTGGACCTCGTGGTGCCTGTTTGATATCGGAAACAGGCCCGTTGTGGGTATCTGATACAGGGCATCATCGTTTGTTGGGATGGCGCAACAGACCTACTCAAGATGGTCAACCCGCTGATTGGGTTATCGGACAGCCAGACTTTAACCATGAAGGACAAAATGCTAAAGGTACGCCTGGAAGGGCAACCCTCAGTGTTCCAACTGGTATTTGTGCTTGTGGGGAAGGATTGGCAGTCGCAGATGCTTGGAACCATCGCGTTTTAATTTGGAGGACGTTACCAGAAGATAACAATGTTCCAGCAGATATAGTATTAGGTCAAGCTAACTTTACTGATAACGAACCAAATCGGGGATACCAAGAAGCCGCAGCCCACACTCTGAATTGGTGTTATGGAGTCTTTTATCATCAGGGACGGCTTTTTGTTGCTGATACAGGAAACCGACGAGTTTTAATTTGGTATCAAATCCCCGAAGAAAACGGTCAGTCTGCCGATCTAGTATTAGGACAACCAGACATGGTTTCTCGGAATGAAAATGGTGGTGGTACTGCTTCAGCATCCAGTATGCGTTGGTGCCACGATATCACTTTTTGGGGAGACAATCTCGTTGTCACAGATGCGGGTAACAATCGGGTCATGATTTGGCAGGGAATGCCAACAGAAAACAATGCTCCTTGTGCAGTGGTGTTAGGACAAAAAACTTTTGATTCAGTTGAAATGAATCAAGGGGCTTATTTTCCCAGCGCTCAGAGTCTGAGTATGCCTTATGGTGTAGCTTCTGTGGGGAAGTGGTTGTTAGTGGCAGATACTGCTAATTCCCGGTTGTTGGGATGGAAACAGCTCGAGTCAATAATGACTTTACAAGGGGCTGCAAGTCATGCGATCGCCGGACAATTGGATTTTCAAAGTAAAGGTGAAAATCGCAATTATGGATTGCCAACACGAGACAGTCTGAATTGGTGTTATGGAGTCAACATATGTGGCAATACTGCGGTTATCGCGGACTCAGGAAACAACCGAATTATGTTATGGCGCTTCAACTATGAATTTTGAAGAAATTAGAATTTGCGGCACAGTTCAAGGAGTTGGATTTCGACCTACGGTGTATCGCCTTGCAAAAGCCTTCGCTTTGCGTGGAGAAGTTCTGAATGACGGTCAAGGAGTCTTGATTCGGGTTTGTGGAAGCCAAGAATCAATAGATAAATTTGTCCACAAATTACAGAAAGAATGCCCACCATTAGCAAAAATTAATGTATTAACGCGCAAGCGTTATCAAGGCGAACTTCACTTTGACGACTTTGTGATTTCTGGCAGTGTGAGTGACGGGGTAAAGACAGAAATTGCCCCTGATGCTGCTACTTGTCCGCAATGCAAAGCAGAAACTCTCGATCCCTTCAGCCGTTGGTATCGCTATCCCTTCACCAATTGCACTCATTGTGGACCGCGCTTGAGTATTATTCGCGCTATTCCTTATGACCGTAGCAATACGAGCATGGATGCTTTTGATATGTGTCCGAATTGTGAAAGGGAGTATAAGGATGTTAACAACCGCCGCTTTCACGCACAACCTGTGGCATGCCACGTCTGTGGTCCTCATGCTTGGTTAGAACGTTCTGATGGTAACCCAATAACAAGTTCTATGTTTTCTATGCTAGACGATATTGATTCTGTCTGTACTTTACTGCAAAAAGGTGAAATTGTGGCTATTAAGGGTTTAGGAGGATTTCACCTTGCTTGTGATGCAACCCAAGAAACTGCCGTGCAAAAACTGCGTCAGCGCAAGGGACGGTATCATAAGCCTTTGGCTTTGATGGCACGAGATATGGCTGTCATTGAAGAATACTGCACCCCCACTACAAAAGAAAGAGAATTACTTGAAAGCCCTGCCGCACCTATTGTGTTGCTTGAAGTCAAAGCAGCTGATGAGGGTGAAAGAGGAAGTGGAAGAGTCACCAAGATGGAAAATTGGGGAGCGAAAAAAAAACCCACTACCATCGCAGCATAGCGTCTTCTGTAGCACTAGGGCAAAGAACCCTTGGCTTTATGCTTCCTTATACCCCGCTGCACCACCTCATTCTTGCGCGGATGAACCGTCCGATTGTCTTAACAAGTGGCAATTTTTCTGATGAACCACAGTGTATCGACAACAATGAAGCATACAAACAGTTGGGGAAAATTGCTGATTATTTTCTGTTCCACAATCGGGAAATTGTTAACCGGATCGATGATTCAGTAGTGAGGGTTGTAGGCAATAAAGTGCAAATTGTTCGTCGTGCTCGAGGCTATGCACCGGCACCTATCCATTTACCACCAGGATTTCATAGTGTTCCAAAAATTTTAGCAATGGGCAGTGAGTTGAAAAATACCTTTTGTCTATTGCAAGACAGAAAAGCTATCCTATCCCAACATTTGGGAGATTTAGAAAATGCAGTGGCTTTCCAGGCTTATCAGGATACGCTCAATTTATACCTGAATCTGTTCGAGTATAAACCAGAAGCGATCGCCGTCGATCTTCATCCTGAATATTTATCGACAAAACTTGGTAAAGAACTTGCATATAGTCATCAAGGTGGGCACAGTACTACTGTGCCCTTACTTCACATTCAACACCATCACGCTCACATCGCCGCTTGCATGGCAGAAAATGGTGTACCGTTGAATTCTCCCCCTGTTTTAGGTATCGCCCTTGACGGATTGGGTTATGGCGATGACAGAACACTCTGGGGGGGAGAATTTCTTTTAACAAATTACCGCCATTTTAAAAGACTTGCAACATTTAAGCCTGTGGTAATGATTGGTGGACTCCAAGCAGTTAAAGAACCTTGGCGTAACACCTATGCTCACCTGACATCTGCCTTTTCTTGGGAAGAGATAAAACAAGAATACGGCAGTTTAGAAATCGTAAAATTTCTTGAACAAAAGCCACTGAATCTTCTCAATCAAGTTATGGAGAAAGAAATTAACTCTCCTCTTGCTTCTTCAGTCGGACGTTTATTTGATGCAGTAGCTGCTGCAATTGGTATTTGCCGAGACAGATGTAGTTATGAAGGACAAGCAGCTATTGAAATGGAAGCATTATGCGATCGCGCTACTTTAAACAATCCTGAAGGACTCAATTATTCTTTCCAAATTGAAATTTTAGATAATCTTTACTTTATCAATTCACATTCCATGTGGCAAGCCCTACTAAAGGATTTACAACAGCCAACTTTTCCATCAGTCATAGCAGCTAAATTTCACAAAGCCCTAGCTAATATTATTGTAGAAATGGTTAAAATACTTTGCCAAGAAAATATTATAGATTGTGTTGCTCTGAGTGGAGGAGTATTTCAAAATCGTATTTTGTTAGAACTAGTTACCAAACAATTACAAGCATTAGATATTAAAGTACTCAGTCATAGTTTAGTGCCACCAAATGATGGTGGTTTATCACTAGGTCAAGCTGTCATTGCAGCTGCTTCTTTACAAAAGTAGGGTGGGCAATGCCCAGCAATCAACAATCTGAATTTTCACGCCATGTGGAAAAATTAACCTCTGACCTAACCCCCCAACCCCCTTCCCTATAAGGGAAGGGGGGGAGAACTCCAAACCTCTCTCCTTACAGTAGAAGTAGGGTGGGCACCGCCCACCAATCAACAACTTTACAGAAGTAGGGTGGGCACCGCCCACCAATCAACAATGACTGCTTCTTCACAAAAGTAAAGTGGGCACCGCCCACCAATCAACAACAACGGTGGGCAATGCCCACCCTACAAAAATAAGGAAAATACAAATGTGTTTGGGAATCCCCGGTCAAATTACAGAAATAACTGACATTGAGAAAAAGTTAGCGATTGTCAGCGTTGGTGGTGTAAAGCGCCAAGTCAATATTGCTTGTATTGTTGACGAACAGCACCCAATAGAATCTTGTGTGGGAGATTGGGTACTTGTTCATGTTGGCTTTGCCATGAATAGAATTAACGAACAACAAGCAGCCGAAACAATGCAACTCTTGGAAGAAATTGCAAACATTGGTTAACCACCAACCACTAACTACTAACTACTAACTACTAACTACTAACTACTAACCCCTATGAAATACGTTGATGAATTTCGAGAACCGAAAAAAGCTAATGCTTTACTCAAGGAAATTGAGAAATTATCCCAACAGTTAAAAAAGCCCCTCAAAATTATGGAAGTGTGTGGCGGGCATACACATTCCATTTTTAAATATGGTATAGAAGACATCTTACCCGAGACCATTGAATTAATTCACGGTCCTGGTTGTCCCGTTTGCGTAATGCCAAGAGGAAGATTAGATGATGCCATTTCTCTCTCCCTACATCCCAATGTGATTTTCACAACCTTTGGGGACACAATGCGAGTTCCCGGTTCCAAAATGAACCTGCTGCAAGCCAAAGCAAAAGGTGCAGATATTCGCATGGTTTACTCTCCTCTAGATAGCTTGCAAATTGCTAAAGAAAACCCCGGTAAAGAAATTATCTTCTTCGCTTTAGGCTTTGAGACAACCGCCCCCAGTACAGCTTTGACTATCCTGCAAGCAGCAGCCGAAAAAGTGAATAACTTTAGTATGTTTTGCAATCACGTCCTTGTGGTTCCTGCCCTGAAAGCACTATTAGATAATCCAGATTTACAACTTGATGGTTTTATCGGTCCCGGTCATGTCAGTATGGTTATTGGTACTGACCCTTATCAGTTTATTTGTCAAGAGTATAATAAACCTATTGTTATTTCAGGATTTGAACCTTTAGACATTTTCCAATCAATTTGGATGCTGTTGCAACAAATAGTAGAAAATCGTTGTGAAGTAGAAAATCAATATAATCGCTTGGTAGAGAAAACGGGGAACCAACTTGCAAAAGCAGCGATGAACGAAGTTTTTGAAGTGCGAGACAGTTTTGAGTGGCGGGGGTTAGGTGATATTCCCTATTCTGGCTTAAAAATTCGTACTGAATATGTTGAATTTGACACAGAATTAAAATTTGCTATTCCCAATCTCAAAGTTGCTGACCATAAAGCCTGTCAGTGTGGAGAAATTCTCAAAGGAGTTTTGAAGCCCTGGCAATGCAAAGTATTTGGTACAGCTTGCACTC
Organism: Scytonema sp. NUACC21; assembly: GCF_054684315.1. Taxonomy (NCBI): domain Bacteria; kingdom Bacillati; phylum Cyanobacteriota; class Cyanophyceae; order Nostocales; family Scytonemataceae; genus Scytonema; species Scytonema sp. NUACC21. The sequence continues at coordinate 63,618 of NZ_BAAFZH010000074.1, read as the reverse complement.
CAGAAACACCCATTGGGACTTGCATGGTGTCTTCTGAAGGTGCTTGTGCAGCTTATTACAAGTATGGTCGCTTCTCTAAAGTTGCTGGAAAAGAAATGATTCCCATAAAATAGCTTTTACTATAATTTTAATTTTTGCACCGTAGTCTTGTGCTTTTTTTTCTTGAAAATCATTTCCTGGCTTCAAGTTATTTGTTGTTTCTGAAGCTAAAATTTCTAAAATTTCTTGAATAACTTTAAACCAACTGATTTTTTCTACTGGAAATTCAGTTTCTATAAGATCCAATACCCTCTGGAGAATTAAGCTTCCCTTGCAGGTTGCTGACTGGGAATATACAGACCCCAGACTCCATAGGGGTTACCACGTTACGCACAGATGAGATTTAATCGGATAGGGTGCCCTCTCTACGCCGGAGTATTTGGTGTCCTGGTTCAAGCAAATTGGGGAGTTGAACCTTTTACTGAATGGTTTCGGGGCATTCAGTGCATTTACTCGATCTCACCGTATCAGTCATTTCAGTGACCTTTTCTTGCGACGCCTCATTGAGGGTTCATTTGCATTCACCCATCCAATCTTTCCTTTGCCCGGTTGCACCCTGTGGCTTGGTGCTTCCTTAGGCTTTATTCCCCGCTTCACACACTACCGTTACCAGCAATGCATGGGGGAATTAGGAACAGTCACCAATCAGGTTGATATGCTCTCAGCACATCGGTGATAGATGTTGCAAGTATTCATTCGGTATAACTGCATCCCAGTCATGAAAGGATTTCCCAAGCTAAAGCCTTTAATTTCGGATGTTGTGATGCTGTTGCAAGTCGGCAAACACGGTATAGACGACCTTCTTTTGAGTCATTATCAATGATGAAGCGTACAGATTACTTGAATATAACTATCTGCTTTCTCTAGTTCTAGGTAGGTGGGTGCTAAAAAACATAACTGGATTAAGAAATGTAAATTGGCTCAAAAGCTTATTTTTTTAAAGCATTTACGGCACTTTACATAAGTTTATATAGTTCTGTTTAATTTTGCCTACCTACTTAATACGTAGTAACCCATGTGAGGTTTACTTTTCGGACTGACTGGAAGTAAACTGTTACGCGAGAACCAACTAACTTAACACCAATGTCATTCTTTAGTTAGAGGTTAGGTTTAGTTGAAAGCTTTAAGGTTCAGGTGTTGATTTGTAGTAATTAATTTTTTTAGTAGTCTAGAAGGCTGATACGAAGGGTAAATTTTTTCAAGAGACTTCTACATACCTCTCGCTAATAAGCTTTTATCCTACACTGTTCTTTGCTCCTAGTATTAGAGATGTAGATAATGGCAATGCCGTCTTTCCGCAGTTTGCGAATGACCTCAAACAAACGCTCAGTTTCGCGATCGGATAGTGCGGCTGTTGGCTCATCCATAACCAAAACGCGGCTTTTGTCCTTCAGCGCCCGCGCAATTTCCACCACCTGCTGTTCGGCGATGGATAGGTTACTCACTACATCATTGGCTGCAAAACTGGCTCCGAGGCTTTCCAACACTCGCTGTGCGTCAAGTTGCATACCTTTGCGGTCTAAAAATTGACCCCGACGCAACTCGCTGCCCATAAAAATATTTTCGGCAACGGTTAAATTGGGTGCGACATTCAGTTCTTGATAAATGAGATTAATACCCGCTTTGCGTGCTGTACCCGGATCGCTAATTTTCACAGGTTGACCATTGATACGAATCTCTCCTTCATCGGCAATGTGAGCCCCAGCTAGGATTTTCATCAATGTACTTTTGCCTGCCCCGTTCTCACCCATGAGGGCATGAACTTCTCCCGGATAAATTGTGAGATTGACATTTTGGAGAGCAGGTACACCATGAAATCGTTTTGTAATCCCTTGCATTTCCAACACGGGGCTGGCAGTTGATGCATGAGGAAAGAAGGGTTCAGTATTTGTTGTCATAAGTAGAGACTGCAAAAAAATTACACAATTTTTATGACTTACCAGCCTTTGAAGGTGCTGACGTTGTCTCGGGTGATTAACTCGACTGGAATCAGAATGTTGGGATTGCTGGGTTTTTTGCCATGCAGGATGTTGTTGCCGACCTGAACTGCTTTTTGAGTCATCCCTCTTGGATTTTGAGTTGCAGTTGCAGCATATAGACTGTTTTTGGATGCGATCGCATCGATTGCTTCTGGCGCACCATCGACCCCAACAATGAAAAAGTCTTTGCGTTTTGCTTGGCTAGCTGCGAGGTCTACGCCTACACCACTCGGATCGTTAATGGCAAAGACTGCATCTATCTTGGGAAAGGTTGTTAGCAGATCGCTCATCACTCTAAGCCCACCATCCCGGCTTCCCTCTGCGTTCTGGTCTTTAGAGAGTATTTTTATATTGGGATATTTGGACAATACTTTTTCGCAGCCATTAACTCGCTGAATGACTGAGGTTACCGGAGGACCGTTGACGATGACTAAGTTGCCTTTTCCTTTGAGGCGAGAGGCAATATATTGGCAAGCAACCTCTCCGGCTTGCAGATTATTCGTGGTAACCGTAGCATCCACCTCTGTATCAACGCCTGTATCTACGGCAATAACAACTTTTCCTGCTTGTCTTGCTTTCTCAACTGCTGGTGCAATTCCTTTACTGTCAGCAGCATTTAGGATAATTATGTCAGTATCAGCAGCAACGAAATTTTCGATTTGGTTGGTTTGTTGGTTCAGGTCATAGCCACTGGAAACGACGGTAACTTTGACATCATTACCCCCAATTTGCTTCGCTTCTTTCTCCGCGCCCTGTCCCATTAGCACGAAAAAGGGGTTGCTTAAATCGCCAACGGTGACACCGACAGAACGTAATTTTGCTGGGCGATCGCTATCCTGGGTTTGTGTACTTACGTTAGTAGCTGTATTGGTATCAGTGTTAGTGGCAGTATCTTCATTTGGAGAGGCATTTGTGCAGCCTACAAGAGCACTACTGATAATACTTAATATACTACCTGCAATCGCAATCCTTTTCACATTCATCTTTCTCCTAGTAGTCATTCAATTTTGTTACCTACCAGCTGTCGTAGCTAGTGAGGTCATCTCAGCCGATCCGCTTGACTCGACACAGAATTTTAGATAATTCAGGTTTTTTTCCATCACAATCTAAACTAGGTCTGAGAGTTCCAGCCCTAACCTAGTGGCACTGCTAGCCTTTGCAATTTCAACCCCTCTCAAGCGTCTTATAAGGTAACGTAATTTGAGTTAGTTCTTTTATTTTCCACTAAATTAGATTTTGCGTGTATTGAAGCAAAATTATGAGCACTGCAGTACATCGTAGAATCACATTATTTATCTGCAATCCCGGATTTAAGAGTGCATGGCTTGAAAAAACCATTTAACTAAAACTGCTCAAACCTTTTTTTCTAAAAAAATGCCTTTTTTTATTTTACTATTAGTTTATCTTGCCTCATAACAACAATAAACTAACTCTATAGAAGGATTTTTACTAAACAAAGAAAGTTATCCCATCTCTATTTAATTCAATCTTTTTCTATTAGAGTACTGGCGAAAACTAAGCAATCCTTATCTTAGCTTCAATTTAACTACTTCAACAGGCAAGAATTAAAATGCATTTACAAAATTTAACAGCATGGTAAATTTTTGATAGGATTCTAGTAGGTATGAATCCGGATTGCAGTCCCTTTTGGGAAAATCTTTCTACCTTGTTTTAAAAATTTACCCAAAGAAAGTTGTCAATTCTTCTAAGTTGTTATATTTGCTTAGCAAAAGAAGCCTTATATCATTACATTACACAACTTTAAGCAAACTCAACTTCTCATTTGACGACTATTCAGTTATCTGTAAGTTACCCAAGATAGCTAGAATCTTAAGGTTGGAGATAAATATTGAGCCAATAAATCTTTGTAGTATGGTCTCAGTGCTTGCCAATTTGGAGGATTGGGGTTTTTTTGAATACAAGTCGTAAGGATTGAGTAACTTTACCCATTTCAAGATTTGGCGATCGTGTTCGTCCATTGTTCTATTGATATAGTCCATAATGCACAGGTGTGCATAAAATGCATAGATTTATTTTTGCACACGTGTGCAAAAGCGTGTATTAAGTTTTTTTGCATGGGGTTTGCGATCGCAAGAAGACCGATGCACCCCAATGGCGTCACGTCTTTCAACCACAACCCTAATGGCTCCTTGGTGGGGCACTACTTCCCCGCTTTAGTAGGAAAGGAGATACAACCTGGTTTTCCACAGTTTTTTTCTGTAATAGATCGAGTAACATTTGCATGGCAGAGCGACCAAGTTCCAACATGGGCTGACAAACTGTCGTGAGGGGCGGCGTAACGTAACCGGACAAAGCAATACCATCAAATCCAACCAGGCTTAAATCTTGTGGTACCGAAATACCTAGCTCATGGCAGGCTAACAGAGCGCCCACTGCTACCATATCGTTATAACAAAAGATACCAGTTACCCCAGCAGTAAATAGTTTAGATAGCAGCCGGTGACCGGTCGCAACATCGTTTGTTCTTGCACGGTCTTCATCATTCATTGCCACCCAATCTGTCATTTGTGGTAAACCAGCTTCAGTCAAAGCCATTCGATATCCTTTTAGGCGCTGCTGGTTTGACCAACTGCGATCGCCAACACCCAAGTAACCAATAGAGGTATGCCCGAGACTGACTAAATGCTCCACAGCCAATCGAGCACCCAAGCAGTCGTCTATTGCAATAAAGTGAAACATTTCAGGTTGGTCGTCAGTCTGGCTATTCAGAAAAACTGTTGGCACAGCAATTTGTGCAACTTGCGTCGTATGGTGTTTGTTAATTCGCGAGTCGGCTACCAAGATACCGTCTACTCTGCGGCGATGAAAACTATCAATGGCTGCTATTTCCTGCTCTAAATCCCGGTGTGAAGCACTTAACAACACACTCAAGCCTACCAATTTGGCTACCTGTTCGATTCCCTCTACTACCTCAGCAAAAAAGGGATCTGCTATTGAAGTGACGACTACCCCAATGGTATGAGTGCGTTGAGTTTGCAGGCTTTGAGCAACAGCATTGGGCACATAGTTCATTTCCCGCGCTATTTTCTTAATTTCCTCTCGTACCTGGGGGCTAATGAGAGGGCTATCTCGCAAAGCGCGTGAAACCGTGGTATGAGAAACCCCTGCTCTTCGGGCAATATCTTCTATGGAAATTCTTCGTTTACTCATTCGCTATATTTGACTTACATTTTATGCACACGTGTGCATAAAATGTATTATAGAAAACTTTAGCCAATACGATCCACAATTCAATAATGATTCTCGTATGGATGTTTCTGCAATTAGCAAAACTACGAAAAACTGCTAGCAGACGTTTAATTCACAAACACAGCAAAAGCGCAATATGTATTTTACATTTTTTAAAATACAGCATTTTCCAAGTAAATGAAGTACGTATGGGTAGGGGCGTTCGCGGAGCGTGCCGACGAAGGAGGCATACGGCTGTTCGCCCTTACAACTTGTTGCAATCTGCTGTAATTAGGAGTTGGGCGATCGCGCACTTTATCACTTTCTTGTTTCTGGCGGAGAAAGTTTTGAGTAGCGCTCTCCGCTTGTTCAATTTCCACCCTTGCCTGAATGGCTGTCATTGCCTTTTCGAGTAAAGCTGCTCCCTTTTGGTGCGATCGCTACTTCCAAATCTTGTGCTTTATCTCCTCAGATTCTTTCTATATAAGCAATCCCCAGCATAAACAGCGTTTTTGCCCATTCTTCAGGCAATACTTCATGGTTGTAGACTTGTAAAGCAGCTTGGTAATAATTAATCGCCATTTCTAGGCTCTCTAAACTTTCCCCCGGAAATCATCGCGCTTTAGCAAAGAAACGAGTGCAATACCTGCATCTAGGAGTGTCTCAACAGCACCTTCCTGTCGATCTATAACACAAAGGGCACAATTAATTTGAGCGCCAAGTTGACGCAGTTGGCTAGCTGAAATTGCAATTTGACCACCAGAGGAGACCACATCTTCGACTATCAGCACTTTTCGATCCCCAATATGAGTACCCTCCGTTAAACGAGCAGTGCCATATTTTTTGGCTTCTTTTCGGACAAAAGCGGTGGGTAATCCAGAGTAATGCGATAATAGCACCACAATTGGAATGCCACCAAGTTCAAGACCTGCAAGTACCTCAGTATCAGTTGGAATAAGATTAACCATTTGCCGGACAATAGAATCAAGTAAGACGGGGTCTGCTTCAAATTGATACTTATCAAAGTATTCGTCTGCTATCCGTCCTGAACGCAGCTTAAACGACCCTGTCTGATGTGAAACCTTATAAATTTGCTTTGATAGTTCTTTCTTAATTGTTTCGATTTCATTATTTTGAGAAGCAGTCATATGTTCAATATTGCCTTATGATTTTTCAATTTCTTGTGATAATTTTCTGTTTTTTTTAATTCTAATAATTGTGTTATATCATGTTCGACTCATTACTTACGATACACAAATTCTACCCCACCCGCCTAACGGCACCCTCCCCTTACTAAGGGGAGGGTTAGGGAGGGGTATTTATATTACAAGTGTTTAACCGAACATGATATTACCCAGCAAAATTAATGCGATAGACCATTAGCTAACGTGTCCCATAACCCTACCTACGTCTTATCGCACAATGATTATTTCTTCTTTTGTAAGGTGGGCACTGCCCACCACTAGCTAACGTGTCGCATAACCCTACCTACGTCTTATCGCATACTGTATTTTTTTCTATTATTAATTAACTGTTGTGTAATACCAATTTGATATAAAGCTGCACATAATTTTTACCCCTCCTAACCTTCCCTTATAAAGAGGAGGAAATTGGATTTATTTTTCCCCTTTTTATAAGGAGGTAAATTCAACTTGTACACCATCATGGTAACCGATGCTTCATGGAGATATCGCAGCCGTGAGGTTCTTTCTATGCATCTTCACCTAGAAAGGGTATAAGTACCCCCACTTGAAGTTGTTATTCAGCAGTGACTACTTAAAATAGAAGTTTAGATTAAGGCTAGCGGTAATTCTAATTGCTTGCTTTCTCTCTGTTCGTATGACCATTCTGTAGTAGATAAAAAGTCTAGGATACTCTGAGCTAAAGCCTTTGATGCTAGATAAGGTACACCATTGCCAATAGTTTTAAACATATTTGTCAGTGACAGATTTTCCGGCATCACAAAGCTTCCTGGCAAAGACTGTAATGCTAAAGCTTCAGCCGCAGAAATTCGTCGCAATTTGTACGGGTGTAAATGTACCTCATTGTTACCATAGCAAGCTGTAGGAGAATAACGCCATCGGTGAAGACGCTTGTAGGACTTCTTGGAATCGTCTCCTTCATTAATAATGGCAAATTTCTTAAGCCCTGCTCTTGGTTGAAAATAGTGTTGAGCATTGGGATGGTTTAGCACATCATTCTTCCTAAACCAATACTCGACTGTTAGTTCTTGGGGAATATCCTCAGGGCAAGGTAGAACAGAATCTTCTTGAAATAGGTTAGATTTACTCCAATTATAGGAAAAAACTTTTTCTTGAGGATATAAAATATATTTTTCCCAAGGAAAAGTTCCCATAGGTAAAATATTTTCTTTGTCAAGTTCTATTCCCATATCTTGGATTAATTCACGTCGGAATCCCAAAAGAATGATTCTCTGCCTATCTTGAGGCACACCGAATTCAATCGCATTAATTAACCGTTCTGTTAGTACATAACCAGCTTCTTTTAACTGCTGCTTGAGGCTTTCAAAAAATAAACGATGTTTTTTTGTCTTCCATAACCCCTTAACATTCTCAAAGAGAAAAAAATCAGGTAGAGTCTGACAAATCAATTCAACGTATGCAGCAGACAGGTTGCCATTATCTCCAAATTGCCCTCTGTTTTTTCCACCAATTGAAAAATCAGGACAGGGAGGACCACCAATAAATCCTACGGTGTTATTAGATTTACGGCAATCAGTTACCAATTCACGCAAGCGAAGAACTTTTACTTCTTCAGTCAGTTTTGTTACGTCGCCTTCTTCCCCTTGATGATAACCGTATTCTGGTAATGGCAGGTTGAGATTTAAACGTGAATAGCGGTATGACTCCATGAAAGGCAAGAAAATTTCATTGACATAAACTACATTGAAACCACTCGTTTCAAAACCTAAATCAAGGAACCCCGAACCAGCGAAAAAGGAAAATATTTTGGCTCTATAATTCATTTAACAATTGTGACACGCTTTGATAAAATTTAATGGCATTTTTTACTAAATCTGTTTTTATTATGCCCCCATCTGACTGGGAAAAATTATTTTCTGAAAGTAAAAAAACAGTTGAAATAGTTTGTAAAGGCTTAAGAAATCGTGGTATCAATACTGGAGAGCCTGCTATAACAGAATTTGGTACTGATGAAGACATTCCGGTTTATAGTAGCGATGGACAACAAAAGTTATTTTGGATCTCTGTAAAGAGCGTAGCAAGCCGAGTTGAAGATTACCGCGTGCTACCTTCTGGTTACAAAGGTTGGATGTGTGGTGAAGTTGAAAGTAAACAGTGGGTTAACCCACCATCTGCAATTATTTGGTATTGTACAGAGACTAGGCTTGCGTGGGGTGCAATACCTCCAAGACGCTTGAGTACCCGTTGGTTTATATATCCAGATCGTTGGGGAAAATTAGTGGACGGGAGAAAAACAAGACAGTTAGGTTATACAGTATATATTTACCCTAGCTGGCTTGTGCCAGTAGATCGGATTATTAGTAAAGAGGAAATTATTGCCCACATTCAAAGGTTAGCGGATCGGTAATTTAGGTACAAATGTATTAATATTAAATATATTGAATTATCTATTTTGTCGCTGTTGACAAGGATTGGAATTATGTCTGAACCGTTTGTAGACCTTGATGCAGTTTTTAATCTTGCTCTTCAAGAAACCCAAGAACTGATGAAATACGGTATCGATCTCAGCGATCCTTGTGTTGTAACATCACTAGGATGGTACGCCAATAAATATCCAGAAATAGCGGAACGTTGTAATAATGCATTACTAGAACTTATAGATAAGCAAGCTGCTGATTTTCCTCAGCGAGTAACTGTCCCTTCTGAAATTGATATGGACGGGTTTTAAATATTAATTGATAAAGTAAGTCGTTATAAAGCTCACAGCATAAGCTTGTTAATTTCATTCTTTAGCTTTCATAGTTCAGCCTTTTTGTACTAGGTTTATAGGATTTATGGTAATTGTTGTTGTATTGATAGCCAAGTATTCATTTCTTCATCTAAATTAAACTGATTATTCTGCGACAATAACTGAATAACTAACAACTGATTTTTAATTTGCCTTAATTCTCTAACCTCCTCTATTAAGGCTGCAAATTTTTGTTGATTTTGAGTTAAGTCTTGGTACTTATGTGTCACTAAATCTTTCCAAGACAAGGCTATGCTCAATGCTTCTTTAGGTGAAAATCGTAGATTATTTAAGAACCAATTAACAATGCAAGAGCCATCTAAAATTGGATCTCCAGGAATATGACCCATTTTTGATATCGTATATGCTCTTAGCATCATGGCATCACGTGAAAAAGAATGTTTCATATCAGGATGGGTTGCAGCCAAAAAATCATAAACCGAAACTGCTACTTTTGCCCATTCCAAATTGGGTGATTCTCCTTCCCCCGAAGAAGCCACGCTTCCTCTTGCCTTGTCAGACGCCACAGCAGCCAGCCCTGCCCAGTTAAAATTTTCTGGAATGTGCTGTTTTCCTTGCCAAATACTTTTTAGCCAATCTTGTACTTGAGTCGCTTGTTTTTCTATGAGGCAATTTAATAATTTTGTAGCTTCCTCTTCACTCATAAAAGTTACTTTATCCTACTTAATCAGCAATATTTACACCGTTGGCTTTGAAAGCGTCTCTTCCAATATTTAAACTATTTAAACTTGGTTGGTAATGTCCGCTGTGATTGTTGATATTTAGCAAGTAGTAGTATCCATCAAAACCAGTAATATCTGCCTCGCCCGCAGCCAAAACAGGTTCCCCATTTGTTAGTACAGTGTGAGATATTTCGTGCCCTTGTACATATTTTGGCACTATAAATAATTCTCCTTCTTGAGTCACTGCCCATTTCACTGTGCCTGCGTTGATTGCTGTTTCAAATTCACGATAGCTTCGCTCCTGCCCGCAGGGCAGATCGCTCACCGTGATTGGTCGAACTTTGAGTTTTCTCGCAGTCGCCAGTTCTTCGGTTAAGCGATCGCTAAGCTGATTGGTAAAAAGTCGCACAAAGTTTAACTAGCCACTAAGCAGCTGACTTAACAGTAGCCAGTTCACCCTGAGACGCTTCTGGCAAAAGACGCTTTACACCCTGCTTAACAAAGCCCTGCAAGAAACCAATTTGCTGGCTTTGCTGAAATACACCTTGTAAGGTTTGCCCTAACTTGTCGAGATTTAACGCAGTTCCTGAATTTGTGGCTATTTCCTGCTGTTGGAAATATTCGACTAAACTTAATCCTGCCAACCGGGTGAGATAAGCTGCACTTACTCCCTGTACCAAACCACCTGCAACAAAAGTGACAGCGTTGCTCTTAAGTACTGTCCCGATCGCTTTGGAAGAGAGTTCAACTAAACCCAGTTTCAGCATCAAACCGCCCATTGTGCTGGCGACTGTTTGTGCTTGTTCCAAGGAAAATTTCTGCTGGTAGATGCCTCCCAAGTCCATTACCATTTGGGCATTAATTGCTGCTGTTGCCAGGACATCAAGGGCTGGTACTGGGTTGGCAAATGCCGCAGCAGCTGCTATCCACTGATATTGTTCAATGACTGGTAAGGAGCGATCGCGTCTAATACTATTGAGTGAGTTTTTCGCCTCAGCTTTGAGCAACAGAGCTTTTCTCAGAGTTGTTGCCCACACAAGTTGCTGTGCTTGTTGTGCCAAAATATCGTGCAACTGCTCTTTCAACTGCTGGACATCTGGCGCTGGTACCTCCAGCCATTCTTGTACGGAACCATCTTCTTGATGCTTGCGTACTTTGATAGGAAGGGGAGAGGCTGCTGTTGCCACGACAAATGATGGTACGCGCTGTTTTAACGACTGCAACACGCTTAAGCGTTCCTCTGGCAAATACTGGTCTTGTTTGTTAAAAACCAGGATTGTGCTTTGATTTCCACCCTTTAGCTGCTGCAATGTTTGAAATTCTGAGTCCGTTAAATCCCCATTTGTCAAAAATAAAACGATATCAGATTTTTTTGCTTCGACTAAAACATTTGCATCTGATTTCTCGCCTGCTTCTACAAACAAAGGGGGTGTCTCTTGAAAATGTAAAGACTTGACATAGGTCGTCCCTACATTTTGCCAACTAGACTCCAGCACGCCAATCAAAGCGGTTTTTCCCACTGATTTTCCACCAGTGACAGCAGCAGTTATCTCTTGCCTATCTAACTCTGCCGTGAGATTTGCAACTTGTTCTTGCTGTAGAGACGCGATGTAGCGTGTTTCTACACTGTTTTCTGCTTCTTGTGCTAGTTGGTTAACCACTGCTTGGGTTTTTGCAATAGCAACTTCTACTGTTGCCCTATCTACGGGCATACCTTCTAGCAGTTCGGAACTATCGTTGGTGCGGTTTTGCTTTAACAGCCACAAACCGCCGCCAACTGCTAAGAGACTCAGTAAGCCAAATTCACCCATCTGTACCAGTGAATCCTGCAAACTGTCTAACATCCATAGGGAAAAGGACAGTCCCAATCTTGGCATCAGATGACAGGAGGGTTAAGACGTAGGTGGGCTTCCAAACCTTTGAACACCTTTACCTACGCAGAGAGAACATTTAGAACGGCTATGTCTTATCGATTGTTCGATTGGTTGACTCTCAACCGTGACGTGTTTACCGCTTATAAAGCTAGTTTAGGCTTTATTTGGGCTTGATTTTTGTCTAAGTTCCACTAAGTAATAACAACTTATAACTTAGGCAAAATATCTGGCAATAACTGACCGGGAACTTTAGATAAAGCTAAGTTTTGTCCCTGTATCCCCAATTCATTATGGAAAGCACGGATTGTTTTTACAACATAAGTAAAAGTGGTTTGATAAGCATCAGGTTGTTTGCTCAATCCATTTAACGCTTGTAAATGGTTGTCTAACGATGCTTCTAAATGTTGAGAACGAGCGGCTTTATCCAAACTGAAATACTGGTCTGTTGCAAGTTGATAATGAGCTAAACCCAAATTATTATGAGTGGCAAACACATCAAAACTGAGCGACATACCATTTAAGGAATGTGCGAGGGTAAGGGCTTCTTTATATGAACTAACGCATTGTTCCAATAGTGTTTGTTTTTCCTCTCTTGGAGTTTGTGATTGATTTGCCAGATGCCAATAAGCAGTACCAAGATTATTTTGGGTGGCAGCACAAGCGGGAGGAACATTAGCGGGAGTACGATACTTCAATGCTTCGCGGTATGCCCCAATGGCTAAGCTTAAGTTTTCTACTGGCTGTTCGTACTGTGCAATATTCCAGTACGCTGTACCAATGTTGTTTTGAATCATGCCATACTTAAGCGGTTCTTGTTCTGAGTTGTAGTAAGTCAGTGCCAAGTTGTAAGCGGCAATAGCTTTTTTAAGATGCTCAACGGGCTGGTTGTACTGCGCTAAATGCCAGTAAGCAGTACCTAAATTATTCTGGCAAGCAGCATATTTCAACGGTTCCATCTCTGCTGTCCGGAAACGCAGTGCTTCACTGTAAGCTAAAACGGCTTGTTGCCAGTTTTCTGCTGGGTTTGCAAAACGAGCTAAATCCCCGTAAGCCGTACCCAAGTTATTTTGAACGCGAGCATAGGTGTCTGGATGTGTTTCTGGTGATATCAGCTTTAAAGCCAACTGATAAAATTCGATACCTTGCTCTATGTAAGCTTGTCCCTCTTCTGAATTCGGTGGGGTGCGATAAAGCATCCAGTATAAGGTACCCAAGTCATTCAAAATATCTGGCACTTGGGGTGAGCTTTCATCATGAGTGATGGCTTCCTGGTAAGCCAGAATCGCCACCATGAGGTTTTCTAAGGTTGACTGTCCTTGCTCGATCCGGAAACGATATAAATTTCCCAATTTTTGGTATGCAGCTGCTATTTTGACCCCAGAAGCTTGTTGCGCGTGTAATTCCTCTATTTCTTCTAGGAGTTGCCGCACTTGTAAGTTTTGGTTTTCGTCTTCTGCGATCGCACCACTGAGAGTTGCCTGTACTAACTCTGTTAATTCCTTACTGATATGCGATATCCGTACTGCTGCTGGGGTATCGGTGAGACTAATGCTTTCGGTTGGTTCATCCTGAAAAGGTATATTTGACAGGATGTCTGATTTAGCACCAGCAGGTTCCTGGGGTTTTAGCCCGCGATTGGCTGGAATCTGCTTCTGAAAATCGAAATCCTCCTTAAGAACTGATTCTTCAAGGAACGATTGCTCTAGAGCGTCTAAATCTAGATTTTTAGAACTAGAAAAACGTTCTGGCGAATTTTTATTTTGACTTGTAGGCGTTGGTTCTCCAGCAAATATAAACACACCAGTACGGTAGCGCCAAAACTGTGGTGCTGAATGCTGGATAGCGTGCAGCCAAGGACGGGATGTCCACAACAGCAGACTGGATTCAAAATTTGACAGATGCTGTTCGGATAAGCGCAGATAGTGCAAGAACAAACGCTGTACTGCTACTGATTGCCTAGTAAGCTGCTCAACACCGACTATCTGAAATGATGGTATTGGTAATGGTCTGCCTGGAGTATCCTTTGATGCTCCAACTACAGGCGGGGGATAACTAGCCAACCATTGATTTATTTGAGCTAAAGGATTGGGTTCGCTTAAATTCAAGCGCAGGGTGACTAATCGCGGGTAGGCTGATGTGCTGGCTTCCTGGGTGGAAGATGGCTGATACAACACTTGCCCAACAGGATAAGCCAACGTTGAATGTAAGCGTGCCGCCACCTGGTTTCTCAGGTTTAAATCATCGCATACCGCCAAAAAGATTTGTCGCCGCAAACCTATGCTTAGGGCAAGTTTTAGGCGGTGATAGACTTGTCGGTTCCAAGCGGAATTATCAGAGTGTGCAGTTTCATTCACGTTCATGGCGGCTAAGGGAGCCAAAGTGCGGTGGACTTACCCTTTTGGGGTATATGCGAGCAGCTGGTAAATCTAACCATGACTATGATTTTCAAGTAATTGTTGCTTTGTTCAGGATAAATTCAGTTAAAGCTTAAAGTTTAATATGAAGTTAAGTATATAAATATACCTTAATTTTCTTGTGATTTTAACAAGCAAAAAAAAGGTTCCTACAGGATAAGGAACCTGAAATCATAAAAAAGTTAACGCAGTTACTAAAAATGTTTCTTATGAACTGAGCGATGATACAGAAAAAGCAAGGAAAATCAAACCGCCAACCAAAATTGTTGCGATGATTCCTACGACAACGTAGTTTAGCTGTTGTCTTTGAGTAGGAGGTTCTGCCTGATAAACTCTGGGTTCACGAGCAAAGTTATTTAGACGACCGCCTTCTTCCGTTGTATAGGGCATGAGTAAAATTCCTTATCCCACTTTTTTATTTAATGTTACAAAAACCTGAGAAACGCTCTCCACTAAGGGAGACAAATCGTTACATTGTCTTTTGTCCAAAGTCATTTGTCCTTTGTAATACTAGTAACCAATGACCCATGACTCAGGACAAATTACTAGTTGGTAATGGTTCCAGTCAAAGGAGAACTGGCGTTGGCATAGTTTTTAATCGGCATTCTACCAGCAAGGTAAGCTAAACGACCTGCAACTGCTGCTAAATTCATAGCACGTGCCATTGCTGCTGGATTTTGTGATAAAGCGATCGCACTATTAATCAACAAAGCGTCTGCGCCCATCTCCATTGATTGTGCTGCTTCTGAGGGAGTTCCAATACCCGCATCTACCACCACTGGGACATTGGCATTTTCAATAATGATTTGGATATTGGCAGATGTTTTCAAACCCTGTCCGGAACCAATAGGGGATGCTAAAGGCATGACTGTAGCACAACCTGCTTCTTCCAAACGCTTTGCCAACATAGGATCGGCATTGATGTAGGGTAAGACTGCAAACCCTTCTTTGACCAATTGTTCTGCTGCTTGTAAAGTCCCAATGGGATCTGGTAGCAGATACTTAGGATCGGGAATGACTTCTAATTTGACAAAATTGTTATCTTCCTGTCCCAAAAGCTTTGCCATTTCCCGTCCCAAACGCGCTACCCGAATTGCTTCTTCTGCAGTTTTACAACCTGCTGTGTTGGGCAACATCCAGATTTTTGACCAATCCAGTGCTTCGGCTAAACCTTCATGTCCTGGTGCATTTGTCTGTACTCGGCGCACTGCGACAGTCACAATTTGGCAATCACTGGCTACAACGCTTTGCTGCATTTCCTCAATGTTGCGATATTTGCCAGTTCCTGTCATTAAGCGAGAAGTAAAGGTTTTGCCTGCAATTTGAAGTGGTGTGTCCTGTAGAGGGAGTGCCTGAGTTGGGGAATCGGGGACTTTCTGAATGGGGAGTGTCAGCATTGAGGTAGTAGATGGCTTTGCGTGAAAGCGCGAATAGTGAAAGTGAGAAAGTAGGGGATCGGATTTCTGTTCTAAAATCAAATCGGCAGTTAATACCGCTGTTATAGGTGCCAAAAGAATACCATTTCGGTAATGACCAACGGCAAAGGTTAAGTTTTTACAGGAACTGGTGCCAAGAATCGGTAATTCATCTGGAGTTGCAGGGCGGAATCCCCACCACAGTTCCTCAATGGGATAGTGCTGTATTTCGGGATATAAACGGATTGCTTTTTGTAGTAGGGATTGAATTCCTGCTGGCGTGTTATTGGGGGCAAAGCCGACATCCTCACTGGTTGCACCAATAATAATTCGCCTATCTCGCCTCGGGACGATGTAAATTTCCTCTCCAAATAAAACCCGTGTCAAAGGCAAAGAAGGCAAATTTTCTGGAACTCGCACGCTCAACATTTGACCTTTTCGAGGACGCACGGGTATTGGCAATAGAGCATTAGACCAAGCACCAGTTGCTAAAACGTAGTGTTCGGCGTCCATCGCACCTGCGTTTGTTTGTACGCTCACTACCTGGCACTGTTGTTGCTGAATTCCCTCAACTGCAATACCTTCTTTAATTTCAACCTCAAGGGATTTGGCAGTCGCCAAGAGTGCTTGTGCTAAAGCACGATTATCCACTTGTGCGTCTTCAGGATACCACCAACCACCTATCACTTCTTCTGCCAAGCCTGATTGGTACTGATGAATGGTGTCTTTATCTAACCAGTAACTCCCAGAGGAGGGCTTGGGGGCTGTGGGGGATGGGGAAATGTCTGTTGTACTACCCCGCCTCTGTCCAAAGACTGGTGTCAGGATACCGCAAGACCAGTAGCCGGTGTTTAAAGCGGTGAATGTTTCTAGTTTGCGCGTCCAGTCTGAATACAAATAGAGCGATCGCTGACATAATTCAAGCATCGCTGGATTTGAAATTCTCTCGGCACTGGGTGCGAGCATTCCGGCTGCTGCATGAGTTGCAGCGGTTTGAAAGTTACGGTTCAGGACTGTAACTTTTGCCCCGCGCAATTTGAGTTCAATGGCAATCGCCAAACCAATAGCGCCGCCACCAATAATTAATACGTCCCTAGTCATTAGTCAATAGTCAAGAGTCAATAGTCAAGAGTCAATAGTCAATGGTCAATAGTCAATAGTCAAGAACTTATTGCTTTTGACTGCGGACTGTTGACTAATCACCAATTGCTCATAACCGTTCACTCATATAATTTAGTATTTTTTGAACCAATGACTGACTGCTGCTACCACAAAGCTCTAATGGGCTCATTTTGCTGAGTTTCATCAGTTACCTGGTTCTCATCAGCTGTATTCTCTGTTTCTTCTTGAGCTGGCTGATTGGGAGTGTTGTTGTTGGGCTGCTGAACCTGAGCTACACTACTCCTGTTGGCATTGTTGTTGTTATTTGCAGGAGCATTACTGGTACCAGAGCTATTGACATTGATATTAGCTGGTAAGACTTTTGATGCTCTGTTCCTTTGTACTGGTGCGGGTCCTGTAGCACTGTTTTGTCCGCCCATAGGAAAGCTAATGCCCAGTAGTGTACCTAGCAAAATCGCCAAGCCTCCAGCCATAAGGATGAGTGGTGTCCATCTACCCATGTTGTTTTTCTCCGTTTTACCCTTCTGGTGTCCAAACTATTTGAGAACCATGTCCCCAAAAACCGTCAAATTTTGTCACTCTTACATCTCCAATAACCTTTGTTTGACAAGCTAAACGCAGGTTTTTTGTAGGAGAATGGGGAGGTAGCGATCGCCGCGCTCTATCGCGCCATGTAGCCTGGGATACTTCGCCTTCTACAAGAACTGCACAGGTACCACAGGTGCCTATTCCCCGACAGTTTATTACCTTAGCACCGCCATTATGGAGGTCAATACCATTTTGCAGCAAGATTTGCCGCAGATTTTCTCCGCGCTGGCACTCAATTGTTTTCCCCTGAGCTTGTACTTTAGGCATTTATTACGATGACTGCGTTAGTTGTTGGTTGTATTGTAACAATTTATTTCTGATGTAGAAGCAGACAAATATAGTATATTATTCTGCCACTTGAGAACTAGTACTGCTGCGTTAAAAGTCAAAAGTTAAGAGACTTTTATTTTTGGCTTTCTAGCTGCTGGGAATGGTAGCTTGATTTCCACCAACCTATACTAAGATAAAAGCCATCGGCAAATATGGGGAAACTGCATAACTCTTAAAAAAGTAGGAAGTATAAATTTTTCTTCATCCTTCATACTTTATCCTTCATATCATCTACATTGTGCCTTGCAAGTTGTCAATTATTCCCCATCATATGATTGCAAATTCCTCATCGCAACTTTGGATTTATGACACCACACTACGTGATGGAACTCAACGCGAAGGGTTATCAGTTTCTATAGAAGATAAGTTACGCATTGCCCGCAGACTAGATCAACTGGGAATTCCCTTTATAGAAGGTGGTTGGCCTGGAGCAAATCCTAAGGATGTAAAATTTTTCTGGCATCTTCAAGAAGAACCCCTAACTCAAGCAGAAATTGTTGCTTTTTGCTTTACCCGCCGCCCCCATAAAACTCCCTCTGATGACCCAATGATACAAGCAATTTTGTCTGCGGGTACCCGTTGGGTGACAATTGTTGGTAAATCTTGGGATTTACACGTGACTGAAGGACTCAAAACAACACTGAAAGAAAATGTGGCAATGATTCGCGACACCATTGACTATCTTCGCAATCAAGGGCGTCGCGTCATATACGATGCAGAACATTGGTTTGATGGTTACAAGCACAATCCAGATTATGCTTTAGAAACATTAGAAACAGCGATCGCATCTGGTGCTGAATGGATAACTCTTTGCGATACCAATGGCGGTACTTTACCCCAGGAAATTACTCAAATTGTCCAATCTGTCAATAGTCATTTATCATTTGTCATGAATCAAGAACAAATGACTTCTGACGGAGGACAAAGGACAATTCCCCGCTTAGGTATTCATGCCCATAACGATTCAGACACAGCAGTTGCTAACACCTTAGCTGCTGTCATGGCAGGAGCGCGAATGGTACAAGGCACCATAAATGGTTATGGAGAACGTTGTGGCAACGCCAATCTCTGTTCGTTAATTCCCAACTTACAGTTGAAATTGGGTTATCAGTGCCTTGAAGATAACAAATTGTCTCAAATAACAGAAACCAGTCGCTTCGTCAGCGAGGTTGTCAATCTTGCTCCTGACGAACACGCCCCTTTTGTGGGACGTTCAGCTTTTGCTCACAAGGGAGGTCTTCATGTATCGGCAGTGGAACGCAACCCCCTAACTTACGAACACATACAGCCAGAACAAATCGGAAATCGCCGCCGCATAGTCATCTCCGAACAATCAGGTGTGAGTAATGTTTTAGCAAAAGCTCGTACTTTTGGCATTGAGCTGGATAAAAACAACCCCACAACTGGACAAATTCTGCAACACCTTAAAGTTTTAGAAAATGAAGGGTATCAATTTGAGGCAGCAGAAGCGAGTTTTGAGTTATTAATGCGTGAGGCTTTAGGAAACCGCCAACAATTTTTTGAAATTAGAGGCTTCCAAGTTCACTGTGACTTAGTTCAGGGCGAAGAAACAACCAGTGCCCTAGCCACTGTGAAAGTCGCGGTTAATGGTAGAGATATTTTAGAAGCTGCAGAAGGCAACGGCCCTGTTGCCGCTTTAGATGCAGCCCTACGTAAGGCTTTAATGAATTTCTATCCACAAATTGCAGCCTTTGAACTGACGGATTATAAAGTGCGAATTTTGAACGGGCATACAGGAACAGCAGCGAAAACCCGTGTTTTGGTTGAATCAGGCAACGGTTACCAACGCTGGACTACTGTGGGAGTTTCGACCAACATTCTAGCAGCTTCTTATCAAGCTGTCGTTGAAGGCTTGGAATACGGTTTATTGCTTCACTCGCAAGCTGAAGCAGCTTTAACAACTTAGTGGTTAGTGGTTAGTGGTTAGTGGTAATTTCTAACAACTAACTCATAAATGTAATAAACGTTATCCACTAACCATTTTGAGAAAAACTGTCCCAAACTTGGGCAACGACCTTGCTTAACCAGCGTCTTTGCTGTATGTCAAGCAAACTATCGTCAGCCAGCACTTGGGCAGTAAACTCTTCTAATGACTGACCCTGAGCGCGAACGATTTTGATCGCACCAGCGATCGCCGCCGCGACTTGTTCTTCGTTAACAGCAGGCTTTTGTCGTAAATCAAAAAGTTCTTGAGGGTTGTCTGGGATGGGATAATTCATGGCGTATGTTTACAGAAAAACAAAATGAATAATAAATCTGAGAAACTCTTAAAATTTCTTTACTGAATTCTCATTGAACTAATAGGGCGGAGTTTACCGTACTTTAGCCTTTTGTTAAATCTGTCTTAATGCATAAATTTATTGGAGATTTTAGGAAAAATGAGAGAGTTACTGTACTTAGAAATTCCCACTCCCGACACAGCGGCTGTTTGCAACTGGTTACAAACTTCCTTTGAGCCAGAAATAGGAGAAAAATTGCTGACTCAGGGAGGCTTTCGGCTGAGAACTTCAGATACTACAAGTAGTATTGAGACAAATCCAGAAAAATTACCGACGGAATTGTCTGTATTTGTTTGGTCAGTACAGCGAACAACTTATCTAAAAGTGTTTCGCTGGGCAAACCAATCGTTCCCAAGAGAGCAACAAATTCTCAAACACCTCACACGTGAGATTCGTAACCGCTTTCCAAACGACTATCCCGAACCACCAGTCATTGATTTATCAAGAACATCGATTTTTGAAGGGCTTGCACCATATTATCCTCTTACTGTCAAATATTTTCAAAAAATGCCTAATGGAGAATATGACCTAAAGCGTGTTTACTGGTGGGAACAACGATGGCGTGAAGGTGTTCGCAATCCAGGACAACCCAAACAGGTTATTTTTTCCCATACTCAACGGACAAGGGGACAAGGAGAAACTCTCCCCCCCTCTCCCCAATATGACCTCATTTACATCGGCGGGGCGCTTGGCATTATCCATGCTGCTGTGATGGCAAAATTGGGTTACCGAGTGTTGCTCATAGAAAGGCTACCTTTTGGACGGATGAATCGAGAATGGAATATTTCTCGTGATGAAATTCAAAGTTTGGTCAACTTAGGTTTACTAACACCTTCCGAAATGGAATCGAATATTGCACGGGAGTATAAAGACGGATTTAACAAATTTTTTGATGGTAATAACCCCAAGCATCTCAAAGCACCGATTTTACATACACCGACAGTCCTAAATGTAGGATTGGATTCTGAAAAATTATTGCAAGTTTGCGGGCAAAAGCTACGTGCTGCAGGTGGCGAAATTTGGGATGAAACGGAGTTTGTACGCGCAGATATCTATGATTCACAAGTTACCATCAGTGTCAAGCATTTACCTAGTAATACTGGCAAACAAGCCACCGGACGAGTTTTTGTGGATGCAATGGGAACAGCTTCACCTATCGCATGGCAATTAAATGGGGGTCGTGCTTTTGATAGTGTATGTCCAACAGTAGGAGCCGTTATCGAGCGCGGATTTGAACCTGGAGTGTGGGATTCTCAGTATGGAGATGTTCTTAACAGTCATGGGGACATTTCACGGGGACGCCAGTTGATTTGGGAATTGTTTCCTGGAGCAAATGAGGAATTGACAATTTATCTATTTCACTACCACGAAGTCAATTCCAAAAACCCCGGTTCTCTACTGGAGATGTACGAAGACTTTTTTACAATTTTGCCTGAGTACCGACGCTGTGATATAGACAAACTGGTGTGGAAAAAGCCAACCTTTGGTTACATACCGGGACATTTTAGTGTGGGGAGTCGCGATCGCACGGTTGCTTTTGACCGTTTAATAGCGATAGGAGATGCAGCATCGCTTCAGTCTCCCCTCGTTTTCACTGGTTTTGGTTCTCTGGTTCGCAATTTAGAACGCTTAACAACCCTTTTAGATACTGCCCTCAAATACGACTTATTAACGGTGCAGCATCTCAATAAAATTCGTGCTTTCCAAAATAATATTGCTGTCACTTGGATGTTCTCCAAAGGAATGATGGTTCCTACTGGAAAATTTTTACCACCCCAAAGAATTAATTCCATGCTCAACAACTTTTTTGGCTTGTTAGCAGATGAACCACCGGAAGTCGCAGATAACTTCATCAAAGATAGATTTGATTGGTGGACGTTTAACCAACTGGCATTAAAAGCAGCGAAAAACAATCCAGCATTACTACTTTGGATTTGGGAACTTGCGGGGATCAAAGATTTAATCAGGTGGACGGGCAACTATTTTGACTTTGGGCGTCACACCTTTGTTAGCGCTTTATTAAATGGATGGTTCCCACGCTTTCTGCGTCGAGTTGGTCCTTGGCTGGAACCACGCTACCCTGCTTTGTGGTTGCAACTCCTAGCGATTAACTACTCTCTCACCACAGGTACAACACGTCCTCACAGTCCAGTAACAAAAGTTACATCAAACCCGCAAGTTCAAACTAGTCCTTAGTCATTGGTCATTGGTCATTGGTCATTGGTCATGGGTGATGCCAATGCCAGTATTCCCACTCCGCAACCAGTGCATATGCGTCCCATGTTTGGCAGTTTTGCAGGTGCGCGTCACGCCACATCGTTGACTTTTGTTTCTCAAGCAGCGAATGAAAGGGAGATTAAAAGCCAGTTGGGTTTGAAAAAGCAAGTCGTTGCTGTTTCTGGAACACGTCAGTTGAGCAAGCGCGATATGAAATTGAATGATACATTACCCCGTATTGAAGTCGATCCGGAAACCTATGAAGTAAGGGCAGATGGGAAATTATTGACTTGTGAACCTGCAACGGTTTTGCCAATGGCTCAACGGTATTTTTTGTTTTGAATGAGCCCAAATTAGGGATGAGTGGAAGTGACACATAGTAAACTTTTGGACTGTAAAATTTCAAGAAACTATAGCAATCCTAAATTGTTCATGAAAAATGTTCAATATTGTAGGTAGGGCTATGCCCACCATATTAATCTGTAAATGACACAGACAAGGCAGAGAAAATAAGCGGAGAATGTAGTATATACTGCAATACGGTTTAGATAAGACCAAAAACCTTATCAGGAACACAACGTAGAGACGCGCCATGGCGCGTCTCCATGTAAGTATTTCTTTATACATAATTTAACTGAAGCTTATTGGTATATACTGAATTTGGACTATTAGAGATGGCGATCTGCCGCTATGCTGTAGCGAAGCGATCGCCTGCTCTAACTTAAGGGTGCGCTATTCAATTTACAACCTCTCTTGTAAACGTGACAATTGACAATTTCATGACCGAACAACGCACTGATTATGATAGTCCTTGGAAAGAAGTTATTGAAAAATTTTTTCCTCAATTTTTAGAATTCTTTTTCCCTGATGCTTACGTCGCAATTGATTGGACTCGACCTCCTGAATTTTTGGACACAGAACTGCAACAGCTAGAACCGGATGCAGAAATTGGCAAGCGACTCGTAGATAAAGTGGCGAAGGTTTGGCTAGTTGATGGCAAAGAGGCTTGGGTATTAGTTCATGTGGAAGTCCAAGGACAGTACGATAAGGAGTTTGCCCAACGGATGTACACCTACAATTACCGTTTGTTTGACCGCCACAAACAGAAAGTCATTAGTTTAGCAGTTTTAGCTGACGAAGAAGCATCTTGGCGACCTTCAAGTTACGGATACTCACTTGCAGGATGCCGCGTCAGTCTGGAGTTTCCCACAGTGAAACTTTTGGACTATGAAGCGCAGTGGGAAGCGCTAGAACAAAGCACTAATCCCTTTAGTATAGTTGTGATGGCGCATCTAAAAACCAAAGCAACGCATCGCAACCCAGAAAGTCGGTTACAGTGGAAATTGAACCTAGTAAGAAGATTATTTGAACAGGGATATAGTCGGGAAGATGTTCTGGGGTTATTTCGATTTATTGACTGGGTAATGGTGTTGCCGGACGAGTTGACTCATAGTTTTAAACAAGAATTGAGAAGTTACCAGGAGGTACAGAAAATGCGGTACGTAACAAGCATTGAGCGACTAGCACAAGAAGAAGGTATGCTCAAAAAAGCACGAGAGTTTGTGATTAAAACCTTACAGACGCGATTTGGAGTAGCGCCTGAGCCCATTGTGGAAGTCATCAATAGACTTGAGGATCTATCTGTGCTGGACACTCTTTTCACCAGAGCGATTACAATTAGTTCTTTAGAAGAATTTCAGCAGGTGCTTGACGAGAGCCTATCTTAAGAGAAAATCATAAAACGTTTATTTTACTTCCTAAAGAGACAAGCGCTAGCTTTTGGAGGAAGTTACAAAAAGATTGGAAGTTACGAGGAGGTACAGAAAATGCGGTACGTAACAAGTATTGAGCGACTGGCACAAGAAGAAGGTAGGCTGCTAATCACAAGAGAGTACTTAATTAAAATTTTGCAGACGCGGTTTGGAGTAGCTCCTGAGCCCATTGTGGAAGTCATCAATAGACTTGAGGATCTATCCGTATTGGACACGCTGTTCACTAGAGCGATTACGATTAGTTCTGTAGAAGAATTCCAGCAGGTGCTTGACGAGACTATATCTTGAGACAATAAGATGGAGAGTGGGCGTAATAGGTAGTTTATCCAGTATATGGGCTACAAAATCCGTTGCCGTTTTTCAATCTCTGCCACAGGCAACAGCAAGGTTTCTTCAATTTCTTGCCTGACTTCATAGCTTATATAACAGTCACTATTTAGGCAATTTACCAGCAGACCGTTGGCATCGTAATACTGCTGCAACAGTTGTTTTTGTACATCGCTTAACTGCCAATCATGCCCTATATTGCGATGCTCAATCATCATCGTTCTCAATTGCTCAATCACAATTTGACCATTTGCTTCCCACCATTCTACATTTGCCTTCTTATCAAGATTGGGTTTTGGCAGTAACTTCTTAATGTTTGCTAGTAATATTCGCATTTCTGATTTAGGAGGCTTGAGTTTAAATTCCAACTGAAAGTTAAATTGAAAATTAGATTTCGTTTCTCTTAAGAAACCACAGTTTTTTCTATCTAAAGAAATATATAAAGTCATATCAAAAACTGGTATACCTATACCTTCTACAGAAATTTTGGAAAAATATTTATAGATGCCAAAATCAGAAATTTCAGTGAGAGCAAGATCGAATAATAATAACCATAACAAGCGGTCGCAATTATTTATTAAATTATTGTCAAAGGCAACACTCCGTTTGGCGAGCCACAAATATATCGCTTTTACATATTGTTTTGGGTATGGTAATAAAGCCATACAAGATTTTTCATAAATCCAGGTAAGCACTTGTTGCAATTTGTCATCATTTGTCAACAAACCATCAATCTTCTTCTTCATTAATCTTACTAATTCATCTGCCTTTGGCATCATGCCTGCTGTTAGCAGGACGACCTCACGCCAGCGTTTCTCCGCAATATGCTTAACTAAATTTTCCCAAGTAGAGTAGGCAATAATTCCCCTAGCAGTAAAATACTCATGAAATGTTAGGTGAGAGAAGGAATAAATTCCCTTTGCTCGTTCTACCAGTAGCCCGTGCTGGGCTTCAATGGACTTCAAAACAGCTTCGCTATCCAGTTTCAAAACCTCTGGATCGGTGTCAGCATCGCGTAAGTTACGGATAAAACCGACAATGTACGCCTCAATAGTTTTTTGTTTAAAGAAATAGTCCTTTTGCTCAAAGGTGGTTAGGGCAATTTGGCTCAGCAAGTCTTCCCGGCGTTGCAAAGACAGGTTTTTATAGACTACATCCCGTTCTATGTTGCGTTTGGCATCCCATTTTTTCAGCAAAACATCCAACCCTTCTTTGTAAAGTTCGGAACGATTAGTCGGAAAATTTCCAGCTTCACCAAATACCAAACAAAGCAGGGTCAGCAGCAAGGGATTAGTTGCCAGTTCGTGAATTTGCTCGTCCCCTTTCAGTTTTTCAATGAAACGCTTACCTTTTACTGGGTCACTTAACCGAAACCAGTTTCGGGCAAACATGGCAATTTGCTCCTTGTCAAAATCTGCCACTTCTACTTCGGTGAACGTTTCAAAGGTATATTCTTTTGCAGCAATGCGACAGGTGATAACAAACTGATTGGTGTGAAACTGTTCGGAAATTTCTCGAATTTGACGCAACACGCGCTTAGTATCCTCTTCCCGGACTTCATCCAGCCCATCTAGTAGCACCAACGCTTTACTCTGTCTTACCAGTTGGTCTGCTTTTACATCAGCATCTGTCACCCCGTATATTGATAACTGCTGGGAAATATATTTCAGCAAGTCTGGTTGTTTAGGGGCTTCTGCAAAATCTTTAAGACTGATAAATAAGGGAACTCGGTCAGCCTGAAAATGCCCCTCAATGCATTGCATCGCCAGATACTTCATAAAGGTGGTCTTTCCTGCTCCCGGTTTACCCAAAACCATGAGCTTAGTGTGCTGCCGCACCGCCTCCAACCCAGATACTCGCTTTTCTTTGACTCCGCTCAGTCCAAATCGTTCAAAGTTTTCGCCATCACAGTTTTGCAGCAGTTCTGTAATGTCCAGTCGCCTGCGTCCCGTAATTTTCTCCAAAATGTTGACGTTGGTATAGATACCACGCTCTCCAGTTAACTCTATTGGCTGGTTCATATCCAGTACCCGCATGGTGCCACACCGTTCTCTAATGCTGGATTTAATTTGTTCGCGGATTTCCTGGACTAAAGCATTGATATTACTATCTAAAATATGCGTCGTGAAGACACCAGAGGGTTGTTGTGCGTATCGGTTGCCTAAGTACTCCCGCAAGCGGTTTTCTTTAACGGGTCCACTGCCACTGATGCGAAACTTCTTGTAAATCCCTGTTAAGCTGCTACTGAGGTTACTGTCAGAGATGTTAAGCGCTTGAGCAACTTGGATTCGGCTCTTTCCACGACCAAATATTTCCAGAAAGACTTCCTTTTCTCTTTTTGATAATTCGCTATATTGCTCTAGTTGGGTGAGGAAGTCTTCTGGTAACGACATATCCGTTATCTAAAACTGCTTAAAGTTCAGTATAGCTAGAGTTTTCTGGAATTTCATCGTTAGTTAAGACGTATAGTGATTCTCGAATGGACGCAATATAGATGTAGGGGAGCAGAGCAAGAGCACTCCTACAATTACTTGTGTTTGACACAACTGAAAACTGCTACATCCGTACAAGTCAAGCTAAGTCAGTGTAAGTCAAGGAAATAACTACAACAGAAAATTGCGACAGTGTACTCAGTTGAGTCACTGGAGTTATCGTAATGCTGGAAATAATCATCAATAAATCTGTTGAAATTGTTCTTGCTCTGCTGTTAAAGAAGGTTTGGGGATGGGTGCTGAGCGATCGCAATTTCAAATCCCTGCATCAAAGCCTGAAAAAGCAGATTCTTTTACTCTATTTGCATTGGGTTTTGCTTAAAGCAAAGGTAAAAGTTGTTTCTGATGAACTACAGCATGATGCTTATACAGAAGGGTAGGGATGAGATGGTGGTGGGCAATGCCCACCCTACCGAGCTGGGTAATGGTATTGCCGGACGAGTTGACGCACAACGGATGGCGAGTTGATGTCCTGTATGAGTGGCGGGCGTCAATCCCGCACCACAAGAAATTTTGACAGGTTTTTTATTTTCCCACAGGCGGCGTGCCACCCATTATGCATGGAAGCAACTCTTCCCTCACTCCCTCACTCTCTCACTCAAAAGTGTTTCTTGACACTCCCTGAGTTTATCTCGCTTACTCCACAATCTGATTGCATCCATTAGCATTAGGAGGTGCTACTTGTGTGGAAGCAGTGGTGAGTGTGAGTGAGTTAGGTCCTTGACCTAGGGGATTACCAGTCGCAATCACATCAAAAATGACTCCGGCGGGAACATCTTGATTGACTACTTCCACCTGGATTGGCGGGTTAAAGGCATCATTAACTAAGGGCTGAAATTGATCGGGTAAAACTGGATTGAAGTTATATCTACCAGCAGAGAGTTCTGGGTAAGCAATAGCAGTTTTGGGGATAAGGTCTGTCAGACGAGTTTCATCCAGATTTGGGCTGGAGGATTTGCTAATACGGAAATCGATGACAGCGTTAGTTTCAGAGAAGCGATACCAACGCCCTTTAAATTTACCAGGATTAGGCTGAGTTAAATCCTCTTGAATCACAAAGGGTGATTCATTAAATAATGGTTGACCAGAGGGACCTTGTATTGGACCTGTTATCGCTACTGTATAGGCTCCATTGGCTGCTCCGGTAAAGGTTCTATAAGCCAGTTGATTGTTTGTACCAGCTCGCACAAAACTGACATCAATACTTCCTGGTGGCAGATCTACGTATTTACTGGCTTGACGAAAAGGCACATTGCTCAGTTTTCTTTGACCGTTGATAATGACATCAACTGGCGCTCCAGTCTCAACAGCAGCATTGATCACTCGTAACTTGACAGGACATATACCGGGTTTTTTCAAAAGGTCTAAGAGCCCGTCAATAGGAAGGATTGCTAAAGTCTGTGATGCTTGTTGAAAACTGGCGGAACTTTTTTGTGGAAAACTAGTCAAACCAATTAACAACACTGACAAAGTACCTAACAGTATTTGCCTGGTGAAAAGCATATTATTCTCCTGTTTTGGACAAAAAAGAACAAGGTAGCAAGCTGTATTCCGCTCTAAAGTTTGGTCAAGCTTGCGATATCTGTTTAATCGAAAGTGTCACAAGAATTGCAATAACGAATATCGTTATATGACATATATATATTATTTTTTTTTAAGTTTTGTCAACCCCCTTATTTGCTATATGAAGTGACTTTAAAAACTCTTTAAAAATCAACTATCATTTTTTTTTATCTAATAAAAATTAAACTGAGTTCTAGGGCAAACATATAAAAATTCGTTAAAAATCAAATTGACAAAAACACGTAAGAGATAAATTGAGTGGCCCAAACACATTAAATGTAAGATACTTTTAGGTTGGTAGTGGCAGTGCATGCGTTCGCCGCTCTTGCGTGCCATTGAAGTTGTTCTTGCTCTGCTGTTAAAGCAGGTTTGGGAATGGGTGCTGAGCGATCGCAATTTCACATTCTGGCATTACATTCTGAAAAAGCAAATTCTTTTACTCTATTTACATTGGGTTTTGCTTACAACAAAGCTAAGGGTTGTCCCTGATGAACTACAGCATGATACTTACACAGGAGGGTAGTACTTGGGGATGATATGGTGGTGGGCAGTGACCTACTGAGCTACCGTGGTGGTTTACAAGTCGGATTTACCCCCCTTTATCCCCTCCTTATAAAGCAATACGGTTGAGTAAAGGCTGATGTGTAAATAATCACGTTGTCCAGACGCGCTGTTTGAAGCGTCTCTACGTTTGGCGCGTCTCTAATGAACGCCACTTGCTACAACTCTGGAAACCAGAGTAACGCAGTGGTTTCTAATGACAAAGGACGATTCTTAATTTGTACCGACCTACTTACAAATGCAGCTCTGCTTAAACTACATTAGTTTTACTACTGCTCTGTTTTTGATATGAACTCCCTATCTTCTAAACCCGACAAAATTCTTGTTGTGGATGACTCTCCAGATAATGTATTTCTGATTAAGACTATCTTGGAAGAAGAAGGTTATACGGTTGCCACGGCAGACAATGGTGTTTTGGCATTGGAAGAAATTGAAACATCAACATGCGATTTAGTACTGCTGGATTTGATGATGCCTGGAATGGATGGTTATGAAGTGACTAGGCGAGTCCGGGCAAATAAGTCATTGCCTTTTATCCCGATTCTGCTGATTACTGCCCATGACTCACCTAATGTTGCTCAGGGCTTGGATTTGGGGGCTGATGATTTTATCCGCAAGCCTGTGACGGTAGATGAGTTACTGGCACGAGTGCGATCGCTTCTCCGCCTCAAACATACCATAGATGAACGTGATGAAATTGACCGCCAACGGCAAGATTTTGTTTCCCGCCTCACCCATGACTTACGCACACCCCTAGTAGCAGCCGATAAGATACTGATGCTGTTTCAGCAGGGGGCTTTGGGAAACCTTTCAGCTCAAATGCAGGAAGTCATTGAGATTATGGCTCGCAGTAACAGCAACCTGTTGGCTATGGTTAATACCTTGCTGGAGGTTTACCGTTTTGAAGCAGGTCGCAAAACCTTAGCATTTCAACCAGTAGATTTACCAAAGCTACTGGATGAGGTTGTTGGAGAATTGAGCCCCCTAGCTGCAGACAAGCAACTCGCACTCAAACTAGAGTTGGATGAGGGCTTGGGTATTGGTACGGTTATGGCAGATCGCCTCGAACTCAATCGCCTCTTTACCAACCTTATAGGCAATGCTATCAAATTTACGGATAGTGGGTCAGTCACTATGCGTATCAAAACGATCGCACCTGATGAATGCATAACTGTTGAGGTAGCAGACACGGGTTCGGGGATTCCGCTTGAAGAACAAGCAACTTTGTTTGAACGATTTCGCCAAGGAAGCCATAAGAGTTCTGGTAGTGGATTGGGGTTATACCTTTCTCGGCGAATTGTTGAAGCACATCAAGGTACGATTGTTGTTAATTCAGAAGTAGGTAAAGGTAGTATATTTACTGTACGTCTACCCATTCAACCCTAAATACTGGTCTTAAGTTACCTCCTGAGGAAAAAAAATGATTGCTCAAGTATCAATTGCTGACATTATCGCTCGGCAAAGGGAATTTTTTAAAACAGGGAAAACCAAAGACGTTAATTTTCGATTAGAACAGCTAAAAGTTCTCAAACAGGCAGTCAATGAGAATAAAGAAGCTATTCTGCAAGCAGT
This sequence comes from Scytonema sp. NUACC21, assembly GCF_054684315.1. Lineage (NCBI taxonomy): Bacteria > Bacillati > Cyanobacteriota > Cyanophyceae > Nostocales > Scytonemataceae > Scytonema > Scytonema sp. NUACC21. The sequence goes on along the minus strand of NZ_BAAFZH010000074.1, from coordinate 33,230 downwards.
GAAAGCAGATTTGGGGAAACCAGAATTTGAGGCTTATGCCACAGAGATTGGAACTGTTCAAGAAATTAATAATGCTATCAAACATATCAAAACTTGGAGCAAGCCTCAGAAAGTCGCTGCTTCAGTTCAGTTCTTCCCTGCATCAGCAAAGATTTATCCAGAACCATTAGGTGTTGTTTTAATTATTGGTCCTTGGAATTATCCATTTCATTTAATTATCTCACCGCTAATAGGTGCGATCGCTGCAGGTAACTGTGTCATTATCAAACCTTCAGAACTTGCACCCCACACCTCGATTGTTTTAAATAAAATTATCAATAAATATTTCGACCCAGCATATATAGCTGTGATAGAAGGAGGTGTAGAAACCAGCCAACAACTCCTTGCTGAAAAGTTTGACCACATCTTTTTTACAGGTGGAACGGCTGTGGGCAAGATTGTTATGGAATCAGCTGCAAAAAACTTAACACCCGTTACCTTAGAATTGGGTGGAAAAAGCCCCTGCATTGTGGATTCTGACACCAACATTGAACACACTGCTACACGCATCACTTGGGGTAAATTTCTAAATGCAGGTCAAACTTGTATTGCCCCGGACTATCTTTTAGTTGATAGAAAAATCAAAGATAATTTGTTAGAAGAAATTCAAAAACGCCTGATAGAATTTTATGGGGATAATCCAGCAACTAGTCCTGATTATGCCAGAATTGTCAATCAAAGACACTTTAATAGGTTGGTCGATCTGATAAAAGATGGGGAAATTCGCCTTGGGGGAGAAACAAATCCTACAGAGCGCTATATTGCTCCCACGGTGCTTGATAATGTCGGCCTAACAGATCCAATTATGCAGGAAGAAATTTTTGGTCCTATCCTTCCTATCGTTGAATATACAGACATACAAGAAGCACTTGATTTAATTAATTCCAAACCAAAACCACTGGCTTTGTACTTATTTTCTAATAATAAAAGCTTGCAACAACGAGTTCTCCAAGAAACTTCATCTGGTGGAGTCTGTATTAACGACACGATTGTGCATTATGGTGTTTCATCTTTGCCATTTGGTGGTGTGGGTGACAGTGGTATTGGCAAGTACCACGGCAAAGCGAGTTTTGATACCTTTTCCCATTACAAAAGTGTTTTACACAGATCTTTCTTATTCAACTCCAATTTGCTGTACCCGCCTTACAAGGACAAATTGTCTCTGTTGAAGAGAATTTTTAGTTGAAGCCAAGAGTTGGAATCTGTGTAAAGACGCGCTATGGCGCGTCTCTACAACTTATTAACTGCTGTAACGTTCTTCTGCCCAAGGTTCTCCACGACGGTGGTAGCCATTGCGCTCCCAAAAACCAAAGTCCTCTTTTTCTAGAAACTCCAAGCCGTTAATCCACTTGGCACTTTTCCAAGCGTAGAGGTGAGGCACAACTAGCCGCATGGGACCGCCATGTTCTGGAGGTAACGGTTCACCAAAGAGTTGAAAGGCAAAGAAGTTCTCTTCCCGTACAAAGTCTGACATTGAGATATTGGTGGTGTATCCGCCGTAGCAATGTTCCATGACATGGGCTGCTTTGGGGTCTACCTCAATGAGTTTCATGAAATCTGTTATTTTGATGCCAGTCCATTTGACATCAAGTTTTGACCAACGGGTGACACAGTGAAAATCTGCTGTGAATTCGTGGTGGGGTAACGCCATGAAATCTGACCATGTCAAGGTTGTGGGTTTTGCCAAACCCCAAACCCGAAATTCCCATTCCTCTATATTGACTTGAGGTGTGGCTCCATAGGTTAATACGGGAAAACCTTTAGCCAAGTACTGACCGGGTGGAACGCGTTCGTTTTCTTGTTTTGTTGGTTTCTGAAAAAACTTTCCTAGCATAATCGCAGAAAAATAGCTTTTCAGTCATTAGTCATTAGTCATTAGTCATTAGTTAATGGGCTGTTGACTATTGACCTTTGACTATCTAGGTTACGATTCTTCGCCTTCCTCGTCTTCTGCAGTCGGGTAGACAAATGTGGAACGTCCAGTCAAAATTGACTTGCCAAGTGAGAGAGCTTTCTGAGCTTGAATTGTCGCTTTGTGCCTCCAAGTGGCTCGACGTTTATCTCGTTTGGACTTGGATGTAGTGATAGTACTAGAATGACACCTACAGCTTTCATACTAGCTACTATTGTTAAAGCAATGAGTAGCATCAGACCAAAGTTGAGACGATTAACTGGCAATCCTGCTGCTTTTGCCCCTAAAGGATCGAAGGTATAAAACAAAAGTTCTTTATAGAGCAAAAAGACAACTAGCAACACTAAAGCTGCAATGATAGCAGTGTCACGCACTTCTTCAACAGAAACACCGAGAATATTTCCGAAAAGGAAATGATTGAGGTCAATTTTATTATCTTTTTGAATAACAGTAATCAGGGTGATCCCAAGTGCGAAGAATGCGGAAAATACTATTCCCATTGCAGCATCTTCTTTGATGGGCGATCGCGTTTTAATCCAAGCAATTGCCATTGTACTAACGACACCTGCAATAAATGCCCCTATATAAATATTAGTTCCTAGCAAAAACGCGATCGCCAATCCCGGTAAAACTGAGTGGCTGATAGCATCACCCAGCAAAGCTAATCGCTGTACCATTAAGTAGCTGCCGACAACAGCACACAAAAAGCCTACGATGATAGCCACGATCAGCGACCTTTGCATAAAGCCGTATTGTAAAGGTTCAAGTAATGCTTGAATCATAGATGCTAGTTAGTAGTTATTAGTTAGTAGTTATTAGTTATTAGTTATTAGTTAGTAGTCATTGGTCATTGGTCATTAGTAAAATTCTTTTGACCTTTGACCTCTGACTTGTGACTTTTTCATGCTGCTTCTTGCCAAAATACGACCTGACCGCTGTAGGCACGGGACAAATTTTCTTCGGTAAGCACCTGCTGGCGGGAACCTGTGGCGATTAAAGTTTTATTTAATAAAATCAGGTCATCAAAATGGGTAATAGATTCACCCAAGTCGTGGTTAACAACAAGGACAATTTTTCCAGCCGCAGAAAGTTCTTGGAAAACTTCAAAAATGACTGCTTGCGTTTTTTGGTCAATACCTACAAAAGGTTCATCAAAACAGAAAATTTCTGCTTCTTGCGCTAATGCACGGGCTAAAAAGACCCTTTGTTGCTGTCCCCCAGAAAGTTCTCCAATAGGACGGTTGCAATACTCGCTCATCCCGACACGTTGTAGCGCACTTTTCGCAACTTGCCGACTGACATTTGAAAACTGGCGCAACCAGCCTGTTTTCTTAACCCTTCCCATCATGACCACGTCCCAAACAGTAGCGGGGTATGCCCAGTCTATCTGGCTTCGCTGTGGTACGTAGGCTACCTTCTCCAATTGCTGCGTTAGAGGTTTTCCTTGATACTGCACGATCCCATGACTGGGGGTTAACCCCAGCATTGCCTTCAACAGCGTGCTTTTCCCCGCACCATTGGGACCAAAAATTCCTGTCAGTCTCCCTGGGTTGACAAGACAGTTTACATTTGTTAAAGCTTCTACCGAACGGTAATAGACCGTTAAATTAGCAATACTTATACCTTCGTGAGTGTTGGTATTTTGTACAGATGCCCCATGACGCGTCTGTGTAACGGGGATTTCGCTTGTTTTTTTCTGAAAAAGCCGTAATTTTTGTTGAAAAGAGATACTTTCCATAACAGTGCTTAAATAGTTCCTAGCTTGAGCTTACTATAAAAATGAAAGAATAATGAAAACATCTATAATTAGGGATAATACCTGTCATAAATGAAAGTAATACTTCAGGACGAAGGCAGCAGCCTTCTTAAAAATGCATTTCCCCTTGTATCCAAGTCTTACTTTTCACAGGATCTGGAAAACCTCTCTCCAAACCTCTCTCCTGCAAGGAGAGAGGCTTTGAATTCTCCCCCTTCCCTTGTAGGGAAGGGGGTTAGGGGGTTAGGTCGAGCGCTAATTTTTCCACATCAGGTGAAAAGTCAGGTATCCAAGTTGGGTATGGGAATACTGCTGTCTTTCACTTTATTTAGTTGTAGTCAGCAAAACTCTAACCCTACCACTTCCAATGGAGGGAAACCACAAGTGGTAGCAACGAGCACTATTATTGCTGACCTTACGGAGGAAGTAGGAAAAGATGAAATTCAGCTAACTGGAATACTTAAGCCCGGTACTGACCCTCATGTTTATGAACCAGTCCCCCAAGATACTAGGGTGATGGAAGAAGCTGACTTAGTTTTGTATAACGGATATAACCTCGAACCAGGGCTGATTAAGTTAATGAAATCAGCCTCCGTAAAAGCACGCCTAGTCCCTGTGGGGGAAGTCGTTAAGCCTTTGCAGTTGGATGAGAAATCTAAAGGGAAAGTACCAGACCCCCATGTTTGGGGTGATGTCAAAAATGCGATCGCAATGGTCACCGCTATTCGAGACGCTTTGATTGAATTGTCACCAGAAGACAAAGAAGAATTTACTCAAAATGCACAGCAACTGACAAAAGAGTTAAAGCAGTTGGATAGTTGGATACAGGAGCAAATTCAGACGATTCCAGCAAATAAGCGCAAACTAGTCACAACACACGATGCCTTTCAATATTATGCACGTGCATATGGAATACCCGTTGCAGGCACTTTAATTGGTATCAGCACAGAGGAACAACCCAGCGCACAAACGGTGCAGCGCCTTGTAGACGAAATCAAAAAGACTGGTGTTTCTGCAATTTTTGCTGAAACCACAATCAACCCAGCTTTGATTAAAACTGTTGCCCAAGAAGCGGGGGTAAAATTGGCACCTCGGGAACTTTATTCTGATTCTATTGGTGCGCCAGGAAGTGAAGGTGAAACTTATATCAAAATGATGGAGTCAAATACGCGGGCTGTGGTGGAAGCTTTAGGCGGTAAATATGCACCTTTGGAGAGGGATGTTAAGAGTTAGTGGTTATTAGTTAGTGGTTAGTAGTCATAAGCACCCTTAATTACTAACTACTAACCCTTCACAATATTGATCCCCAAGCTTTTTTTCCCAAAAAACCACGATCCCAATTAATGATAAAATTAATTTATATACGTCCTAGGATAGATGCGAATTGAGAAATTTTAAGAATAAAGTACACAGAAGCTGCACTTTAGCTGGTCAGCATCAATTTGGAGGTGGCGCATAAAGGGTGCTAAGTTAACCAAAGAAGCGCTGTATAAAGCGAGCTTGGTTAATTCCAACTTAGGAAAAGGAGGAATGAAAACCTTACGCAAAAGCATCTCAACCCTTGTCCAACGACCACTTAACCAGCTGAACCAAGGAAATATATGAAAATTGCTCAAGTTGCCCCCTTGTGGGAACGGGTTCCACCTTCAACTTATGGAGGAATTGAACTCGTAGTGAGTCGTCTGACCGATGAACTTGTTCGTCGGGGTCATGATGTGACCTTGTTTGCTTCGGGCGATTCGCAAACATTGGCTAGTTTAGAAGCAATTTGTCCTCGTGCATTGCGCTTGGACCCGGACATCAAAGAAGGGATGATGTACGAAATGCTAGAAGCTAGCCTGGTTTACCAACGAGCGGCGGAATTCGACATCATTCATTCCCATATAGGAGTATGGGCTTTACCATTGGCAAGCACGGTATCAACTCCCACAGTTCATACTTTGCACGGTGCATTTACTCGTGATAGCAGCAAAGTATATAGCCTGCACAGAACGCAACCATATATCAGCATTAGTAATGCACAGCGCCAAATAGACCTCAATTACGCAAGCACCGTTTACAACGGCATTGAGATCGCAGATTATAAATTTGTAGCGCAACCAGAACAACCGAATTATCTTGCATTCTTAGGACGCTTTTCTCCAGAAAAAGGACCGCAGCACGCGATCGCCATTGCCAAACAGACGGGTTGGCATTTAAAAATGGCAGGCAAAGTAGATGTCGTTGATAAAGAATTCTTTGAGAAAGAGATTGCCCCACAGATTGATGGTAAACAGATCGAATATCTGGGTGAAGTAGACCATAGTACCAAAGTAGAACTTTTGGGCAATGCATCTGTGACTCTCTTTCCCATCACTTGGCGAGAACCCTTTGGCTTAGTGATGATTGAATCAATGGCAACTGGTACCCCAGTCATTGGGATCGATATGGGTTCTGTACCGGAAGTCATCGCCCACGGTAAAACAGGTATGGTTTGCCAAAGCTATGAAGAAATGGCAGCAATGATTCCAGCCGCTTTGGAATTAAATCGTCAAACCTGCCGGGAATACGTGGAAAATAACTTTACCGTAACCCAAATGGTAAATGGCTATGAAGCAGTTTATGAAAAGATTATCAGGGATCGCAATGAGAGGAACGGACGAGTTCCTTTGCTAAAAACCTCTTTGAAATCAATTGCTTGATAAAGCTGTCGGTAACAGCTTTCACCTGACAAGGAGAATCAATATGAGAACGACAACTCACAGTTGTCCTTGCTGCGGTCATTCAGTGCTGCGACACGTGCGTAATCAAGGAGTTTACTGGTTCTGTCAATCTTGTTGGCAAGAAGTACCCTTGTTACATATCAGTCAGCCACACTCCTTCACCCACGGAAGAAATGGAAAGCCCCCAATGTCATCCCAGTTGATTCTGACGTAAAACAACTAAAGTGCAGCAACAAATAGTTGTCGTTTACGTTTTAACCTCCGAACCACTTTCAATGATGCTTTAGACTCAAGATTTTTAAGCCAATAGTGCAGCTACCAATTTTCTTTTTCTTTTTCTTTTGTTCCTTGCAGTATACATGAAACCCCCCGGCATCCCCTACAACAGGGGAACTGGGTGGGTCTTTTCTATTAAAAGACGCAAAGCATTGATAATTTGTTCCACATCCATAGAAATTTTTTCTAAATCTCTTCAAATGATTAAAATTTCTAATTAATAGTAGGGTGGGCACTGCCCACCATATCATGTCATGTCATACCATTTCACGTTAATCGGAATATACACATATGTCGGGACGCGCTGTTTGAAGCGTCTCTACACTATGATTTGTATCATCCTTTTTATAAAATAGTCTTATATCTAATACCGTTTCCAGATGAAAATGCGTAGAAAGAAGCCCACCACCTGCGGCACCTCCCCAAAGCATCGGCTACCGTAATGGTATAGAAGTTGAATTTACCCCCCTTCATCCATGCCACTTGCGGGACTGTCACCGAAACCCGCGTTCTTCGCAGTGGCTTCCCCTTATCAAGGTTAAGGTGGTGGTGTACAAGTTGAATTGACCCCCCTTATTCCCCCCTTATCAAGGGGGGAAACCAAAAATCCAATTTCCTCCCCTTTATAAGGGGAGGTTAGGAGGGGTAAAAATCTTGTGCAGCTTCATAGAAAATTGCTACAAAAGCACTATGTTTTAGTCAGTGCAATAGCTTCGCTACTGCCTTCGGCAGATCGCAACTCTAATTAAAAAATAAAACCACGTTATGTTACGCTATCGGACCAACTAAATTGGTTAAATGATGTAACTGATACAGTTTGAGCAGAAAAATTCGGATTTGATAGTTAGTATACGGCTATCGTGCCATTTCGGGGTTAACGAAATCATTTCATCCCTCTTCAATTCATTTCAAATTAGATGAAAACTCTGCGTTGAAAAAACACTAAGTCGCTCACATAAATAAAATGCTGGAAGGACTTCATTATGAATCAACCCTTTCTTCCTCCAGATGATATGCCTCCTGTTGAGGTTACCTTATTCGATCGATTGTTGCACAGACATCTAGAACAAGTTTCTAGCAAACGCTTTTACGAAATCTGTGACTCTACACAGCAAGCCTTATTATCACTTTGCCAATGGTCTATCGAGATGAGTGGCAGTACAATGGCACTCGTGATTCTTTGCCATAACAGAGAAAATTACTCACAAATTGCCCAAGCTATTCCTCAGTTTCTTACACATTTAAAGATACTTGCTAACCGTTCAAAAATCTGTATTCAGCGTCCGAATAACCAAGGAATACTCTGGAAATTTGAAGTAGAGGAACTGTCGAATAATGAAATTTTATAACAGGAGTTTACACGAGTAGAAAGTCAGGTCAAAAGAAGGTTAACGTTAGAAGTCACTTGAGATTGTTTCTGTCTTTTGTAATCATGGGCTATTAATAACTTTGAAAAGATGTGTCCGATTTCATATCTAAAGATAATGTAAATTGGATATTAATACCATTTCACGTTAATCTAGATACATATAAATTGTGTAGAGACGCGCCATGGCGCGTCTCCAGACTATGATTTGTATTATCTGCCGAGCGCATTCTATAAAATTTGTGCGTCAGAGGAGGAAATTTTGTGGCTCTTAAGTGGTGAGCGCCTTGAATCTTTCAAGGTAACAATATACAGAGACAATGAAAAGAGGTTGTTGACCATCCTTTAGTTAATATTTTGATGTCATCTATAGAAGGTAGGCAGGAAAATGAGTGACCTATTTTGTTTGTAAATATATTTAGTAATGAAACTAATATAAGGGGTTAGTATAAGATGGCAAATGTTTGGATGTAGCCCGGATTCTCGCGCTTGGCTAATTTCTCTTTTGGCTGTTGGGATGGTAAGCTTTCCGGGTAACCAGCTTTTTAACTACTTTTTTTGTATTTCAGATGGTTCGTTTCGATCTGCATCGCTTTAGTCAAGGCACTCTACTTGATGTGTATCGCTGATTGATACTTTCTTTGACGCCGCATAGAGGGACTGTTAACTTATAGTACAATTAAACTATTCAAGAGAGGTAATCAGTCACATGATACTTTCTCATTAACCCTCTTTTATCACTCTTGCAAGAGAATAATATGAAATTCTTACAGCATAAGGCTTTTACCAAAAACTGTAATTTAAGCTATTTTGTTAAAAAACAAACTCTCAAATTACTGCTCTGTCTATAGTGGGGAAACTGGCTCTTATTTTTTATGCTAAGAGTGATTAAACAGGGTTAATTAGGAATGGCTAGACTAGAATATGGGTTTTTGATGTTAAAACAGATATTTTAATCTTATAGTAAAGCCTTAGTTCGGAGGTAGCCTGTGCCGTCTGACTTTAAAGATCTCAACTTAGACCGAACTCGTCTTAAGGAGTGTATTGAGGAGTTTTGGGTAATTAACAACACCCAAGGAGGTCAATATTCTGTGGAGACTACCTCTCGCCATAGAGCGAAGTACACCAAAGATAGCTGCGATATTATGGTAGATTTCTTGTTCAATCAGAACGGGACTACAACCATTCAGACAAACATTGGCAGATACCGTGACAAAGGTGAAGAGTTGGCTCTTTATCTTAAAGATAAGTTGGTTCATGACGATAGAAAATCTATTTGGGTCACTGTAAAAAACATAAATCAAGATGCCTTTGAGTTACTTATTGAATTTCTTCAAGAACTTAAAAATGAAGATTCAGATGTAACGGAGGTTTCAGTAGTAAAAAATTCAGAAGATCAAACCAAGAAAACTATGAGAGCAACTAGTAAATACAATGACTCATTAACGTTAACTCACTATCGAACTACTAACAAGTTATTGATTCAAGGGAAACCACTATATGGCTATTATCAGGTAAGCTATTTTCTTTCACAATATACTGATTTAAATGGTTTTCTAGAAATTGTTTATAAGGGGGAAGAAAGCCCTAACACTATAAACGTAGATAAGAGTACTATCGAGGCTGAGTTAAAAAATTCGTTGCCAAACGCTTACTCTAGCTTAGGTGAGGGAATACTTAAGATGCTTCGTACAAGCTACACTCTCAAAGATATCTCAATTCCTTTGCCTGATTATAGCTGCTATGTTTTCCCAGCTTTACGAGCACTTGAAGGTGTGATGCGGAAGTTTCTGTATAATGAAGGATATTTTATTGAATATAATAATAACTCTTTCAGTGGAATCTTTCGCAAGGAGTTAGGCACAAAATTTGTAGTTACTAATGACTTCAAAGTTAAAATTGGAAATGATAAAATTTGTAATGCTTTAGAGCATTGCTACAACTACTTTGTTGATCAAAGGCATACTCTCTTTCATGCTAACGATTTCACTGACAGCAGTAGGTTCATCCTGACAAAAGAAATAGCTACTCAAATCATTGAAAAGGTAGTGAAAATAATAGATAAAGCGTATACAATAGCTAACTGATTAGGAAGCTAACAAATGATAGATATTAAGGAGCTATATCGAATTGAGAGGATTTCTGAGCAGGTTGTTGCAATTTTCTGCACAACCTATGTCAATCCTATTTCTTACCTGCCAATTATTGAGGAAGAATTAATCAGGCTCAATTTTAGTGGAAAAATTATCTTCGATTTATTACTTTCTAATGGATATAGCTCAAATCGATTTATTGAGGCAGAAGTATGTAAAACTAAAGTTAATAGAAGCTCAATGAAAGTAATTAATTCTTCTAATTTAGATGAATTCTTCATTAAAAGAACTCAAGAGTTTTATAAATCTCATCCGGAGTTAGTAGAGAATAATAATATCTTACAAGATGAAGAAAAATACTATTTAATTCATAATTAGTTAGTATCTATAAAAGCTCATCAGAACGTAACAACTTCTTGGAGTAATCGTGAGTGAAATTGAAAAAGCTATTCAAAAATATGAAGTTCTCCGCCAGTTAATCTCAACTAGCGATTTTATAGTTTCAGCCTATAAAGAAATCAATTATGGTCTACAATTTTCAATTCAGAAAGGAGAGTGGTCGGGCATTATTAGAATTTATCAAAATAAGCAAGGCAAGGTAAAAGTTGACTGTTCCCAATTAGATGAAAGTGAACACTCTCTCTTGATAAAAAGCTTCTCTGAAGAAAAAAGCCTTCCTCTTTCTCAAGCAGTAAGCTCAACTCTCCCTAATGAGTTGGCATTACCTATTATTGGAAGTGACGAATCTGGTAAAGGTGATTATTTTGGTCCTTTAGTCAGTGCTAGCACATATATAGACGAAAAAATTGCAAGTCAACTCACAACGCTTAACGTTAGAGATAGTAAAGCTATAAGCGATAATAAAATTCAGGAAATTGCTAAAGATATCCGAAGAATTTGCCAGGACAAGTTTGCGATTGTAGAAATTTCTGCTGAAAGATATAACCAGATATATGTCAAACTCGAAAACGAGAAAAAATCACTTAATGACTTACTTGCTTGGGCACATGCTAAAGCAATAGAGGAACTTTTATCTAAAGTTAAATGTCAAACAGCGATCGTTGATCAATTCGCTGATGAAAAGCTTTTGCTTGAAAAACTACAACAACAAGGTAAGAAATTAAAAGTTATTCAAGCTCATCGAGCTGAAAGTCATATAGCTGTTGCAGCAGCTTCAATCTTAGCGAGAGAACGGTTTCTCAATAAGCTAGACAGTTTGGGAAAACAGTACCATATAAAGTTACCAAAAGGCTCTTCTAAAGCAGCTGTTACCGTAGCAAGACAGTTGATTGAAGAAAACGGCAGAGAAATTTTAGAGAAGGTTGCAAAAGTTCATTTCAAGACTACAAACGAAGTACTAGGTTAGACGCACTCTATTCGCGTCCTATGTAACTTTCTGGGTTTTGTTGCAGTTGTACGTGGGGGGCGAGCGGGCACGCTTGAACTTTTAGTGTCAAACAATAGTATCCCTCTTGTGCCACTTTCCGAAAACTTTTGCCATGTCTGGATTCTAGAGCTTTTGTACAAGAAGCGATAACCAGATTTTTTCTAATAGGATAGCTTTTATTAATTGCCTGATGAGGGTTCTAGCGTTTGCCCACGCAATTGATTCATACTCTAAAACTACATGAGTAGCGTTTGTCTATAGTTCGCTACTTACAGCAGGCGCTTTCAATTTCCAGCTACAATCCACAGCCTGCCTGCACTTACCTACCTCGAAATCATAACAGAATAAAAAATTTTTTGATACTTACCATCAGGAATTTGATTACAATTTATTTCTATTGGAGTGACTCCAAATAATTCTTTTGAAATCGGTTGATTAATGAATCTAAAGACCCTCCATCAATAAACAAATATCGGATGCTATCAGGTAATCCACTAGAGAAACTTACAGACATAATTTTAGTTAGAATTTTTCGTAAAAAATTTTTCTATAATATATTAAAATTTATTGTAAGAAGAAAGTAGGGGTTGTAACGGTTTATGAATTAGGGAAATCAACAAAAGAAAATTAATAAAAGAAAAAAACTTACACGGTATACAACAAAGTAATCTCCACTCCTATCGTGCAAGCCACACCACAAAATTATTTAATAAGTCTTTCCCTCAAATGTTAGATTAAGCAAGGCTGGTGGTGGGCAGTGCCCACCCTACATCTTTAGGTAATTTTCTGGCTGCCTAAAAACGAGATAGTAGATATTATCACCACTATTACCGTTTACAAGTTTTCTTCGTTGAATAGAGAGGAAGTGGAAACAATGCTGGGACTGATTTTAGAAGAAACGAGGGTTTATTGGGAAGCGAAAGCCGAGGGGCGAGTTGAACGGGAAGTTGAAATGTTGAAAGTTACCGTCCCCCTAAGCAGATGTGGAAGGACAATTCCGCTTCTTGAACAGGGTTTGGCGATTGGTAACAGATTTTATCAATCAACCAAGACCTGTTAGCAGTAACCAAACACAATTAAATAAAGCAGAAAAAGATTTGCGGCGGGCGATTCACATTGCCATCAAAGAAATTACGGAAGATGTGGAAGGTGAATACCAATTCAATACTGCTGTATCTGAATTAATGAAATTGAGTAACGCTTTAGCTGATGCCAGTTGTAAAGATTCACCAATTTATGCAGAAGGTATTCAAACTTTGATAGTGTTGCTAGCACCTTTTGCACCTCACATTGCTGAGGAATTGTGGCATCAGTTGGGTAATACTGAATCAATTCATACTCAAGCTTGGTCTACCTACGACGAATCTGCCTTGCAAGCCGATGAAATCACTTTGGTGATTCAAGTTAATGGCAAAAAGCGTGCGGATCTTCAAGTTCCAGCCCAAGCTGATAAAGCGGAGTTGGAAAAGTATGCCCGTGAATCAGAAATTGTGCAGCGTCACATCGAAGGCAAAGAAATTAAGAAGGTCATTATCGTTCCTGGAAAGTTAGTCAATTTTGTAGTCGGCTAAAAGTTCAGTTTACACTGACAACACAAACATGAGGAAGAAGGTGAAAAACTATACCTTCTTCCTTTTTCTTTTTATAGTGGTTGTCATTACACCACTAAATTCAACAGTGACCTTTTGGTTGGCTCTAGTGTTAATCGCTCAGGTATGTGATTTTTATGCCCGCAAGGGGAAAGATAAGTAAGACAGATACTCAAGCGATCGCGATAACTGAGTTCAAAGGATACCCTATGTATAGAGCAGTTCAGCCACCCCACACGACCCGATTTCTTTTTCTGTAAAAACTAAGATTTCGTTGACAAAACTCAAGAAACCTAATTTTTATCTCCCAATTTGAATAACAGCCCCACGTTCTAGCTTTATAAAACTCATACTCTGTTTTTAGGCAAAAATCGCATGACAAAGATAGTACAGTACCACTCGCTTGAAAAAATTGCTACTAGTGACAAAACAGTTATTTATAGAGCCACTCTTGAGCCTGGGTCTAACTCTGTTATTCTAAAAATTCTGAAGTCTGAGTATCCTAAACTGGAAGAAATCACTCGGTTCAAACAAGAATATATAATTAGAAAACAACTTAATTGTCAGGGAATTGTTAAAGCTTATAGTTTGGAAAAATATCAAAACAGATGGGCTTTAATTTTAGAAGATTTTGGGGGACAGTCCCTGAAACAACTACTGGAAAGACAAACTCTTCAATTAAAAGAAATTCTTCATATAGTAATTTCCTTAGCCTCAAGCCTGCACAATCTGCATTTCAACCAAATCATCCACCAAGATATTAAACCTTCAAACATTATTATTAATTATGCTACAGGGCAGGTTAAAATCACTGACTTTAGCATTTCTACCTATTTGGAAAGAGAAACTCCAGAAAGCAGCAATCCTAAGGAAATCCAAGGCACTTTGGCATATATGTCACCAGAACAAACTGGCAGAATGAATCGGTTAGTTGATTACCGTACCGACTTCTATTCACTGGGTGTTACTTTTTACGAAATGTTAACCAGGAGGTTACCTTTTACAACCACCGACCCAATGGAATTAGTTCATTGCCATATTGCTAAAAAACCAATCCCGCCTATAGAGGTAGATCCTTTCATTCCTCAACCTATCTCTAACATTATCATGAGATTACTAGCTAAGAACGCTGAAGAGCGTTACCAAACTGCTTTAGGAATAAAGGCAGATTTAGAAAACTGTCTATCTCAGCTTGAAACCAAAAACTTTATTGAAAACTTTCTACTGGGTAGTTGGGATAAAACCGATAGGTTGCTCATACCACAAAAATTATACGGTCGTTCAACAGAAGTTAACACACTGATGAACGCTTTTAAGGAAGTTAGAGAAGGCAAAACTGAAATGATGCTAATCGTCGGTTATTCAGGCGTTGGCAAAACTTCAGTTGTCAATGAAGTTCATAAACCCATTGTAGAGGCACGGGGATATTTTATCAGTGGTAAGTTCGATCAATATAAGCGGAATATTCCGTATAGTCCTCTAATTAAAGCTTTCCAGTCATTAATACAGCAAATCCTTACAGAAAATTCTGAAAAGATTGCTCTTTGGAAACAAAAACTTTTAAATGTCTTTGGTTCTATCGGACAGATCCTTATAGATGTTATTCCTGAAGTAGAACTGATTGTCGGTTCGCAACCACAAGTACCCCAACTTCGAGCGTCAGAATCACAAAATCGATTTCATCGGATTTTTCAACAATTTATTCATGTATTCTGTCAAAAAGAACACCCATTAGTTTTGTTTTTAGATGATTTACAATGGGCAGATTCAGCATCATTAAAGTTAATCGAACTACTGATAACAGACCCCGATAGTCAATATTTGCTTTTAATTGGGGCTTATCGAGATAATGAAGTCAGTGCAACTCATCCATTGATGCTGACAGTGGATAAAATTCAAAAATCTAGCACTATTGTAAAAACTATTATCCTGAATACTTTAGATAGCAATACTGTCAATAAATTACTTGCTGAAACTCTAAATTTAGATGCTGAAATAACAAAAAATTTAGCAGATATTTTGCTTTTAAAAACAGATGGAAATCCATTTTTTTTAACTCAGCTTATCAAATCTCTCTATTCAGAAAAATTGTTAGTATATGATGTTAGCAATGATGTTTGGCAATGGAATATCGAACAAATTCAATCGGTGGGAATAACCGATAATGTAGTTGATTTAATGGTCGGTCAAATTCAAAAGCTTGCCATTTCAACTCAGAATGTTTTAAGATTAGCGGCTTGTATCGGCAATCAATTCAATTTATATATTCTTTCCATTGTTAATGAAAAATCTCTTAAAGATACAGCTTTTGAATTATTTGAAGCACTTAAACAGGGATTAGTTTTACCTTTAAATTCTGAATATAAAATTCCCCTGATGTTTCATCAGGAGGATTTAGAAAAGGCGGTCAGTGAATTACGAATTGATTACAAGTTCTTGCACGATCGCGTGCAACAAGCAGCTTATGCCTTAATTCCAGAAGAGCAGAAACAAGCACTTCACCTTCAAGTTGGTCAATTGCTACTAGAAAATTTAGATGAAGAGCCTAAGTCAGAAGATCTTTTTGAAATTGTGAATCATCTAAACATAGGCGCTGATTTAATAACTTCTCAAGCTCAAAAACACGAATTAGCAGCACTCAATTTAACAGTGGGACAGTATGCTAAGTCGGCAACAGCTTATGAAGCTGCACGAAGATATTTTCATGTAGGTATGGGACTATTGGCAGGTGACTCATGGACTCAAGAGTATAATTTGACCCTGGCTCTCTATGTGGAAGCGGTAGAAGTGGAATACTTGAACACTAACTTCTCCCAAGCCGAAGCATTAGGAGAAATTGTACTGCAAAAAGCTACCTCCTTACTTGACCAAGTAAAGGTTTACGAGTTAAAAATTCAGATGTATGCGGCTCAACAGCAGATGCTCAAAGCCGTAGAAACTGGAGTGCAAGCTCTAGAAAGGATGGGCATCTGTTTATCAAGCACCGATAGCGATCGTTGTGAGGGGGTGGCATTACCGCGATTAGAAGATTTAGAGGATATTTCAGAAATAACCGATAGTTATAAACTCGCGGCTATGCGGTTGCTGATAACTCTAAGCCCTCCTGCCTATCAAACCACGCCCCAAATTTTTCCACTGATTATCCTCACTCAAGTCAACCTCTGTATGGAAGGCGGGTATTCAGCACTATCCGCTTCTACGTATAGTTGGTATGGTCTCTTGCTATGTGGTGCGCTGGAGGATATTGAGTCTGGATACCACTCTGGTCTAGTAGCTCTAAAGCTGTTGGAGAAATATGATGCCAAAGAATTCAAATGCCTGGTTATGAATCAATTTAACATTTTTATTAGACCTTGGAAAAGGCATATCAGGGAAAGTCTTGCTCCATTAATCGAGGCACTTCAAAGCGGGCTAGAAACCGGAGATATCGTTTATGCCAGCTATTGCGCTGCTAATTATTGCACTTACTTGTTTGCAGTTGAGGAGACACTGGAAGCGGTCGAGGAGAAGCAATCACCACTGATTGATTTACTGGCTAAATTAAAAATTCAAGTTTCTATCTACTACGCTAATATTTGGAGACAACTTAATTTTAATTTACGAGGGTTGGTAGCAGATAAGTACCAGTTAATTGGTCAAAGTTTTAATGAAACAGACAGTCTGCCTAAATTGTACAGCAGTAGAGATAGTTTTTCGCTTTTTAATTTTTATCTAGCAAAAACAATTCTCCTCTACCTATTCAAAAATTCTACTGAAGCAGTTGTTGTTGCATCGCTAGCAGAAGAACATATACAATCTGCTGTGGGATTGGTGTATGTTGCATACCATAAATTTTACGACTCACTGGCTCTCCTTGCCGAGTATTCTAACGTTGAATTCAACAAGCAACAAGAATACCTCGAGCGAGTGGAAAAAAATCAAGCAAAAATGCGTTTATGGGCTTTCTATGCCCCGATGAATTTTACACACAAATATGATTTAGTGGAGGCAGAAAAGGCACGAGTTTTCGGGCAAAATTGGTCAGCAATGGAGCTTTACGATCGCGCAATAACCGGAGCTAGAGAACATGGATATCTTCAAGAAGAAGCACTGGCTTATGAAAAAGCAGCAGAATTCTACCTAGCCCATGGTAAAACAGAAATTGCCGTGGTTTACATAACGAAAGCACATTATGGCTATGTTCGTTGGGGAGCTAAAGCTAAAGTTCAAGACTTAGAGTTAAGATACCCGAATTTGTTACAACAAGAGCTGAATCGAAAAACCACATCGGTAGATGTTAGGACAACAACTTCAACTTCAGAAGCCACTGTAGGGAAATTGGATTTAGCTACAGTTATGAAAGCTTCTTTGGCTGTATCGAGTGAAATTATTTTGGAAAAATTGCTCGATAATTTAATCAGAATTGTTATAGAAAATACTGGGGCAGAAAATGGATTACTTATCTTGCAAAAAGATAGCAAATTTGTCATAGAAGCTGTGGGAAATATAAATTCTAATGAAGAATTACTCTGGAAAAAAAATCTCCTAAATAAGAAAACTGAAATTTCCCCTGAACTCGTTCCCCTATCTATCATTAATTATGTAAGCATAACTAAGGAAAATGTCGTTTTAAATGATGCTACAAGTCAGGAAAAATTTGTCACAGATATTTATATTATAAAAAATAAGCCCAAGTCGATATTATGTACTCCGCTTATTTATAAAGGAACACTTATCGGTTTGTTTTACTTGGAAAATAATTTGACTTATGGTGCCTTTACAAGTGATAGATTGGAAGTTTTAAAATTACTGTCTTCACAAGTAGTTATTTCCTTGGAAAATGCTCGTCTTTATGCTAATTTATCGGTCACCAGTGAAAAGCTCAAAAAGGCTAACGAACAGTTGGAAGAGTACAGCCGTACCTTAGAAGTGAAAGTAGAAAAAAGGACACTAGAATTACAAGAAAACAATCAGCGATTGAAAGAAAAAGCCACACAACTCCAGAAAGCTTTACTGGAACTTAAAGATACACAAGCTCAACTTATTCAAACTGAAAAAATGTCTTCCTTAGGTCAGCTTGTTGCTGGTATAGCACATGAAATTAATAATCCGATTAACTTTATCTACGGTAATATTACTCATACCAGTGAATACATTGAAAACTTATTGTATCTCATAGATCTTTATCATCAGGAATACCCAAATCCTACACCAAAAATTGTTGCTACAAAAGAAAATATCGACTTAGATTTCTTAGTGGAGGATTTACCTAAAATCCTGTCGTCTATCAAACTGGGGGTAAATCGAATTCGTCAGATTGTCTTGTCACTACGGAATTTCTCAAGACTTGATGAGGCTATTATGAAGCCCGTAAATATTCATGAGGGCATTGAGAGTACGTTACTAATATTGCAACATCGTTTACAAGAAACGATGGAAGAAGGCGTAATTCAAGTGATTAAAGAGTATGGAGAAATACCCCTAGTGGAGTGCTTTGCAGGACAAATTAATCAGGTATTTATGAATATCCTTTCCAATGCTATTGATGCTTTAAGAGTAGGGACTGGGAACCGCAAAGGAGAACTTAATAACAGCGAATGCCAAATCCCTACTATTTGGATTTGTACGAAAATGGTAAATTCAGAGTATGTAGCTATTTGCATTGCAGACAATGGGCCTGGAATGACAGAAGTCGTCAGACGGCGATTATTTGACCCTTTTTTCACAACTAAACCTGTGGGCAAAGGAACTGGTTTGGGGTTATTCATAAGTTACTCAATTATTGTGGAAAAACACCACGGTTCATTAAAGTGCATTTCAGAACCAAACCAAGGGGCACAACTCATTATTGAAATTCCGATTAGATATAGAGCCCCGCACTTGCAATCTTAAATCAATTGCCTACCCGATTCTTCATTCACACTTGAGATTCCAGGAAGGGGCGAGCGCTGTCAGTCATACCTCTACCCAGACTGTCAGCCTTCTGGTTTAGTCTTCCAATTGTTGCAATTTATTCTTACTTAGAGATTCATTGGTTTCATTTGTACATGAAAAATCGCTTGAGAGTTTTGCTCACTCAAGCGGAAATTCTGTATAATATTATACCAACTCACTTGTTTGATGCAACATTTGAACATCGCAAAGTGCCCTTACTTAGGAGAATTGCGAAGATAACTTGTGGCAAACATATGGTGAAGTGGTATCACTCCTTGCACAAATAAAGAATATCTCCTCCAGAATAAGATGCGGAATCTAGTGAGTGACAGTTTGTCAACTGACCCTAATTTACAGGTATCTGTTTAGCAACACTTACGGATATTGATCTCCGATTCTTTTTTTGATGTTACGGTCAAGCGTGCTCGATCGCACTACCTGTATAATTTTAAATACAAATTTAACTTTTTATTTTTAATTTTTCGAGAAAGCCGTTGATTAGGATAAAAGTTGATGCAAATTTTTGTTCCTGGACGCCTTTGTCTGTTCGGTGAACATAGTGATTGGGCGGGAGGATATCGCCGCTTCAATCCCTTACTTGAAGTGGGTTACACCCTGCTTGTTGGAACCAACCAGGGGCTTTATGCTGAAGTCACGCCCCATCCCTCTCACCTAATTTTGCAAACCTCTCTCAATGATGGGACTCGTAAAACCTTAACTTTGCCAATGGAAAAGCAGGTTTTACGTATGGAAGCACAGAGGGGTGGATTTTTTAGTTATGTGGCTGGTGTTGCATACCAAGTGATAGATAAGCTGACCAAGCGCCATGTAGGTGGATTGGAAATTGATAATTATTTGACAGATTTACCAATTAAGAAGGGGCTGTCATCAAGTGCAGCTATTTGCGTACTTGTGGCTAAAGCATTTAATCAAACCTACGACTTAAAAATGACGATCCAAGAAGAAATGGAGTTAGCTTACTTGGGTGAAGTCATGACACCTTCTTGTTGTGGGCGGATGGATCAGGCTTGTGCCTACGGCAATCACCCCATTGCTATGATCTTTGATGGCGATCGCACTCGTGTTATGGAGCTAGATACACCACAAAACTTATTCTTTGTCATAGTAGACCTTGGTGGCAGTAAAAATACTCAGGAAATCCTGAGCAAACTCAATAAGTGCTATCCCTTTGCTACAAATGAAGTACAACTCAACGTACAAAAATATCTTGGTTCCATCAGCTATCAAATCACTCAAGCGGCGGTTGAAGCCTTACAAAGGGGCGATGCCGAACAAATTGGTATTTTCATGAAACAAGCACAAGCAGAATTCGATCGGCATCTGATTCCTGCTTGTCCCGAGCAGCTTATGGCTCCCGTATTACATAACCTGCTTGAATATGAACCAATTCAAACCCACATTTTTGGTGGGAAGGGAGTTGGTTCCCAGGGGGATGGGACTGCACAGTTTATCGTCAAAAACCAAGAGAGCCAACAAAAAGTTCTCGAAATCATAGAACGTGACTTTCCCCAAATGCAATGTTTAAAACTAACGATTTATGCAAAAAGATAAAGTAAGAAAAGCTGTGATTCCAGCAGCCGGGTTTGGTACTCGCTTATTTCCAGCCACCAAAGTTGTTAAAAAAGAACTTTTCCCAATTATCGGTAAAGATGGTAGGGCAAAACCCGTGATTCTAGCGATCGTTGAAGAAGCCATCAGCGCTGGAATCGAAGAAATTGGGATTGTTGTACAACCGGGCGATCGAGACACTTTTGGAGATTTTTTCAAAAAACCACCTACAAAAGAACTTTTCAACAAACTTTCGTCTCAAAATCAAGAATATTGTCGGTATCTTGAAGATTTAGGCAGTAAGATTACCATTTTGACCCAAAAGGAGCAAGAAGGCTACGGTCATGCGGTCTTCTGTGCCAGAGAATGGGTGAAAGATGAGACGTTTCTTCTGATGCTAGGTGACCATATTTACTCATCAAACACTGAAAAATCCTGTGCGCGTCAAGTTTTAGATGTTTACGAACAAGCCAACCAAAGTGTTGTTGGTTTAATTGAATTGCCCGCAACGTTAATTCATAAAGCGGGTTGTGTGACAGGAGTTTGGCAATCCTTCAATGAGATTTTGACCCTCACAGAAGTCTGCGAAAAACCTACTGTAGAATACGCACGCCAGAATCTGCGTGTAGAAGGAATCACAGACGAGCGCTTTCTTTGTATATTTGGGTTATACGTACTAACGCCGACAGTATTTGATTTTCTTGAAGAACACATTCATAAAAACTTTCGCGAACGGGGCGAATTTCATCTCACATCTTGTCTTGCGAGATTGCTTCAAGATGAAGGTATAACAGGATATGTTGTGAAAGGCAAAACTTTTGATATAGGGTTACCAGACGCTTACTGGCAAACGATGATTGATTTCAAGAGTTGTTAGGGGCGGGTTAAACTGGTACGTATACTGTGTAATACCATTTCACTTTAATTCTTGATACATTTAGGCAAGCAGGAGGAGCACCTAGAGCAAGAGGAGTAAAATGTATCAAAATTTTAATGAAAGGGTACAAGACCAAAATTTCCGAAAAAGTGCTGATGTGAGGCAAGCTTTTTTAGATTAGCTTCAGTATGTGTAGGAAAGTCAACTGTATATGTCTCAGATATTATCTTATATAGGAATTACTATTGCCCTGATTGTGGGATTTCTTATACTACTGGCTATTTTTAGCATCGGAACCATTTTTCTGGCTACGAAAAAACTGCCAAAAGTAGCCAACACTTTTTTTTCCTTAATTGCTCAGGGAAAAATTAAAGAAGCCTATCAAAGTACTGCTATAGAATTCCAGGTTAACACCTCTCAAGCAGATTTAGTTGAATTTTTGCAAGCTAACTTTTTAATAAATTATAAGCGAGGTTTGTGGTTATCGCGTTCTTTTAACGGTAATCAAAGATGGATAGCAGGTTCTGCAATCACTAAGTCGGGCGCTAAAATTCCCTTAAAAATTCACTTTATTAATAAAAATGGATTTTGGAAAATTTACGCTTTAGAAAAACCTCAATTTAGTATGATGAAAAGGCATGAGGAATTTTTGCCTGCTGGGTTGATTGAAAATGGTATACGTAAAAAGCCCGTATTACCAACAGAAATTCAAGCCAAACAACTAGCACACGATACATTATTATCTTTTTATGAAACTATAGAAACAAATAATTTTGCAAAATTTTATGATTCTATCTCCTTTCTTTGGCAACAGCAAACCAGCATTGCTCAATTAGAGGTTGCCTTCAAAGACTTTCTTAAGAAAAAATTTAGTTTGTCTGGTATTGTTACAGGTCGCATCGATTTCGTTCAACCTCCAACTATTAACGAAAATAATTGGCTTCAATTGTGCGGGCAGGTTCCAGATCCTATGGGGCATCCTTCAATATTAGACTTTGACCTTCAGTACACACGGGAAGAATCCATCTGGAAATTAGTCAAGATTAAAATTAACGTAGAAAAGTTCAAAACAGAAGCAGTGCATAATGGAGTCAAGCCAAAATATCCCTTGCAATTGATTGATGTTACCAATGAGTTAGAAAGAGATTTTTGGATAGATAGAAATTAGAATTGGTTAGTAGATAGTGGTTAGTAGTTAATAGTTATTAATAACCACTAACCACTAACCACTAACCATTAACCATTAAGAAATTCTTCATAGTCTTGCGGCGTGTCAAGGTCGAGAGTACCTTCAGGAAAAGGAATGCTAAAGACTTGTGTAGCATACTGTTGGATAACCTGTCTGGCACCAGTAGCGCCATTGAGTTTAGTGAGTGGTGTAAAAAAATTACGGTGAAAGAAGGCGGGTACAAGGCAGAAGTACAGACAACAAATGGTATTTTGCCACTCAACCATTTTGCCTCTACTGCACGGCGTTCCTCTCCTCCCAGTCCCGCATGATAGCTACTTGTGATGTAACCCATCTCTTGCAGCCATGCAGCCAAATCTTCGCTATCTTGCCTTGTACGGACGTAAACTAACCCAGTTTGTTTTATTTTATCTTCAATAAACTTTAATAACTGTTGCTTTCTGCCCCTTGGTGTCCAAGCTATACGAACCGAGGGATTAATATTGTGACGGTAAGGATTGACGCAAAAAACTGAGGGTCGATCTAATTGTAAAATTTCTTGAATCTTTGTTTTGACTATAGGGTCAGCAGTGGCAGTGAAGGCAGCGATCGCTATTTTTGTTCCTGCTGGTTTTGATTTGAGCAACGTCCCTCGCACTGTCTCCAATCTTTGATAAGCGGGTCTAAATGTTTCTCCCCACTGTACCAGGCAATGCGCCTCATCCAAAATCAGGGCATTGATTGCCACTTGCGGTTGACACAATCTTTCCCAGACTGGGGGACTGAGTAGAGTTTCCGGTGACAGGTAAAGTAATCGCAACTGCTGTTTTTCTATAGCTTGCAAAGTCCTGCGTCGTTCAAATGGTGGCAATTGACTGTGTAATAAGGCAGCAGCCAAATTACGTTCTCGTAATTCCTGTACTTGATTTTCCATCAGTGCCACTAGAGGCGAAACAACCAGCGTTAATCCAGTTTGTAGCAGTGCTGGCAACTGAAAACAAATTGATTTTCCCCCACCTGTCGGCATGATAATCAGTGCATCTTTGTTCGCCAACAAACTTTGAACAACCTCTCCCTGCGGTGGTCGGAAGTCTTCATAACCCCATATTTTTTGAAATGCAGCACGAACTTCGTTCCATGATATTGTGACAGGGCGATTCATAAGTAGGCTCAAAAAGATAGTAATTAAATACACTTTCTATTACCGAGAACCTGAATCTGGAAATTTATTGATGTTTTAATGTGGGTGGGAATTAATAAAAGGAATTCAAGCCAAAAAAACAGTAAAAATTGCTTTTTCTTGAAGAATATGAAAAGATTAAAATGAATTGCGTGCGATCGACAGCAACCCGTGACCCACAACCGGGCTCAACTAGACAGATTCCCTAGGTTTGAGTCTTGGCTAGATTTTTATTAGATAGACCTCTCCATTTTTAGTAGATAAACGCACAGCAGCATTTGTTGCTAGTGGGCGTACATGACCGGAATCTTCTACAACCTCTCAAGCCAGATAAAGCCAATTTGATTTATGTAAAGAGTTCTAAAGAAAACTTCTTTTAGGCTATTTTTATGATAATCAAACACCATTGGCTTCAACAAAGGCTATCATTTGTTTTTCCGGTGCTAATGCAGTGTGGCAATAGAAACTATGCAGTTAGAAGCAGCATTATTTTCTTTTGTCTGGTGCCTTCTACCTTTTGTCTTCTTACCCCAACCCGCGCTCAAATTAATCCCGATAATAGCCTGGGTACAGAAAGCTCTCGCGTCACTCCTAACACATTCATTAACGGCTTACCTGCAGACCAAATTGATGGTGGTGCCCAACGTGGTAGCAATCTTTTTCATAGTTTTACTCAGTTTAATGTAGACGATGGGCAAAGAGTTTATTTTACCAATCCCATTGATGTGAAAAATATTTTTACACGAGTTACGGGTGGGCAAGGCTCAAATATTTTAGGAACTTTAGGAGTTAATGGTAATGCTAACTTGTTTTTGATTAATCCTAATGGAATTTTGTTTGGAAAAAATGCTCAGTTAGATGTGCGGAGTTCCTTTGTAGCGACAACAGCGAATGGGCTTCAGTTTGAAAACTTAGGTAATTTTAGTGCTACAAATCCAGAGGTACCTTCGTCGTTACTGACTATTAATCCTTCGGCTTTGTTTTTTAATCAGATTAATCCAACTGCATCTATTCAGAATAATTCAATTGCAGATGCAGGAAAAGACCCTGCGGGTATTGATGTACTTGGTTTGCGCGTTCCAGATGGCAAGAGTTTGCTGCTGATTGGTGGCAATGTCAGCATGGATGGAGGATGGGCGATCGCGAATGGTGGAAGAATTGAGTTAGGAGGATTGGCAGAAGCGGGAAGCATTGGAATTCGTGAAAATGGGAATTCTTTAAGTTTAAGTTTTCCAGACAGCGTACAACGAGGAGATATATCTCTTACGAATGGGGCTGTAGTTGGTGTTATCGGTGGTGGTGGCGGTAGTATTGCGATTAACGCTCGAAGTTTAGATATTTTGGCGGGTAGTGAACTTTTTGGAGGTATTAGACCAGGTTTAGGGACAACAGGAACTCTGGCAGGAGATATCACAATTGATGCTACAGAGGAAATAAAACTTGCAGGAACTAATAGTTTAATTTTCAACTCAGTTCAACTAGAAGCAGTAGGTAATGCTGGTGATATAACCATAAATACTGGTTCCCTTGAAGTAACAGGTGGCGCTCAAATAGATTCTTTTACTCGCGGACGAGGAAATGCCGGAAATATAACTATTCAAGCAAAAGATACAGTTACTTTTGATGGAGTAGGAACCAACGGATTTCCCAGTGCCTCATTTAGCAATGTACAACCTGGAGCTACAGGTAACGGTGGCAGTATAAACATTACTGCTAGGTCGTTATCTTTGACAAATGGTGGACAATTAGGGGTAGATGTTCGTAGAGCATCTGATACACTTCTGGGTGGTCGAGGTAATGGTGGCACTTTAAATATCAACCTGCGTGATGCATTGACAATTTCTGGAGAAGACAGTGGTATATTTGCTAACCTTGGCACTGGTGCTGTAGGGCGTGGCGGTGATGTCAACATTCAAGCTGGGAATTTGTTGATTAAAGATGATGGAGAAATATTTTCAGGCACTTCCGGTCAGGGAGATTCCGGGAATATTTCGATTACAGCCCGTGATACGATTTCTCTAGATGCAGGAGGTATTTACAGTAACGTCAACACTCGTGAAGCTGTCGGCAATGCTGGAAAGATTGATATTACAACAGGTTCTGTTGCTGTCACAAATAGTGGTCAAATCAATAGCTTTACTCGCGGACAAGGAAATGCCGGAAATATAACTATTCAAGCAAGGGATGCAGTTACTTTTGATGGAATGGGCAGTGATAAATTTTTTAGCGGTTCATTTAGTAATGTACAACCTGGAGCTACGGGTAATGGTGGCAGTATAAATATTACTGCTAGGTCGTTATCTTTGACAAATGGTGGACTATTAGGAGTAGGTGTTCGTGAAGCATCTGATACACTTCCAGGCGGTCGAGGTAATGGTGGAGATATCAACATTAACACTAATTCCCTACTTTTAACTAATGGTGCAGAAATATTAGCCGATTCAGAGATTAGTGGAGCGAGTGCAGGTGATATTAACATCAATGCTTCTCTACTTACCCTCAACAACCAAAGCATTATAAAATCCGAATCTGTTGCTGATGCTGATGGTGGAAATATAAATTTCAACATTCGCGGCTTCTTACTGATGCGTCACAACAGCCAAATTTCCACAAACGCTGGTACTGCTCAACAAGGGGGTAATGGCGGCAATATTAACATTAATTCAAAGTTTATCATCGCCGTTCCCAAAGAAAATAGCGACATTACTGCTAATGCTTTTAGAGGTAGAGGAGGTAGCGTCCGAATAAATTCTCAAGGTATCTTTGGTATTGAAGTGCGATCGCAGCAAACGGAGAAAAGCGATATTACAGCCAGTTCCAACTTAGGCGTGCAGGGGCAAATCAGCATCGAACAACCAGAAGTCCAACCTACCCAAACCCTTATTGAACTACCTACAGAAGTTGTTGACGCCAGTAACCAAATTGCCCAAACTTGTCCCAAAAGCCCCAATGCCAAACCCTTAGGTAGATTTGTTGTAACTGGACGCGGTAGCTTACCCCCCAATCCTTTGGAACCACTGGTGGGTACAAATAACCTCATTCCACTAGCAAGTTTAGATGGAGAAATCTTTAGTAAGCTACCAAATGCATCCTCAAATCCCAATTTACCTGTTGATTCTCCTCAGATTATTGAGGCACAGGGTTGGGTGAAAACTGCGGATGGCAATATTGTGTTGGTAGCTCAAGCGTCGCAAGTTACACCTTCTACTATTACCCCCTCCGCTGTGTGTCCAGTATCTCATACCAATTCTGAATTTTAAATTTCAGATTTTGGATGGCTCTTTTCCTACTATCTCGTGTATTTTTGCAGGTAATTGGGGAAAGGCGCTTCGGTATCCAAATGTGGGTCTGGAATCGCATTTCCTACCACTGTCTGCAAAGGAAGAACACCCGCCCAAACTGGCAAAGTATAATCTACTTCATCATCTTTTGGTGGTCCTGTCCGCACCTTAGCGGATGCTTCTGTTATTGGCAAAGAAAGTACTAAAGTTCCGTCCAACTCCTGACGGTTGGGTTGGCGTACCTCAGCCCATCTTCCTGGCACTATGTGTTCGGTAAAGGCTTTCAGTGCGTCTAGCTTTTGGTTGCGATCTTGCACTAGAGTTGCCGTACCAAATATCACCACGGAACGGTAATTCATAGAATGATGAAATGCAGACCTTGCCAAAACTAAACCATCAAGCAAAGTCACGGTCACACAAACCTCAATACCACGAATTAAAGAACGCAGCATTCGACTTGCTGGCGAACCGTGGATATAAAGTTGGTCACCTACGCGACCATAAGCAGTTGGAATCACATATGGCTGATTGTCTGCAATAAATCCCACATGGCAAACTAACCCTTCATCTAAAATCTGATAGATAACCTCACTTTCATAATGACCTCGTTGAGGTACGCGCTTAATTTGACTGCGTTGTGTGGTCATCAACTTTTCCTGATGGCTTTGGTTGTTTAATATACTCATAAATCTTTGTCCAAATTGTTAGAAAACGGCTGCGATAAGTAGGGTGGGCACCGCCCACCTTTTCAGATAATCAGTAAGCACTCACTCCACTTTGCTTCAACTTAAAAATTGGTGTCATTCAAGTCCAATTGCATGGCATTACTATCAGAAAAACCAAGTTGCTCGTACACTGGTTTTCCTAATGGCGAGGCGTTAAGAACGGCACGCGTACAACCGATTTCTTTCAAATGCTTTACCGCCATACTTGTAAGTTGCTTGGCTATTCCTTGTCTGCGGCGTGGAGGTTCAACATAAACTCCCCAAATATATCCGTACTTGCGGTATTGCTCTTGAACAATAATTGGGTAGAGACCGTTATAGAGTTGACAACTGGCAGAACCAACAACTACACCATCAACTTCTGCCACAAACCCTTTATAAAATAAATGCTTGCGTGCTTGTTCTATAAATTGAAGAGTAATATCAAACCAATCAGGATTGATATCATCATTTGAAACACCAAGATCCAACCACATTTTATAAAAGTACTGGGCAATAAGTGAATCTTCCCGTGTAGTGGCTTCTTTGATAATGATTTGTTGCTCCATCAGCATAAAGACGTATCAAGTATGAAGGATAAAGGATAAAAAAGCTCTGTTTGCGCTTACCCTTTACATTTCATACTTTTTCCAAGTGGTCTTTTACAAGAGCCACTTTTGTGATTTGATATAAGTCCACTTAGATTGCAATAGTAGACTATGGATTTTGCCATTACGCTGAACAGCAATTCCCCAATACCACTTCACCAACAGCTTTACGAAGAACTGCGTCAAGCCATTCTTACGGGACGACTGTTACCAGGAGGACGTATTCCTTCTACGCGCCAACTTGCCAAATCTTTGGGAATTTCTCGCACTACCGTTACCCAAACCTACGACCGCCTCCTAAGCGAGGGATACATAGAGACTGTTGTGGGTTCCGGTACATTTGTCTGCTCTCAACTTCCCGATGATTTACTACACTCAACGCCAATTCAGTCTCCTGAGAAAATAACTCGTCCACCAGTTAAACTCTCGAAATATGGAATCGGTTTACTTCAGATAGAGAATGTTCCAAGAGTTCCCGAGCCTGAATTACTTATTAACTTCCGCTACGGACGACCTGCTTTTGACCAGTTTCCTATAAAACTATGGCGCAAGCTGCTGTCTCGTTACTCTTGCTCTAATTCGGAATGGCTTGATTATTCAACGGATGTTCTGGGATATCAACCTTTACGGCAAGCTATTTCCCAGTACCTCTCCCGTTCCCGTGCTGTTAATTGCGCTCCAGACCAAGTATTAATCGTTAATGGTACGCAGCAAGCACTCGATTTAATTATGCGCTTGTTTCTTGAGCCTGGGGATGTTATTGCTTTGGAAGACCCTGGTTACCTGAGTGCAAGGTTAATTTTTGAAACGCAGGGTGCAAAACTCTTACCCGTTAGTGTGGATGAGTTTGGCTTGGTTGTTGAAGACTTGGCAACCTACGCACAAGAACAAATCCGCCTTGTATATGTTACACCTTCTCATCAGTTCCCCACTGGAGCAATACTTTCTTTGCCAAGGCGTTTGGAATTACTGACTTGGGCACAGCAGACGGGGGCATTAATTGTTGAAGATGATTATGATAGCGAATACCGCTATGGCGATCGCCCTATTCCAGCTTTACAAGGATTAGATAAAAGTGATTCAGTCCTTTACATTGGTACCTTCTCAAAAGTGCTGTTTCCTTCTTTACGAATTGGTTATTTAGTATTACCAAAAACTTTGGTTTCTCCTTTTGTTCGTGCTAAATGGTTAAGCGATCGCCATCTACCAATACTAGAACAGCAAGTGCTGGCAGATTTTATCGCCGAAGGGCATTTAGAACGACATATTAGAAAAATGCGCTCTGTTTACGATAAGCGCCGTCAAGCCCTAGTGAAAGCATTCAACATTCACTTTGGCAAAAAAGCAACAATTTTAGGAGAACAGGCAGGAATTCATTTGATGGTAAAGCTCTACACGCCTTTTAGTGATGAAGAAATTATTCAAAAAGCTGCTCAAGTTGGGGTAGGCATGATGTCTGCTGCACCTCATTATCTTAGTCCACATTCAAAAGGTGAGTTTATTTTTGGCTACGGTGAGCTAACAGAGCAACAGTTGATGGAGGGAATTTACAAGCTAGCTTCTACTTTCTATAGTCGTTAAAAAGCTTTTCTGTTCTTTGTTCTACCAATTTTGCAAAAGAGAAATCTTTGCCAGTATTTTTAATTAATTCAAATACTAATGACTCCGTCTCTGGATCTCCACCAACAAAACTCCAAAAATCCTTTCCAATTAATATATAGTCACTATTACGAGTTAAGTTTGTGCGCTAATAAATACATAAGCGAAACTCTTTCCCTTGAGCGAGCGCTTTTGCTCGGTGTATATCTATACTTCTCTTATTGCTATTATTTTGATTAATAATTGATTTTATTTCAACCCAGTACTCTTTTCCATCACTCAGTTTAAACTTCAAATCATACGGTTTCCAATCTTTCTTAGTGCCAATAATTTCTCCTCTTTGACCTTCTACTAAAATTTCCACTATCTTTTCTATCATATTGCCCATAAGAGTTACGAATGAACGTTCTACTCTTTCCATAACAAAAAACGTGATAAATTCTTTTGGATTATTGTAAAACATTTGTTGCACTAAAGGATTTTTCTGCTCCATTATTTCTTTTAAACTAAGATTATTAACTGATTTTTCTACATCTGGTAAAAGGCTTCTAAGGTATATATTTATTCTTTCTTGAGTTGCAATAGATAAAGCCAAACTAAATAGCTCTTCTTCTTATTTTATTAATTGAAACAGCAATATGACAACTGTTACCGGGAGTATCCCGGCTAAGAAAATAGTTTTTGCTGTATCAGTTCTAACTTAGGAAAGAAAAAATGTATATACTCACCAAAAATTTATCTATCCTCTTCTGTGGGTTCTTGATGGGTAATTAGAACGCACAGCTCGCTGGAAGTTGTTGTGCTAAACTGATGCCAGGGTTGTACTTTTAGCATAAATCCCCTATATTTGGGGAGCATATTTGCGGGATGGTTTTATTTTCTCTATAAGTTGAAAACTGAATTTTTGTCGCTCTAAGCGTATCTATGAGGATAAAAGCATGAGTATGTCCGAACTATCTGCTACAGAGCAAGAGGCAATGACTGATGACGTTTTAGCAACTAGTCTCGAACTTCAACGACAAAAGGGACCCGACTTAAGACAAGTTCACGCGAAAAGTCACGGTTTAGTTTGGGGAGAATTCATTGTTGAAGATGATATTCCTACCACAGTCAAAGTAGGTGTATTTGCAGCACCTCAAATCTATCCCATATGGGTTCGCTTATCTAATGGCGGACAGCCTGAAAAGCGAGGTAAATTGAAAGCAGATAAGGAACCTGATTCTCGTGGTTTTGCAATAAAGTTAATGAACGTTCAAGGGCAAAAAGTTTTGGATGATGAAGCGACAACTCAAGATTTTGTTCTCATAAATCATCCTGTTTTTTTTGTTCGAGATGTCAAAGGCTATGTTGATATAGCTAAGGTAGCCAGCGGACAAGCTGACCCAGAATTAATACAAGCGATGCAGCCTTCATTTGCGGTGATTCAAGAAATTAACAGTAAGAAAGTTAGCAATCCACTTCTCATCCAATACTGGAGTATCACTCCTTATAAACTTGGCTCTAAACCCATTAAATTTTCTGTCAAACCTCAAAGCCCAGAAGTTCCTCCCGACGCAGTACCTGATGCTGATAATTATCTACGAGAAGCAATGGTGAGATATCTGACCGATGAAGGGAGAGAAGCTACTTTTGATTTTCTGATTCAGCTTTATGTAGACGAGGATAAAACTCCGGTTGAAAATCCTATGCAAGAGTGGAAACAGGAAGATTCACCTTTGATTAAGGTAGCTACTATTAGAATTCCCAGCCAAAAGTTTGATTTTGAGGAGAGAAAGCGCTTGGATGAGGGAATGTCTTTCAATCCTTGGCATACTTTGCCAGAACACGAACCCCTTGGGAGCGTCAATTTATCTCGTAAAAAAATTTACCAAGAACTTTCAACTTATCGCCGTAATCAAATCCAACAACGTTTAAGGGAACCTCAACCTTTTGCTCGGGTTCAGGATACCCCTCAGGATTAAGCTAAAGCTCTTAACGTTTCGCCTGATTCTAATTCGGAACTCGTAATTTGTAATTGGACAAGTTATTACAAATTATCAATTACAAGTTGTATCGTATTCGGTTAAATATTTTTCATAAAAATACCCCTCCCTAACCCTCACGCCACTTGCTTTATGCCGGAGAACCCGTCCATCGCAGTGGCTCCCCTTGCTAAGGGGAGGGTGCCGTTAGGCCCAGAGAAGTCGCGTGTTGGGGTTCTCCCCGTTGAGCGAACCTCGGGGTGGGGTAGAGTTTGTGTATCATTAAGTCATCAGTAAGTCATCAGTCGAACATTATATTATTAATTATTCACAACTGCTTGTTGTTGTTGTTTATTTTGCAAAGCTGCGGATAATCTATTCAGCGCATTTACGTAAGCCTGAGCTGAAGCTACGATGATGTCTGTATTGGCTGCATGACCGGAATAAACTCTATCCTCGTATTTCAGGCGGATAGTCACTTCCCCAAGAGCATCAATGCCAGCTGTTACCGACTGTACGGAGAACTCAATCAACTGGTTTGGTACGTTAACCACACGGTTGATCGCTTTATAAACTGCGTCCACTGGTCCTGTACCAATGGCTGCGTCCATTAATTCTTCTCCTTCTGGAGTCCGTAGTGTCACTGTTGCGGTGGGACGAGCATTGCTACCACAGGAAACTTGCACGAGTTCTAAGCGGTATAGATCGGGTGCTTGCTGGATTTCATCATTCACAATAGCTTCTAAATCCCAATCTGTGATTTCTTTCTTTTTGTCCGCAATTTCTTTAAATCGAACAAATGCTTTGTTTAATTCAGTTTCTGTGAGTTCATAGCCCAATTCTCTCAAACGAGTGCGGAAAGCATTTCTGCCAGAATGTTTACCCAAGACAATTTGATTTTCAGTTAATCCAATTAATTGGGCATCCATAATTTCATAGGTGAGCTTGTTTTTTAGCACACCATCTTGGTGAATTCCAGACTCGTGAGCAAATGCATTTGCGCCCACAATTGCCTTATTTGGCTGTACTAACATGCCTGTTAAATTAGAAACCAAGCGGGATGTTTTATAAATTTGTCTGGTATCAATATTTGTTAGCGGTTCTTCTGATTCAATCGGGTGTCCTAAGAAGGGGTTGAAATATTGGCGACGGACGTGTAATGCCATGACTAATTCTTCTAGTGCTGCATTTCCCGCCCGTTCACCAATACCGTTCATTGTGCATTCTAACTGTCTTGCACCATTTTTAAC